>NZ_CP096670.1:4050000-4362500 GCF_023238625.1 Agarivorans sp. TSD2052
GCCATAAGAAGTCAACCACCACTTGTAGGTCGGCCCAACTAACATCAGCCTTATACTTCACTTGTTCTTCTGGACGACGGATTAAGTTCTTGTTGGTGTTTTGGTCTTTGGGATCAAGGTATTCAACAATCACCCGATGATTTACCCAAGAGGTTGAAAAATCACCTTGAATTTCTATGCCTTGAATACGCGCATCACTGACATTGTCCGGCGTCCAAAGAGGCCATGTGTCAGGGGTACCACTGTAATCGTTATCACAGCGAGCTACACAGCCCCAAGCAATCAAGTTTTCGACATCATTGCGAAATACGTTAAATTGCCACTGACTACGGAGTAAGTCTAAAGCAAAACCAAACTCTGAGTTGGTCGAGGTTTCAGCTTTAAGATTGGGGTTTTCACTCCCAGGGTAATAGAGGTCATTAAAAGTAGGCGCTCTAAAAGCGGTGCCATGTAATACATTGAAACGTAAGTCAGACTGTAGTTGCCACGCCCAACCTAAGTTATAGGTGGTGTGGTCACCATAATGTTCGTTGTCGTCATAACGCGCACTCGCCTCTAAGATATGCACCAAATAGTCTGCTCGGGCGCCAATATGTGCCGCCTTGTTATCTCGGCTTGCTTGTTGGTATACCAAGCTAGAGCCTGAAATATCATCATTCTGATAATCTAGACCCCCTTGCAATAACCAGTTTTCATCAAGCTGATAAGCCAACAGCCAATTAGCTGCATTTCGCTCAGTCGTGTAGCGTTCAGGATTGTTGAAATCACTCGCTGGGGCACTGTCTGAACGGTCTTGGTGATAATTCAAACCCAGTTCACTGGTCCACTGATTGGCAGCGTAGTTTATACTTGCGCCATATACGGTCTGTTGGTGTTTATTGAGTGCTTTCGCACCTTGTATGTATTCAGATTCACTGTCATTGTGAATGGCAAAGACACGACCACGCCAAGCTTGATTAAATTGATGGTCAACACTAAATAGACCACCAAACGTCTCATAGCCGTAATCTTCATTTAGGTTGTCTTGAGGGCGAATATCATACCCATCACTTTGATCCGCACTAAGCACAAGATTATATTGAGTATTATCACCGATTAACCCAGTTGCTCGACCGGCAAGCTTAGCGCTATTTTGCGTACCTAAAGCCGCTTTTAATCCCAGTGATTCACTACCAAAATCTGGGCGAGTAATAATATTGATTACCCCTCCTACAGCGTCTGCGCCATAGATTGACGCACGAGCCCCGCGTATAATTTCAATACGCTCTACAAATTCTAATGGCAGTAATGACATTTGAGCACCACCACTAGTGGCGGTGTTAATACGTACACCATCGATGAGGTACAAAGATTGTGCAGAGCTTGAGCCGCGAATAAATACACTCTCGGCTTGGCCTTTACCGCCACTACGAACCACACTAATACCCACTTGCTGGTTCAGTACATCAACAATATCTTGAGCGCCGCTGCTGGCTATCTCATCACGGCTGATCACGGTAAGAGGAGCAATAACACTAGCGGCAGTTTGCTCCATTCTATTGGCGGTAACTACCACTGTAGGTTGTTGTTGGGGGGTTTCTTGGGCATAGCCAAAAGCTGGCGTAATAATGGCCAGTAACATAAGCTTGTTCATCGATCGTTCCTAATCTTCGCGTAGTACTTTGCTATTTATTAGCATGTGCGTTGTGGCAGGTATTCGGACTTAGAGGCTGGTTATTTGTACTACGGCTACGACTTCCCATTTGGTCATTCAAACAGTGTCTGGAGATCTTTAGAAAAGGTCACTCCCTGAGCTTTCGTTCCTCATTACCGCTGCGCGACAGTTCTGGATTTTCACCAGATTCCCTATTAGGCCTAAACATGACACGTTTAGGCACCACAGCGAGCGAGATTATAAGCTAGCCCTTATATGATTGATAGCACAAAGCAACGAGCATTAGCTGAACTTGAAATTAACTAATATTGTTGGCAGAACTGGCTTGATTAGTAGGGGTATTGTTAAACAGTGCTACGGCCTCAGCCATTCTGTCAGCGAAGCCTTTGAAGCGTTCAACATCTGCGTGCTTGTCTTTCTCTTCCGCTGGGCTTGAAATCGGCAATATTCCCGCTAACAATGCTTCGGTAGAAGATTGAGGCTCAGCAAACAAAGCACTCACCTTGGCTTGTATATCTTGCCATGCTGATAAGAACTCACTGAGATCAGGTACTAAGTCTGAACCACCCGCTGGCTTGTCGGCAGCCTGCTGGTAAGCCTGAGTAACCGCAACACTCTGTTGCTGCTGAAAGTTAACCGCAAAACCCACCAACTGTTGCTCATCAAACCCAATGTTAAGGGCTTGATCAAAAGCCTTATCTAAATCGCCAGAGAAGAACTGTTGGCCCACTTCATCAACTTGTTTAATCAAATCAGCGATCGCGGCTAGCTCATCATCGTTTAAGTCACCTTCGACCGAAAAACTAAATTGTTGTTGGGAAGCAAAGGAAGCCTGAATAGATGAGCGCCCTTCTGTATAGCTAGCGGCTAATTGAGAGCCATAGCTGATGGTGACGATATCCCCCTCGGCCGTTTCTAATTCCATACTGGCAGATTGAGAATTAGACATAGCCAATTGATTATAAATAGGCGCTGATTGGATTTCGTAATCACCGTCTTCAATTTTCTCTAAACCTTCTTGAATTAGGTCGTAGCTTTTATCAATGCCCTTCTCTAATTCTTCATTTAGAATACCTGCATCGCTAAGCTCTTCACGAGCCCCAGCAAAACCAACATCAATGCCTTTTCGAGCTTGAGCCATCATTTCTTCAAGTTTGTCGTCTGACATTCCCGACTGCTTGGCACTATTTAGCGAACCAGCCACAAAGTTAAGTACATTGCGGGCGACTTCTTCAGCGTCAAAAATACTAGGCTGTTCAGGCTTAGGTATTGTCACCGCCCCGTTAGCAATAGATAAGGTGTGCTTTTCAATTGAACTCAATAATACATGGCTGGCCACCGCGCCCTGCTGGGTCAAGCTTGCTTTATCATCAGCAAGGCCATTGCTCTTAGCAATCGAAGGTGTTGATTGCTGCAATAGACGCTCAGCATATTGTTGAATGGGCGTTTTGCCCAAGCCATTTAGTTCATTCATAAAGCCCCCATGGATTTACCCTAGTCTCTGCGTATCGGCACGTTAAATTAAAACTTTAGAAATATTATCACTATTATTGTAGATAAACTGGACAAGCACGCGATGCGCCTTTAAATTGCGCTCCTTGCTAGATTTAGAGGAGCGGTCATGAGCGCTATTGCATACTACCCAGAACAGTACCAAGATCTCTTGGCCGAGAAAGTCGCCAAACGTCGCGAACAGTTTGCTGAGTTTTCACCACCAGAGCCCAGCATTTTCGGTTCTCCAACTAAACATTACCGGATGCGTGCCGAATTTCGCATATGGCACGAAGGTGACGATCTCTACTACATTATGTTTGACCAGAAAACCAAACAGAAATTTAGAGTAGACAGTTTTCCCCCCGCCAGCGAAATTATCAACCGCCTAATGCCTTTGCTGATTGAGCAATTAAAGTCTAATACCTTATTGCGCTACAAATTATTTCAAGTGGATTTTTTGTCGACTTTGAGCGGCGAAGTCATTGTGAGCATGCTTTACCACAAAGCCATTGATGAACAATGGCGGGAAGCAGCCAAACTATTAAAAGAAGAACTCAGTAAGCAGTTCTCTATTCAACTGATTGGTCGTTCGCGTAAACAGAAAATGTGTTTGGAGCAAGATCGGGTCGATGAAGTGCTCACTGTTAATCAACAGCAGATCACTTATCAGCAAATTGAGAATAGCTTTACTCAGCCTAACGCGGTGGTAAATCA
Source organism: Agarivorans sp. TSD2052 (assembly GCF_023238625.1). NCBI lineage: Bacteria > Pseudomonadati > Pseudomonadota > Gammaproteobacteria > Alteromonadales > Alteromonadaceae > Agarivorans > Agarivorans sediminis. The sequence continues at coordinate 4,053,863 of NZ_CP096670.1, forward strand.
ACACATGTTGGAATGGGCACAACAAGCGACTAACAATAGCCAAGGTGATTTATTGGAGCTGTATTGTGGTAATGGTAACTTCTCGCTGGCTCTGGCGAAAAACTTTAATCGAGTACTGGCTACCGAAATAGCTAAACCGTCGGTTGAAGCTGCACAATACAACATCAAAGCCAATGCCATTGATAACGTGAAAATTTTGCGTCTGTCGGCAGAAGAGTTTACTCAAGCCATGTTAGGTGAGCGCGAATTTCGCCGCTTAAAAGAAGCCGATGTGGATTTAACCAGCTACCAATGCAATACCATTTTAGTTGATCCACCACGAGCAGGTTTAGACGATGCTACCTTAGGCATGGTGCAAGCCTACGACAACATTGTATACATATCTTGCAACCCAAATACTCTATACGACAACCTCAGCACCCTGAGTAAAACTCACAAGATTAGTCATTGGGCGCTGTTTGATCAGTTCCCTTACACTGACCACATTGAGGTTGGCGTCTACCTACAACGCCGATAAACAACCCATCAGCGATTAAGGTGCTTAATCGCTGATTTCCTTCAATGTGAAATTACAACCAGCCCCGATCGGTCTACAGTTGATAATAGCCACAATGCAAGGACCGCTTATGTACCGCCTATTCATAATTAGCTTTACCTTACTATTCAGCTTAAACAGCTTTACCGCCGAGCCAGTTAGTACCAGTTATTGGGGGGATAAAGCGGTCGGTGGAACAGATGTACTCAGTTACCATAGCGCCGCTCAGGCCGGAAATAGAACAATTGTTGAAGGCTCGGCCCGTTTCAAAGTTCGCTGGAATGAGGCCGACTGGTATTTTGCGAGTCAGCAAAGTGCCGATAAATTTGCCAGTGGGCCTGAGCGTTATCGCCCGAGATACAACGGGTTTTGCTCAAATGCCCTGTCGCTAGGAGAGGGGTTAATTAGCACTAACGGCCAAGTGTGGGAATTTTTTAACGGCGAGTTACACTTATTTTTTGCTGAACGAGGTCGCCAGCGTTGGTTAACTGGCGACTGGCAAAGCTATCAACGCACTGCCGACCAAGCTTGGCAGCAAGCACTAAACAATTAGCGCTTAAAGCCTCCCACTTTAAACATCAACCACAGTCCAATGGCTAAACAAACAAGAAGTAATACGATATTACTGCCAATATCGGGAAATTCGGCCCTTAACATGGCTGAATAACCTAAGGCTCCAAGTAAGAATGCCGCCACGCTAGTAATCGGCGAATCTTCACTGAGGTCTTGATGCATGTACATTTGATAGAGCTGCATTACCGCTAACACAAAAGCAATAATAGGAAATATTGAAAAACTCAATCCTGCTACAGCAAACTGAGCAAGACTCGCATTGCCACTCAAGCCTGCAACAAACGATAGTAATAATAGCGATTTTCTTACTTTCATATTGACGACCTCTTAACTTAGGGTTTCAGAGCGGTTATATAAAGCCGCACCTTTGGCTACGATTCGTAACTGTTTAATGGTTTTTTGAGATAGCTGCTGACGATCATGCTCCGCTAAATCAAGCGCTGAAGCGCCTGCGTTAAATACTAAGATAACCATTGCTTCAGCTTGCATTTGCGCGTCCTCTCGCGGGCAGCGGTATTGGAGCTCAAGATAATCGGTTAACTCTGCAATGAAATGAGCGATTTCTCTGGCTACCGCAGCCCGAAAAGCTGGTGAAGTGCCTGAACGTTCGCGCAGCAATAAGCGAAATATATTCGGATTATTAAACACAAACTCCATAAATGTTGCGACCGACGTGCCAATAACGCTGCCGCCAGAGGCGATGATCCGTTGACGAGCTTGGCGCATCAGTTGGCGTAAAGTTAGTCCCCCTTCATCCACTAAGGTTAAGCCTAGCTCTTCCATATCAGAAAAATGACGATAAAAAGACGTTGGCGCAATACCCGCTTCACGGGCGACTTCTCGCAAACTTAAACTGGATAAACTGCGCTCAGCACTCAATTGACTAAATGCAGCGTCAATAATCGCTCTACGGGTCTTTTCTTTTTGCTGCGCTCTTACACCGCTCATTACTTCTCCTCTTTATTCCCTAGAGCATAATACCTTGAGCGAAGAAAAAGCCAAATTTAAGATCCTTAATCCAACCGCATTGCCCCTACAACAAATACAGTCCATTTACAAACAAGACATGAAAAGGATTTCATATCTTGTGAAAGATCTCAATAAAACCAAAGATGCGAGCTGGGTCAATTTTTCATCAACTTGAAAACGATACCAAGTATCTAGATGGCCTACGCTGTGATTTACTCAAGCTATATAAGATGTACCTAGCAAGGAAGAGTTATGAATTGGTCTAAAAGTGCTATCTCAATGGCAGTTGTATTTGGGTTAAGTGCCTGTGGTGGTGGTGGTGATGGTGGTGGCACAACACCTCCATCAGATTACGAATACCAAGCTTATGCGTGTGATGCAGCTATTTATGAAAAAGCGAAAGAACTGCGTATTTACCAAGTAATGACCGAAGCGTTCATCGATGGTGACTCTAACCATGACTATAACGATGGTTACGGCACTAGCCACCACAAGGGTGATCTTCAAGGTATCATTGACTCATTAGATTACATTCAAAGCCTAGGTATGAATGCGATTTGGATGACCCCAATTTTTGACTCAGAGGGTAGCTCTAAGCTTGATGCAACAGGCTACTTTACTCGTAACTACTTTGAAATCGACCCTAATTTTGGTACCAAAGCGCAAGCTAAAGAATTAGTTGATAAAGCACATGCAAAAGGTATGTACGTTATTTTTGATGGCGTATTTGGTCACCATAAAGGCAGTGTTACTCCGTCTCCTAACGGCCTAACACCTTCTGGTAGTGACAACCCAGTAAGTTACCCGGGTACCGATAACGACACCTTAGAGTTCTACAAAGAAGTGGCTAGCTATTGGGTCACTGAACTAGGTATTGATGGCTGGCGTTTAGACCAAGCTTACCAAGTTCCGGTTGGCGCATGGGGAGAAATTCGTAAATCGGTAGAAGATGCCTCAAAAGCAACCACTTACACCATGAATGGCGAAAGCGTTAACCCTCTCGCTTACATGGTTGCTGAGATTTGGGATGGTGGCGGTAGTCAGATTCGTGATGAAGGTTACGGCCCAGAAGCAGCACCAGGCGTATGTTCGGCCTTTGATTTTCCAATGCGTTATAGCATTACTCAAACCTATGCCGTAGAAGAAAATGGCAGTGGAGGTCGCGACGCAACCAATTTAAATGCTGCGTTCAACGCTCAAATAGCCAACCCAGACCACGCCGTACCCAATGGTTTTATTGGTAACCATGACTTAGTTCGTTTTGGTGATTTATTACAGCGTGGCGACATTGCTCAACCAAACCAACAAGAATACTGGGCTCGCCATAAAGCAGCTTATGCTTTCTTAAGTGCTTATTCTGGTCCCATTACCATGTATTACGGTGAAGAAATTGGCGACGAAGTCCCCGGATTTGCAGACCAAGTAGGTAACACAACTTGTGCTGACCAAGGTCTCTGTGACGATCACGTTGCCCGTAACAGTGGTAAAGTGGAAGGTTTAGCCAGCGAGCAAGGCGGTGCAGTATTTAACGCTGACGCCAGTCAAGCCGATTTACGGGACTACATCAGCGCTCTGATGACTCTGCGTGCTGCTAACCCTGCACTGTATAAAGGTGAGCGCATCGCTATTAGTCATGATGACGCCGCCAGTGTGTTCTTCGACCACAAGCAATATGAAGACAACACCATACTATTTCTAAACAACACCAGTACTAACAGCTTTACTATTGATGTCACCGGTGAAGATATTGGTAGTGATGGTCAACTGCGTAATATGCTGACCAACGAAACCATCGATATCGCATCGGGTGGTTACAGCATCGACATCGAGGGTTTTGAATCACTATTCCTTGAAGTACTGTCGGCAACTGCTGAAGGCCCGCAACAAGGCAATGGTGGAAGCTTGATCGGCACTGGTCCTTTAGCTGACTGCAGCGCACCTGACGTTGCTGGCAATGGCCCTCTTGATAAAGAGATGTGGATCCGCGGTAACTATAATGGTGGTGATGGCTTTGGTGCGACACCAGATAGTCACAAATTTAGCTACAAAGGTGACAACATTTACCAAGTCGTCGTCACTGAATCTGCGACCACATCATTTGGTTTCAAGTTCGCTGCCGCTGATTGGAGCTCAGAATTTGCAACGGCTACAGGCGTAGCAGTTATCGCAACAGAGCAAGCAATGTCAATTGCCGCCGGTGAGGGCACTGAATCAAGTCTTGTGATTCCTGAAGCCGGTGATTATGTTTACAGCTTTGAAATCAATGATGCCTTAACTGGCGGAACGATGATGATAAGCAAGTGTGAGTAGTAACATTAAGAAGGCGGTGTCATTACCGCCCTCTTGAGATAGGTTGTCTAGAGCCTTTAATACTAGAACGAAGGTTATCCTTCAAACGTTTGTTAAACACCCTTTTGTACCCTTATTTTGCCTCCTTTATGGAGGCTTTTTTTTGTTTTAAATATTCCGCTGTTTAACTTAGTGCGCTACACAAACTCACTAAATCTGCTTGCAGTGCTCCGGCGGTCACTTCTCTGCCAGCGCCAGGGCCTTGAATGACCAAGGGGTTTTTCTTGTACCACTGGCTCTCTATGGCAAAGATATTGTCACAAGGCTTTAAGTTGGCAAACGGATGTCGCTCATCAATGCTTGCTAAGCCTACCTCAGCCTGCCCTTGAGGGTTTATCTTAGCCAGAAAACGAATCACCTTGCCTTGTCGTTTAGCATCATTGTAGGCTTGCAGCATAGGCTCATCTAACTCCACCATCGCATCAAGAAAATCTTCAAGCGCTAAGCCCGCTAAACGTTCAGGCACCAAAGACTGTAGTTGAATATCATCAAGCTCTAATGAAAAACCTGCTTCACGAGCCAAAATGAGCAGCTTACGTTGCACGTCGTTCCCGGATAAATCTTCTCGCGGGTCGGGTTCTGTTAGGCCTTGGTTAAGCGCATCCGCCAACAACTCAGAAAAGGCCACTGAGCCATCATACTGTTGGAACAACCAGCTCAAGGTGCCAGAAAATATCCCCGATATAGCCAGAATCTGATCACCCGCTTGGCGCAAGTGCTGAATACTAGATTGCACCGGTAAACCAGCGCCAACCGTGGCATTGCTCAACCAATGTGAACCGTGATCAGCAAAGCTGGTTTTAAGGGCTGTGTAATTTGCTTGTTCACTGGCGCCCGCATGTTTATTGGCGGTAATCACATGAAAACCTCGGCGCGCAAACTCGCTATAATATGCGCTTACCGATTCACTGGCAGTAATATCTAAAACGACCAGTTCATCATAAGGGTGGCGGCTAAGCTTATCGAACAGATCAGGCCAAATCAGTGTAAGGTTTGGTTCGCCCGTCAAGGCTTGCTTGGCATCTAAGCCTGTAAAATCTAATTGACCACGTTGGCTAGAAAACACGCCGGCTAGACTCAAACTTAATGGGTAGCGCTGCTCTAATTCTGCTTTTTGCTCAGCAAACAAACTTAGCCATTGGCTACCTATGTTGCCTTTACCAAATACCACTAAACCTAGCTTACGTTTTTGTTTAAACAAGTTGGTGTGCAACTCTTTAAGCAAGGGCTCTAAAGTGATTTTTCGAACTACCGCACACAAGCTCAACTTATCGGCACTCGAATGAATAAACTCGAGAGGCTGCTCAGCTAACTGCTGAAAAAATTGGTAACACTGCTGCGGGTTATCACAGACACCTGCGCCAACCAATGCCACCAAACAATAGCCTTCGCTGCGCTCTACTCGCTGCACCTGAAACTGGGCAGCCAAGTGATCAATGCGTGTTAAGGCTTCATCCACTAACTCACGGGTATAGGCCATGCGTAAAGAGCCCGTTTCACTATGCTTGTGGCGAGTAGCTGGAGCCAAATGATTCTTTGCTAGCTCTGCTAATAAACCAGTAGCATGGCGACTAAAATCTTGCTTAAAAGTCAGCTCAAGTAACACGATATCGTCTACTGAGGTGACAATTTTAGCCGCGTTACTTTTTATACCTTTGCGATAGATAAGGGTTTGCCCATCTTTCGGAGCATAGCTACAGCGCAGATTCACTTTTTGTCTAGAACGAGCCAAGGGCTCTAACGTTCGCGCATGTAACACCGAGCTACCAATGCGAGACAGTTCAGAGGCTTCATTCAAAGCCAACTGTTCTAACAGCTGCGCATCCTTTACTAGGCGCGGGTCAGCGCTGTAAATACCGGCCACATCACTCCAAATAGTGGTAGAGATGGCATCAGCCAAAGCGGCGAGTTCAGTAGCCGAATAATCACTGCCATTGCGCCCTAAGGTTACAGTACGCCCTTGGCTATCGCTACAAATGAAGCCGGTAACGACTATTCTACAAGCCGATTTAGCCGCTAAGCACTGTGCTAATAATGGCGCACTTTGTTCAACATCAACTTGAGGCTGAGCTGATAATTCCGCTTTAAAAAATTCTCGAGAATCTAACCATTCGGCTTGGCAGTCTAATTCGCTGAGTAATGCTGCTAACAAACGGGCTGACCAGCGTTCGCCAAAAGACAACAGCTGGTTAATATTAAAGGTACTGAGCTCGCCCTCTAATACACTGGCAATTTGATGATGCTCACGATCTAAAGCGCTGACAATTTGCTTGGCCTTTTGCTCAGTTAATAACTCATTAACTAACTTAGATTGAAACTCAATAAGCCCTTTTAGAGCCTCGCCCGTAGCATCATCTGCTTGCTTGGCTAGCTCAATGATCTTCAGTAAACGATTAGTCGTTTTACCGGCTGCTGACACAACAATAAGATCATGGGGCTGAGAATGTTCAGCAACAATATTGGCAACGCGCTTAAAACAACCCGCATCGGCCAAACTGCTACCGCCAAATTTATGAACATGCCTATTTACTGACACTGAATACCTCTCTACAACTTTTAGCCAAACTTAAAGTTTGGCAAAGGCCTGCTGTAAGTCATTAACTAAATCTTGGGCGTCTTCTAAACCCACCGACACGCGTAATAGCTGATTAGAAATCCCTGCCTCTGCCAAGGCGTCACTCGACATGGCGGCATGTGTCATGGTCGCAGGGTGGGCGATTAAACTCTCTACTCCACCTAACGACTCGGCCAAGGAAAACAGCTGCAACGCTTTCAAAAATTTCACCATTTGGCTCTCATCTAAAGCCAATTCAAAACTCAACATAGCACCAAAACCACGCTGCTGGCTTTGCGCTAGCGCATGGCCCGGGTGCTCAGGTAAACCAGGATAATAAATGTTGCCCACAGCGCTTTGCTGCTGCAAACACGCCACAATGGCTTGTGCATTTTCCTGATGGACATTCATTCTGGCCTTGAGAGTCCGTAAGCCACGCAAGGTGAGATAGGAATCAAAGGCAGAGCCAGTTAAGCCCAAACAATTAGCCCACCAAGCTAGCTGCTCGGCTAACTCATCAGTGGCCGCTACGACCATTCCGGCCACCACGTCAGAGTGGCCATTTATGTATTTAGTGGCCGAATGCACCACAATATCTGCGCCTAACAAAATAGGGGTTTGCAGGGCTGGCGATAAGAAGGTGTTATCTACCACCACCAAGGCCCCCACAGCATGTGCTTGCTCGGCAATAGTCTTAATATCAACAATTCGCAATAAAGGATTACTTGGCGTTTCTAGCCAAACAATTTTAGGTTTTTTGGTTAATAGCTCAGCCAGTGCTGACGAATCATTTTGATCTACAAAAGCCACTTCAAAAGCACTTTTCTTAGCCAGACTATCAAATAAGCGGTAACTGCCGCCGTAGCAATCATGAGGAGCAATCAGTAAATCACCCGGCTCTAATAAGGCTGTAACCAAGTTAATCGCCGACATACCGGTATTGGTAATGACCGCGCCCGCGCCATGCTCTAAATTGGCAATGGCTTCGGCCAAAATGTGGCGTGTAGGGTTGCCTGAGCGGCTGTAATCAAATTGGCGTTTCTGGTTAAAATCAGCAAAGCTGTAGTTGCTCGACAAATAAATGGGCGGAACTACTGCGCCGTGCTGGCTATCACTTTCAATACCGCTGCGCACTGCTATGGTGGCTGCTTGAAGATCTTTTAAAGACATTTGCTGATTTACTCCCTCAATTTATCCTGCCACTTTACCACCAGCAAAAAAGACGTCAACACTTCTAGACGTCTAAATGTCTTTGCTGTTGGATTGCTAAGTGGCTTTTCCCCCGTTACAATAGGGTCTCTTTGGTTTAGTGTGTATTGTAGTATGTCGACAGAATGGAACGGTGAGTGGATCAGCCCTTACGCTGAACACGGTAAAAAAAGCGAACAAGTTAAGAAAATCACAGTATCTATACCTCTTAAGGTTTTAAAGATATTGACTGATGAACGTACCCGCAGACAAATTAATAACTTGCGTCACGCCACCAATAGCGAATTGCTTTGCGAAGCTTTTTTACATGCCTATACTGGTCAGCCCCTGCCCGATGATGCCGACTTACAAAAAGATAAGCCAGATCCGGCCTTAGAAAAGGCCGCCCTAGCAGAACTCAATAAAGAAGATTAGAAAAAGCCGCTGTTAGAGCGGCTTTGCTTTAACTGCATGCCAATGAATTTAGTCTTAAGACTACGGCTGCTTTCTTTAATCTGCTTGTTGTCATTTATTGCGCGGTCGTTTTTTGCCACTGCGATTAGCCACCTTGGGCTGACGACTTCCTCGCCCTTTAGCTCGGCCTTGCGGTTCTGGGTCTGGCTCAAAATTGCCATATTCGTCATCATCATCCGATATATTCACGGCTTGCTTCGGTTTGGGCTTGGGCGCAAAGCCAGGGACAATGTCATGTTTGAACTTCAGGCCCGTTAAGCGCTCTATTGCTCTCAACTGTTTAGTTTCATCCTCACTAAACAGTGAAACCGCTAAACCAAAGCTGCCAGCTCGACCAGTACGACCAATTCGGTGCACATAGTCTTCTGCTACATAGGGCAGATCGACGTTAATCACACAAGACAGTTGACTAACATCTATACCTCGAGAAGCAATATCAGTAGCAACTAACACTGCAACACTGCCGTCTCTAAACCCTTCTAAAGCTAATGTACGAGCATGTTGGGTTCGGTTAGCATGGATAGAAGCGGCACTAATGCCAGCCGTTTCAAGCTGAGAGGCTAAACTGTCAGCACCCAGTTTAGTACGACTAAACACCAACACTTGAGGCCAATTATTACGCTTAATAAGGTGAATCAGCAGCTCACTTTTACGCGCTTTGTCTACCGGATGGAGACGCTGCTTAACCGAATCAACCGTGCTGTTTGCGGCGGCAACTTCAATCAACAGCGGATTATTGAGCATACCGCTCGCCAGCGATTTGATCTGTTTTGAAAAGGTCGCTGAAAACATCAAGGTTTGACGTTTGCTAGGCAGTACACTTTGGAGGTAGCTCATCTCGTCGATAAACCCTAAGTCCAGCATACGGTCGGCTTCATCTAACACCAAGATCTCAAGCTGATCGAAGCGAATCGCTTGCTGCTTGTATAGATCAATCAAACGGCCAGGGGTGGCAACCAAGATATCTACACCCGCTTGCAACTGTGTTATTTGCGGTTCTATCCTCACCCCCCCCATCACCGCCGCTGATTGAATATTCATATGACGGCTGTAGTTTTGTACATTCATGAGCACTTGAGTGGCAAGTTCTCGAGTGGGAGTAATAACAAGTGCACGAACCGAGCTAGCCTTCGGGCTAGCAGCGCCAGATAACAACTGTACCATCGGTAGGGTAAAACCCGCTGTTTTACCGGTACCCGTTTGTGCCACCGCCATAACATCACGTTGACTCAGTACCGCCGGAATCGCTTCGAGTTGGATCGGTGTTGGTTTTGTATAACCTTGTTCAGCAACACTTTTCAACAGCGCACTACACAAGCCTAGTAACTCAAATGACATAGAAAAACCTCGGTTACAGCAGCACCGCTTCGTCAGTCTAAGCAAGGCTGTTTAACGGTGGTCGAACGCTTTTAGGGCTCAAGTGCTTTAGCTAATCGTGCGGCCAGCCACAGCAACATTGACACCAACAGAACTAGCCAAGGGTTGTCGATTCGGCTTAAGCGAGCAATCTACAACGCTAAAGATAAAACGGGCTGATAAGACTGTAATATATAACCGCTAAACGCCCCTTGCAGATTATCTAGCAATGAAACTTACTTCTGAAGCTGCTCTTTGGCGGCTTCAACTTTCGAGAAATCTAAACCTAACTCGTTTACCGCTTCTTTAATCAAAGCGGGGTTTTGCATCACCTGGCCGAGCATAAGTTGAAGTTTTTCTTGAGGTAAGCCCAACTGAGAGATCGTTGCCATTGCTGCAAGAGGATTGTCTGTCAGCGCTTGAAACACCTCGCCGATCTGTTGGTCACTAATATTGTTCTCTTTCAACATTGCAATAATTGGGTTCATCACATTACCTTTAAACACTAAACAAAATAAGGGAGCAGTCTACCATTTGACTGAATATGATGACACTGACAACCACCACCTTGTTAACCCGGTTAACGCAGTCTCTATGATTCAGCATCATTCGCTTATCTCAAGTTGAACGGCCTGTTATATTGCTTTGCAAGTCTTCTTGTTCTTTAGCGATTGATTATGAATAAACTGGCCACTGTATTCGCAGCAGTCTTTCTTGGCTTTATTTTGTGGGTTATTTATTTAGCGAATACTGGCGGCTCTAGCGTGTTTTTTTAACTTTGTAGCCTCGTTTCCTTATGGCGACAAATTAGGCCACTTTTGCCTTTTTGGCACACTCACGTTTATCTTGGTGATCGCCCTGAAGTTTCGCGTTTTAGCCATTGCGAGTGTTCGGCTTTATTGGGGAGCTATTTTGGTGACTATATTTGCCCTTGGTGAAGAGCTCAGCCAAGCATTTATACCGCATCGCACGTTTGACCTTATCGACGCCTCGGCAGACATGCTCGGCATAGCCATCGCTTCTATGTCTTGTTTTCTAATCAATCGTTACTATGCGAATCAGCAAAGTAAGTCACCGTTGTCACCGGGAGAAACTAAGCCTATCGCTTAGTCTGATTGAGCCCAGTGCTTTGCACTGTAAGGCGGTCGGACCTATACCAACATCAACTAGCGGCTTATTAAAGTAAGATATAAAAGCCGCCTAAGTCTAGGTGGGGAGCCAGAGGCATATCGCCTATTTAATACCGTGCTTTTCCAAGAAAGGTTTTACTCGTTCCATCAACATCGCTTGTTTAGATTGCGCCTCTTGCATGCCTACTTGGGCACCTACCTGCATTAAGTGGGCTGAATTTTCTAAGAATTTTTTACCGACTGGCGTTTGGTAAAACTTTGTAATCTCGATGATTTCATCATCAGTAAAGGTTTGTGTGTACAGCTCTTTCATATCATTAATGATTTTCGGACGGTCGATATCTTCATTAAACCAAGCACGAAAAATACCCTTAAGCTCTTCCTTACCCTCATTATCCAATCTAAATTGAGCGGTCATCTGATCAATGGTTGGCATCATGGCCTCGAATCCACCCTCAAACTGCTGGTCCATCTTCATAACCTTAAACATCTCATCGATTGGCGTTTCTTGAGCCATCGTAGGCGCCACAAAGGTTAAAACCATCAATGGTAATAGTAAATATTTGTTCACTTTCTATCCTTGTATATGGGTGCTGAGAAAAGTACTGATAAATCGTTGACTAACATTAACAAGCAAGTGGCAATAGTCCACATTTTAAAGTGATTTTAATCGCAATTTACCGGAGCGTGATACCCAGACTCACCTAAAACCCGGTGATGAGTGCATGAATAATTTGTCAGGTGCATTGCTGAATTTGTTTGATTAACCATTGAACACTCTCTTGGCTATCGTATAACTGATGAGTAAACATGCTTAACGATAGCTCGGGTATGCCCTCTGGTAGCTCAACGATGCGTACCGGTAGCATTTGTTCGAGTTCTTTGGCAATCCGTTGCGGCACACACATTAAGTTACGGGTATTGGCGGTGACCATTGCGCCCACCGCATAGCTTTGCACCGTCATTGAAATCTGCCGAGCTTGGTGCTGCGCCAGTAGCCATCGGTCGATGGGATCGGCACCCGAGTTAATTAAGGGTAGGTGTACCTGTGGCGTCTCTACAAAGTCTCTAAAGGTAAACTTTTCAGGAAAGTTGCTCTGTTGTTTGGACACAATGCCCACATAAGGATCGCTTAGCCAATGATAACGGTGATAATAACGCGGCATATTTTGCAATGTATCCACCCCTAACATCAGGTCTATTCGGCCTTGTTCTACCCGCTCCATTTGGATGTTTTCGGAAAGAATGTCTACCGCAATTCGTGCATTGGGTGCACTGTTCTCCATTTTTTTGCCCAATTTAGGCAGTGCATAAAACTCAAAGTAGTCGATAGCACCAATGTAAAACGTTTTGGCGTCGAGTAAGGGGTTAAATGGCTTCATTTTGGCTAAGGCCATGTCTATCGAACTTAGGCCCTTTTCAATATCAGGTAATAAGGCTTGAGCCAGCGGTGTTGGCTCCATGCCGGTGCGGGTTTTGATAAATAACGGGTTATCAAAACGATGACGCAGTTTAGACAAAATATGGCTAGCCGCTGACTGGCTCATAAACAGCTTTTGGGCGGCTTTAGATAAATGCCTTTCCCTTTCTAATACCACCAGCAGGCGTAGTTGATTTATATCTATGTCCACAGTTATCGATATCTCTCATATACAAATAAAAAAATAGCGTTTTTATAATAACCCTTTTTAAGATAAAAATGTTCCATAGTTTGCATCACCCGTATAGGAATTGGGATGAGAAAAGTCACTGTAGCCGCCACACAAATGTCTTGTTCATGGAACATAGAAGAAAATCTTGCCAAGGCAGAATATTTAGTAAGAGAAGCCGCCGCCAAAGGCGCGCAAATCATCCTGCTTCAAGAACTGTTTGAAACACCATATTTTTGTATTGAAATTGAAGAGTCATATCACAAGCTCGCCAGTTACTTAGAAGATAATTTGGCCTTTAAAAAGCTCTCTGAGTTAGCCAAGGAGCTAGAAGTGGTGTTGCCCTTCAGCTGGTTTGAAAAAGCGGGCAACGTGAAATTTAACTCTTTGGCGATGATTGATGCCGATGGTTCGCTGTTAGGCATTTATCGAAAAACCCATATCCCCGATAGTGATGGATATTTAGAGAAATACTACTTTAGCCCTGGCGATACCGGCTTCAAGGTTTGGAACACCCGTTATGCCAAAGTTGGCATTGGTATTTGCTGGGATCAGTGGTTTCCAGAAACCGCCCGTAGCCTCGCCTTACAAGGTGCCGAGTTAATATTTTTTCCAACCGCTATTGGCAGTGAGCCAAGCCAACCAGAGCTAGACTCTCAACCGCATTGGCAATGTGTGATGCAGGGGCATGCCGCTGCCAATCAGGTGCCAGTGATAGCCTCTAACCGAATTGGCTGCGAACAAGCAAAGTCTCGCGATCATCAAATCACCTTCTTTGGGTCTTCGTTTATTGCCAATTACACCGGCGAAGTACTGGCTAAAGCCAGCCGCGATACTCAAGAGGTACTCGTACACCAGTTTGATCTAGACGAGATTGAGTTTCAGCGCAGCGCTTGGGGGCTATTTAGAGATCGACGCCCCGAGCATTACCAACACTTATTAACCCTAGATGGTCAGTTAAAGGATTAGACGCATGACAACTAAAAAAATGGGCATAACCCCACTGGCATTGTTTAGCTTATGTGCGGTACTGGTCGTAGACACCTTAACGGCGTCAGCGTCTATAGGCGTAAGTTCTCTAGGGTGGTGGACACTCATCTTAGTTATTTTTGTGATTCCTTATGGCTTGATCACCTCAGAACTCAGCGCCGCCTACCCCGGAGAGGGAGGCATTTACGACTGGGTAAAGAAAGCCTTTGGCTCCAGCTGGGCTATTAGAACGACCTGGTTTTACTGGATAAATGTTGGCTTGTGGATGCCCGCGGTGTACATCTTATTTGCCGGTATGTTTTCAGAACTATTTGCGCCAGACTTACCCCTTAGCGCTCAGGTGTTTATTTGCATAAGCCTGACTTGGCTAACCGTGTGGGTATGTAATATCTCAGTTGATGTGGGGGTGCTAATTACCAATGTATGTGCGGTATTAAAAGTGCTCATTATCTCGGTGCTTGGCATAGGCGGTTTTATTTATGCGATGAAAAATGGTGTTGCCAACGAATTTAGCTTAGCGGCAGTAATGCCTTCTTTTGATTCCGGAGCGGCATTTCTTCCTGCGTTAGTCTTCAATTTAATGGGCTTTGAATTGGTCGCCACCATGACTAAAGAAATGAAAGACGTAAAACAAATTCCCAAGGTGGTGTTCTTAGCCATTGCAATTACGGCCTTTCTCTACATTATTGGCACCTTGGGCATACTAATGGCACTGCCGGTTGAAGAAGTGGGCTTAGTAGCAGGCATTATTGATGCCCTTAAAGTACTGTTTGGCAATGGTCCGCTAGGTATATTTATGACCTATGCGCTAGGCGTTGTGACCCTACTGACCTTTATTGGCAATATGGTGAGCTGGACCATGGGTTCTAGCCGCGCTGCTGCGCAGTCAGCTAAAGACGGTGAGTTACCTAACATTGTGGCAAAAAGCTCTGCTAAATACGCCACCCCGGTAGGTGCGAACATCATCACAGGGTTAGTTTCTACTGCCGTTATTTTCATCTACACTTTTTTTGCTAACACCAATGATGAGTTGTTCTGGTCGATGTTTGCCTTTTCAAGCTGCATCTTCCTATTACCTTACTTATTGATGTTCCCTGCTTACTTAAAGCTGCGTATTAACGATCCAGCAACAGCCCGGCCATTTAAAATACCGGGCGGGCTTAAAGTGCAGCTAGCGATGACCGTTATTTGTTTCCTCGTTATCTTACAAGCGGTGGTGCTATTTATCTTCCCAGATATCATTTTCGGCACTATCGATTGGCAATATACCATTCCGGTATTAAGCGGCGTGCTAGCCACCATTGCCCTTGGTGAGCTGCTACTGCTACGAGCGAAACGACAAAGTAGCCCACTGAATCTGGCCAGCGAAACAGGAGCTTAAGCATGAGCAGAATCATCGAAGAGGTACCTGCCAGTGCCGGTTTTTATATGCCCGGTGAACACCAGCCACAAAGCGAAGTGTGGATGTCATGGCCATTACGCAGCAATAACTGGCGCTATAGCGGCAAGTTTGCCCAACACGCTTTTGTAGAGGTAGCAATAACGATTGCCCAAGCTACGCCAGTGGTAATGTTGGTTGAACAAAGCCAATACGCTAATGCGCGGGCCCAGTTGCCAGCACATATCAAAGTGATTGAGATGTCTTATAACGACAGCTGGATGCGCGACATTGGCGCTACTTACGTGGTTAATCAAGGAGGCGAGCGCCGCGGTATTAGTTGGCAATTTAATGCGTGGGGCGGCTTAGTTGATGGCCTTTATTTCCCTTGGGATCTAGATGATGCGGTGGCCGAGAAGATGCTCAATATCACTGGAGACGCTAGCTACAAAGCCCCCTTTGTATTAGAAGGCGGAGCCATTCACACTGACGGTGACGGCACCTTATATACCACCAAAGAATGCTTGCTTCACCCCAGCAGAAACCCTGATTTGTCTCAGCAACAAATAGAAGAGAATCTAAAAAGCTATTTGGGTATAGAGAAAATCATCTGGCTAGACAAGGGCTTATATAACGACGAAACCAATGGGCATGTAGACAATATCATGCATGTAATTAAGCCCGGAGAAGTAGCTCTCACTTGCTGTGATGATCCCAGCGACCCGCAATATGCCATTAGCCAAGCCGCGTATAAACAGCTCAGTAATGAACGCGATGCCAAGGGCCGTGCGCTAAAAATATATAAACTCCCCATGCCTGGCCCTCTTTATATGAGTGAAGAGGAAGCGGCGGGAATAGACCAAACCGAGGGCATGCAACGTGAGGCCGGTGAGCGATTAGCGGCGTCTTACGCCAACTTCCTGATAAGCAATGGCTTAGTGGTGTTTCCTCTACTAGATGAAGCTAACGATGAATTGGCCAAAAATGTGTTGATTGAGGCATTTCCTGAGCATAAGGTAGTGGGAGTGACGGCGCGTGAAATCTTACTGGGTGGCGGCAATATTCATTGCATTACCCAACAAGTGCCTAGCGTCTAACTTCGCAGACAAACACCTCGTGAAAGATAAACCAAGTCAATGCCGCTTGGCTTGGTTTATCTTGTTTCAGTACTTATCCACCGCCGGTGAATAACCACCTAAACGGGAAGTATTCACTCCTAAACGCACCAAGCTTTCACATAACGACACCGCACAAGACACTCCATCTAACACTGGTAAACCGTATTTTATAGACAAAGCGTTGGCTAAATCGGTCATACCTGCACAACCTAATACAATTGCTTCGGCGCGATCTTGAATAATGGCCTGTTCAATTTCGCTAGAAATTTTTGACAAGGCTGCAGGATTATTCTCTTCAAGCTCTAATACCGCGACTTCAGATGAGCGCACTTTCACGCATTTTCTGTCCATACCATAGCCCAGCAAATTATGCTCTAATGCTGGTACCGAGCGGGCCAAGGTGGTGACCACCGAAAACTTATTAGCCAGCATCGACGCCACATGACAAGCCGCTTCACCAATGCCAAGCACCGGTTTATCGGTCAAGCAGCGCACGGCATCCAAGCCGGTATCATCAAAGCACGCAATCACAATGGCATCGTAATTCACCACTGCCTGAATCGCCGCTAACATACCGGGAATGCTTAAGGCTTCGTCGTAATAACCTTCTATAGACGCAGGTCCATGTTGCGAATGCACTGCAATAATATCAGTGCCAGTCGCCGCAATCTGCTTGGCTGACAGGGCGATTTTGTCGGTCATGGCCGCTGAGGTATTAGGATTAACTACCAGAATTCGCATCGTTGGTTACACCTCTCCGCCGAGATAAGCGGCTTTAATCCGCTGATCATTCATCAACTCACTGGACTGCCCTTCAAGCACTACCGAGCCGGTAGATAAGGCATAGGTGCGATTGGAAATAGACATCGCCATGCGACTATTTTGCTCTACCAACAATACACTTACGTCTTGGTCCCTAGAGATAGCGACAATAGAGCGAGCAATGTCTTGTACTAACTTGGGCGCAATACCTAAGCTAGGCTCATCGAGCAATAACACTTTAGGTTTTGCCATCAGGGCTCGACCAATCACCATCATTTGCTGCTCGCCCCCTGATAGAGTACTAGCCTGCTGCTGGTAACGCTCACGCAGCCTGGGAAAACGCTCTAAAACACTGTCGAGCGTGTCGGCAATACCGGCTTTGTCATTCCGGGTAAATGCCCCCATCAATAAATTGTCTTTAATCGACATTAACGGGAAAACCCGTCGCCCTTCTGGCACCATGGCAATGCCCTTTTTCACAATATCGGGTGCAGAAGTGCCATCGAGACGCTCACCTAGATAGTGAATAGCCCCCGACTTAATGTCAGTTAAACCGGTGATGGCTCGCAAGATAGAGGATTTCCCCGCACCATTGGCCCCAATAAGCGCCACGGTTTCACCTTGATGCAAATTAATCGATACCCCTTTTAGGGCATAAACGTGATCGTAATAAAGTTCTACATTGTCAAAACGAAGTATTTCGGTCATAGCTTACATCCCGATAGCTGCATCTTCTGAGCCCAAGTAAGCCTCGATGACTTTGGGGTTATTTTGAATTTCGCTAGGTGTGCCTTCGGCAATTTTCTCGCCAAAATTAATCACAATCAGCCTATCTGATATTTTCATGACTGCCGGCATGTCATGTTCTACCAGCAATACCGTGACTTGCCGTTCGTCTCTTAGGCGCTTCACCAAGCTGACCATTTTCATGGTTTCGTCGTGGTTCATGCCTGCAAATGGTTCATCTAGCAGTAAAATAGCGGGATCAGTGGCCAAGCCGATGGCCATGCCTAAAGCGCGTAAATGGCCTTGCGGTAAATTTGACGCTAGCTCGCCGCTAATTGCCTGCATCTCTAAAAATTCGATAATTTTATCGGCTGACTCAGCAAATATGCGTTCGTCACTGCGGGCCGCCGCACTGCCGAGAAAAAAGCCGAATAAGGAGGCTTTGGAGCGTAAGTGATGCGCCGCAATAATGTTTTCGCGCACCGTCATTGAGCGAAACACCGTGGTTTCTTGAAAAGTACGAACCACCCCTTTACGAGCAACAATGTGCGGTGCGAGGTTATTAATTCGCTCACCTTTTAATAACACTTCGCCACTGCTGGTGCTCAAAAATGATGAAATCAGCTGAAATAAGGTCGACTTACCCGCCCCGTTAGGACCTATTACCGACAATATCTCGCCCTTCTCTACTGAGAAGCTAATGTTATTCACCGCAGTTAAGCCACCAAATCGTTTAGTCACTCCATGCAGTTCTAATAGGGCTGTCATAAGCGCTCCTTTTTTCGTTCCAGCAGACTAAATACGCCGTTGGGTAACACCAACATCAAAATGATCAGTAGGCTAGAAAAAATCAGCATTTGATACTTACCAGCGGTAAATAATAAATCCCAACCGAAGTACAACATTAAAGTGCCTAACATCGGCCCAAATACATAACCTAAGCCCCCCAAGAAACAGTTCAACATGAAGTTAACACTGTCGGCGACTTGGAAAGATGAAGGGTAAATTGATTGCGAAATGGCAACAAAACTCGCCCCAGCAATGCCGCCAAAAAAGGACGATATTGAATAGGTTACAATCCGCAAGTAAGCGGTATTTACACCAATAGAGGCCGATAACTCTTCATTTTGCTGCAATGAGCGACACAGATGCCCCAAACGCGAGTTAACCAAGCGCCACACTACCGCGTAAGCGATGATCATGAGGGTCACAGCCATCAGGTAGAACGCAATTTTAGGATTGTCTAGGCTAGCAAAATCGGGGATCAGGGTAATGCCGAAAATTTCTACCGCCTTAGGTAGCGGAATAGAAGTAATACCCTTGGCACCTTGTGTCACAGGTAATGCCAAAGCCGTTAGGCGCATCACTTCGGTTAACACTAACGTCACCATGGCAAAATACACGCCGCGTAACCTTAAAATCGGCAGCCCGATAAATACCGATAATACGGCACAAAATAGCCCAGCTAAAGGCAAGCTAAGCCAAAAGTTAAGCCCTGCTTGGGTCACTAAAATAGCCGATACATAGCCACCGGCTAAAGCATAAGCCCCTTGGCCAATATTTATCCGGCCAATATAAAAGGTTAACCATACCCCCGCCGATGCAATCGACAACAAAGCCACTGAAGTGAGCGTGTAATAAAAATCGCTGCGCCCAGTTAACGTAATCACTAACGGAACCAGTAAGTAAACCGCGAGCAAAAAAAGCGCTATTCGAAACACCATTTTTTTGTTCATACTATTAGCCCCATGGTTTGCCCATTAGCCCTTGTGGGCGAATGGCTAAAAAGATCATCAACGATGCAAAAATCACCAAATAAGTGATATCGCCATATTCCGATAACACCGACAAACCAACACTTTCTAACATGCCTAAGATAAAACCGCCGGCGATCGCCCCAGAGATAACCCCAGCCCCGCCAATCATGATCATCATGAACGCTTTAATTGAAGCGGGCCCGCCCATGCCAAGGTTAATACCGGTGATAGTAACCAATAAGCCACCCACCACACCGGCCAAGCTGGCACCTAAAGCGAAGCCAATCATTTGGTAGCGATCAACGTTCACCCCCATTAATTGGGCGGCAACTTTATCCTGTGCCAAGGCCCGCATGGCGCGGCCAGGTTTGGAATATTGCATAAATATGATAAACACCACGATCATCGCAATAGCAATTAAGCCAATCACTATTCGGTCGTAGGGCATGATGATGCGAAAGTCCCAGTTAAACACCCCGTCGATTATTTTGGGAACACCGCGCTGTTTTTCTCCAAAACTTAACAAGATGACCGCGTCGAGAAAGAAGGCGATACCCGCAGCCAGTAGCATGGAGCTCTCATCGCGTTTGGATTTCTTAATCACTGGCCGAAATAAGAATTTCTCTATTAAGCCCCCCACCACCGCAAGGGTAACGGCTGACAAAATTAAGCCCACTAAGAAAGGCAATTCAAACTGCACCACGATGGTGTAGGTAACAAAGCCACCTAACACATACATTTGCCCATGGGCAAAATTGAGTACGTTCATCAACGAAAAAATCAGTGTTAGGCCTAGCGCAATCAAGGCATATTGCGCTCCAAGATAAAGACCATTAACGACAATCTGTTCCATAACTAACCCTTCACAAAGCATTCTCTATAGAATGCTTGGCTTCTCAGTATGAGTCGCCAAGCATCGGTGGCAGCCGCTATATAGCTGCCACCTTTGATTTAATCAACAGTGGCTACAAACAAGGTTTCAAATTGGCCATCACGATAAACATTGACCACGAGTGGTACCGCTACTTGGCGTTTTTGACCAAATGAAGACATACCCACATAGCTCAACTTGGCATCACCCACCATGTAAGGGTTAGGCGCTTCAAAGGTATCCATCGTTGCTTGGAACGCCGCTACGTCTTTCATCGCTGCGGGGTTAGCTTTTAGCGTTTCAAGGATGTACTCAAGCGCATAAACCTTAGTGTTTGACTCATCGTTATACTCACCAAATTTCTTGGTGTAACGCTCTACAAACTCACGCATTTTATCTGACGCTAGCTCAGGCGTTGACGCACCACCCACTGAAATAAAACCGTCGGCAAGTTTGCCCGCACCTTCTTTCAAAACGTTAGCATCTTGAGCCGTTTCCGTTGAAATAAGCCCGGTATAGCCCAACTCACGCGCTGAACGAATTAACTGCGGTGCATTTGCTGGCGACACACCCGATAATACCAACAGCTCAGGTCGAGACTTAATCACCGGCAGCAACACTGGGGTAAAATCGGTGGTATCCACCTGATAAGTCACACTGCTAGACACCACCTCTAAACCAAGTGCTTTAGCCGCTGCAACACCGCCATCACGCTGACTTAAGGGGTCTGACTCGTTGGCTGCAACAAAGGCGACTTTTTTGATGCCTTTCTCGTCGATCAGGTACTGGTAAATCGCGGGGCCAGACTGGTAGTTGGCCACCATGCCTAGTACTGCATTAGAAGCTGGTTTGGTATATAGCGACTTAGGGAAAGCGTAAGGGAAATACATAATGCCCTTTTGCTCAGCCACTGGGCGCACTGCCGCGGCGCCATCATCTACGTTCGGTCCCACCACATAATGAATACCTTCTTGCGCCATTTTCTCCATACCAGCAATTGAGCGCTTAGGATCTTTCTGGTCATCAAAGGCAACAATCTCGATGTCGTAAGTGGTGCCTCCAATGGTGTAACCACCTGTTTCGTTGATCCAATCTGCGCGCGTTTCCATTGAACGCTGATTAGAAATACCCCAAGCTGCTGCAGGGCCTGATGTTACTCCGACAAAGCCAACTTTAAGTACTGGATTAGCGGCAAAAGCGATGGTTGAACAAGTCATACTGATAGCACTCGCTAGCAGGCCGTACTTTATATAATTACGATATTGCATTGTATGAACTCCTTTTAGGCACACATTAATGGTTAAATCTAAACAACAAAAAAGTGATGGTTCTTTATATTCCTTGAAACACAATGATTGTTAACAATGAATAAAGTATTGTTAACGATTAATCATATCGATTGTTAACAAGCAAGCCACATGCCATACTTAGCTTCTCGTTATGAGTTTTCGAAATCTACGCTTGAAGCCCTTATATTCGGGCGATTTGAAGGGAATCAAATACTAAGGCAACATCAGCAATCAACAAAACCAAAGATAAATGGAGTAGAATTTGGATGAAAATAGTGCACAGTGACTTAAAATGCAGCACAGCTTTAATCTCAAGGATGGTTAATACGAACTCATGACCAACAATAAAACATCAGATACCGCTGAAGAAGAAATGATCGTAGAGCGCATTTACCAGACCATCATCGATCAACGCCTGGCCCCCGGAACTAAACTGGCTGAATCAGAGTTATGCGAAGCCTTTGGTGTGGGAAGAATGCGAGTGCGTCGTGCCTTATTGATGTTAGCAAACCGCGAGTTGGTGGTGCTTCATGCAAATAAAGGCGCATTTGTAGCCAGCCCTACCGCCAAGCAAGCACATGATGTGTTTGAAACCCGGCTAGCCATTGAGCCATCGCTGATCCGCTTAGCAGTGCAACGCGCCACCGCTAAAGACATTGATGGTTTAGAACAACACTTGCAGCAAGAATCTGACGCCCATCACGCAGGCGATCGGCGTAAAGCCATTACTCTATCAGGGCAGTTTCATATCAGTTTAGCGAAAATAGCTGACAACGCAGTGATGCTTCGACTAGTAAAAGACTTAGTCACCCAATCATCATTGATTATTGCTATGTTTGGCTCGGTGGGTATGAGCAATTGCCGAGATGATGAGCACGCTAGAATTATCCAAGCTATACGCCAGGGCGATGAAGACCTAGCGGTGAGTTTAATGCGTGAGCATATTCACCATATCAAGGCCAATATCAATTTAGACCATCGCCAAGAAGGAACCCCCGATTTGGCCAGCATTTTTTCGTCATAAGCATGCGGATTAAGCAAAAGTTTAGCCTCAGCGCTACCTTTGGCATATTTTGACCCGCATTTTAGCCAACTAAAGGTATCTAATATCGACCACACCGAGAGAATTGTCTCAACATGAATTACTGAGGGTTTGCATCAAATCAAAGCCAAAATTTGATAAGTCTGCTACCCTATGCCTTGTATTAATTAACCACTATAAGCTCTTTCAGATGTTACATTTGCCTTCTCCAATATTGGCGGTTTTACGTACAATTATTGGTTTCTTTACTCGCGGAAAATTTGTTCCAGAGAATCCGATTAACGAGTTTGATTTAGATTTATCTCAACCAATCATTTACGTGATCCCTAGCAATTCGTTAGCTGACGTACTCACCTTGCAACTCGCTTGTAAGCAACTAGGCCTGCCCGATCCCTTTGACCCGGTAATGTTTGCTGGCCAAGCCCACCAACGGGTGGCCTTTTTGGTTGATGGCAATGGCGAAACCCTCGAGGCGACGATTGAGCAGTTCACAGCAGCCTTAAGCATTCACCGAAGTGATGAGAGCCACAATGCTCAGCTCATTCCGGTGAAACTATTTTGGGACCGTTACCCTGGCCGAGAGAGTGTTGAAGATCTGATGGGGGGTAAGCCTACTCGCCCCGCGGGAACCCTGAAGAAAATATACCAAGTGGTCTTTAAAGGGCGGGAAAACCTCATTCGCTTTAGTCGGCCAGTATCCTTAAAAGACATGGCGCAAAGACAGGGCTCAGATAAGCGGATAGGCCATAAACTCGCCCGGGTTGCACGTATCCATTTTAGCCGTATGCAAATGATTGCTACGGGTCCTAAACTGCCAAATCGTCGTCATATGTTTGAGCAGTTGCTCGCTTCATCGACCATTCGTAATGCTATCGAAGATGAAGCTAACGCTAAGAAAATCAGCAAGGCTGAAGCAACACAAAGCGCGTTAAAATATCTTGAAGAAGTTGCCGCAGATTTTTCTTATCGTAATCTACGCATGGCCGATTCGGTATTAAGTTGGGTTTGGAACAAAATTTACTCTGGCATTGAGGTTAACCATGCTGAAAAAGTACGCCAGTTAGCTCAAGAAGGGCATGAGATAGTTTACGCACCTTGTCACCGTAGCCACATGGACTACCTGCTATTATCTTATGTGCTTTACCACCAAGGCATGGTACCACCGCATATCGCAGCCGGGGTTAACTTAAACTTTTGGCCGGCAGGCCCATTTTTCCGCCGCGCTGGTGCTTTCTTTATTCGCCGTAGTTTTAAAGGCAATAAACTCTACTCCACGGTTTTTAGAGAGTACTTAGGCCTATTATTTAGCCGCGGATACTCGGTTGAATACTTCACCGAAGGTGGCCGCAGCCGAACCGGACGTTTATTACCGCCTAAAACTGGCATGCTAGCCATGACAGTGCAAGCGATGATGCGCGGTTTAGAACGGCCAGTGACGATTGTGCCGGTTTACTTCGGTTACGAGCACGTTATGGAAGTTGGTACTTACTACAAAGAACTAAAAGGCAAAACCAAAGACAAAGAATCGTTACTGTCATTATTTGGTATGCTGCGAAAACTGCGCAATTTTGGCCATGGTTACGTCAACTTTGGCGAACCGATTAATCTAAATCATAGCCTAAATAAACTGGCACCCGAGTGGCGAGACCACCCTGAAGATGGGCTAAAACCCAGCTGGTTAGTGCCTGCAGTAAACGACATATCCAACCAACTGATGGAAAATATTAACAGTGCTGCGGCGGTCAACGGCTTGTGCTTGAGCGCCATTATTTTACTGGCGGCCGAAAACCGCGCCATGCCGCGCAAACAGCTGGTTAAGCAACTCACACTATGCACCACGTTGATCAAAAATGTGCCCTACAGCAGCCATGTCACTTTGCCAGACATAGACGCTGAAAGCCTATTAGACCAAGCGATTAGCTTAGATAAGTTTGAAATTCGCAGTGATTACCTTGGTGAGATAGTGGGCTTAGATGAGAAGCAGCAGGTATTACTGAATTTCTATCGCAATAATATTATTCACTTGCTGATTATTCCTGCGTTTATCGCCACGGCTTTGCTTCAGCATCGCCGTTTAGGCCGCAGCCAATTGGTAACACTGATGGAGCAGCTTTACCCTTTATTAAAAGGCGAGCTGTTTATGCACTATCAAGCTAGTGATATGAGTGAACTTATCGAGCGTTACTTGGCTGAGTTTGTGTCACTTAAATTAATTAGTGAAAGTGATGATTGCTTTAAAATTGATAATCATCGGCGTGGTCGCTTATTGCTGCTTGCTCAAATAGCGCAAGAAAGCTTACACCGCTATGCGATTGTGGCGGCGTTACTCGCTAAATGTCCACATCTAGAGCGCACAGAGCTAGAACAACAAGCATTAGCGGGGGCTCAACGCCTTGCCAAGCTACATAACATTGATGCCCCTGAATACTACGACAAGCGCATCACCACCAATTTGTTGGCACTGGCTCGTGAACAAGGCTACACCGCCCCTGAACACGCCAATAATTTGTTTGCTCAGCTGTCTCCATTACTGGCCGATGGCGTTTATGATTCAATCAGTGAATTATTGGATTTAGAGGCTTAGCCCGATCAAGCCAAGCAATAACATTATCAGGTATATGCCAGCCACAAATAGTGGCTGGCTATACCAGCAAACAATACTAAACCTACGTAGTTATTATTAAGAAATGCACTAAAGCAGGCTTCTCGTTGCCGATAGCGAATTAACTTTTGCTGATAAACGAATAAAGCGGCGGCTCCCAGTAATGCTATATCAAAGCTCAAGCCTAACTGTTTATAGTAGCCAATCGCAGCAAAAAACAACAAACAGACCAGCTGCAAAACGCCAATAATCAACTTATCAAATCGGCCAAATAAGATAGCGGTAGACTTAACACCGATCTTTAAATCATCCTCTCTATCCACCATTGCATATTTAGTATCGTAAGCAATGGTCCAACATACGTTGGCGAATACTAATAACCAAGCTTCGTTTGCGATTTGGCCAGTTTGAGCGGCATAAGCCATTGGTATACACCAGCTAAACGCTAAGCCCAAAAACAATTGCGGCAAATGGGTAACCCGTTTCATAAATGGGTATAAAGCGGCAAGGCCCAACGCCACGACTGACAATACAATGGTTAAAGTATTTTGAGTAAGCACCAATAAAAAAGACAAGCCGACAAGAGCGGCAAACAACAGTAAGGCGGCTCTCTCAGTCACTTCACCGGTCGCTAAGGGGCGCTGAGCAGTACGTTCAACATGAACATCTACCTTTCTATCGGCATAGTCGTTAATTACGCAGCCTGCAGAGCGCATTAGAAAAACGCCCAATACAAATACTGCTAATACCGACAGATCAGGTACGCCATCAGCTGCCAGCCACAGAGCCCACAACGCAGGCCACAACAACAACAAGGTACCAATAGGTTTATCGGCCCGCATTAGCTGCCAATAGGGACGCATTCTTGCCACTCCTTGCACTTACTACTCCTTGCTATATGCCAAGCTATCGGGAAGAAAAACCTCTGCAACTAGCAGTGGCGCACTATCGAGTATAAACCGAGAACGTCTGCCCCACAGCGCAACATTGTCATTAGCATACTGATAAATACTTGACGCTTTGTCGATTAGGCCTATCTCTAAGCTTTGTCTTTGGCCTTTTTCAGTAAATAACAATTCACCTAAAGGTTTATTATTTAGCTGGCTCACCGCTGCGGCATCGCCCTCCAAGGAGCTTTGGGGGATAATACTTCGTGCAAACACCCATGCCTTGCCATCACAAAGCAGCAGTACTTCTCTTATCCAATAGGGCCCTGCACAGGCTAATGACATTCGCTCATGCTCAGCAATTTCTTGGTAACCTTCAAACAACACATTTATCGAAAAATGTTGGCAATGTTCACGCAAGCGGGCAGTAAGCGACCCAGGATAGAGCAGCCAATCGGCTAAAACGTGACTACTTAACTCCACCTTTTGGGGTAAATGCCAAACGCCTTCGGCGCCACAAGGTGGATTCTTGTTTAGGTTCACGGCTATACTTGTAAAAGAGTTATAGCCATATTATCCGGTAATTCAAGGATTAAAGTAAACTATCCTTTCGCCCTATTATGCTATTCTTGCTAAGTCTATATTAGGCGCATTATCAATAGTTAAGCCTGTAGTAGATATGCTGAGCTAAAGAGAAGCTATAGTTTAAATATGCGCTTAGTGCTTGACCTATCATCGTATAGTAGAAACAATAAAACCAAGACTAGCAAAGGATTAGAACGTCGCATGAAATTTGCCCACACACTGCTGTTATGCGGTAGCTTATTTTTCTCAGCCCTCGCCAATAGCCAAGAAGCGGGTAACCCAAGTTATGCCTACTTTGGGTTTGAGCCAGACATTATTACTAACTACATAAGTAGTGGTAAGAAGCTGGGTTATGTTCGCGTTACTGCTGAAGTCATGGTAGAGAATCAAAGTGCCCTAAGCAGTATTGAACATCACGCGCCACTGATTCGTGACGCGATCATAGAAATTTTGGGCCACCAGCGCGAAGAAGATATCAAGTCACTGAAAGGCCGCGAAGAAATAAGAGTGCTTTGCCAAGAGGCGGTCAATGATTTACTCGTTCAAGAAACCGGTAAAAAATTGGTTAGCAAACTGTTATTTACGAAGTACCTTTATCAGTAATCTTGTCAAATATTGCTTGAGCACAGCCCACGAATAAACCGAACAAGTGGGCTAAGTTAGCGGTAGATGGGCCGACTATATCCATAAAACCAATCACTAGCCACACCAACATAAAGCCCACTATTGCTGGACTAAGTTGCAAGCCCGTTTTAGGCCTTAACCAACCCGTAAACCAGCAATAGCCTAACAGTGCATAAACTACCCCTGATAAGCCACCAAAGTATGGCCCGCTAGCCAACAGTTGCGCCACATTGGGAATAATGGCCGCCACCAAGGTGATAAGTAGCAGCTTAGAGCTACCTAACTGACGTTCGACTTCACCGCCGAGTTGCCACCACCACAAACCGTTAAACACAATATGGATAATAGAAAAGTGTAAAAATATGGGGGTAATCACTCGCCAAAATTCGACTGAGGCCAATTGCTCCAAACGGGGAGTAATCGTGAGATGCTCAATCAGGTAGCGTTCAAAACCTAAACTCATAAAAGCATATACAAGCGCCGATATGATTAACACCGCTAAGGTAACAGGCCCCGCATGGGCTAAAAATGCATTCTTAACAACCCCTGAGCCACCATAAGAAAAAGACGCTTTACGGCTATCAGCCACTTTCCAAGATGCGGCTAAATATTTCTGGTCGTTGGGGTTATTTAAAAACTGCTTAAGCTCGTATTCAGCTTTTTCTAAGTGTTGTTCATCTTTTAGAAATATCGCTACGCCTTGCTCTGCAGGCGCTAACAAGCATTCTATTTTTAGCACCGCCATATAATCAACGTAGGCTTGGGCAACCCTTGGGTTGTTCATTACTATAAGCTGCTTCACTCAGCTTCACCCGCTTCAATAGGCGCCACAGTGCGCCATGCTTCAAAGCCGCCTTGTAGGCTATACACTTCTTCAAATCCTTGATGCAGCAGATATTGAGCAGCGCCTTGGCTAGAGATACCGTGGTAACACATCACAATCAGCGGGGTATCAAATTCTGTTTCAGAAATCAGCTTATTTAAACTGCCATCGCTCAGGTGAAAAGCATCAACCGGGTGGGCTTGCGAAAACGACTGAGGATCACGCATATCTAATAACACAGCGCCATCATTCGCAATCTTATCTTGGGCACCGCTCACATCGATTTGTTGAAACTGTTCCATGGCAACTCTCTTCTGAATATTTCCTTCACTTTAACTGGTTTTATAGCAAAGAAAAAGTCACATCGTTTACGTGGATAAGCGATAAAAAAAAGCAAGCCGAAGCTTGCTTAGTATTATTCCATTTGTGGCTTAGGCGCCCAAGTAGGCCTTGCGAACATCTTCATTTACCAACAAATTATCACCGGTATCTTCCAACACAATGCGGCCATTTTCTAACACATAACCACGATCGGCTAAACGTAGGGCTTGGTTAGCATTTTGCTCAACTAAGAATACGGTCATTCCACGTTGCCGCAGTTGCTCCACAATATCGAAAATTTGCTGAATGATGATCGGCGCTAACCCCAGTGAAGGTTCATCTAACAACAGCAACCTAGGGTTACTCATTAACGCTCTGCCAATGGCCAGCATTTGTTGTTCACCACCCGACATGGTTCCGGCACGCTGGCTAACTCGCTCCAATAATCGTGGAAACAAGTTATACATCTCTTCGATACGCTCTTCTGTTTCTTGCTTAGTCGCAAAAAACGCTCCCATACGTAGATTTTCTTCCACGGTTAAACGAGAGAATATTCTACGCCCTTCTGGCACTACCGCTATGTCGCCACGCATAATGTCATGGGTTTGGCTATGCGTGATGTCTTTGCCATCAAACAATACTTGGCCGCTACTGGCTCTTGGATCACCACACAAGGTCATAAGCAAAGTGGTTTTGCCTGCACCATTAGCGCCAATAAGGCTAACTATCTCGCC
Source organism: Agarivorans sp. TSD2052 (assembly GCF_023238625.1). Lineage (NCBI taxonomy): Bacteria > Pseudomonadati > Pseudomonadota > Gammaproteobacteria > Alteromonadales > Alteromonadaceae > Agarivorans > Agarivorans sediminis. The sequence continues at coordinate 4,083,149 of NZ_CP096670.1, forward strand.
TTCATTCACCTGCACATTTACATTGTGCAGGGCTTGAATAGGGCCATAGTGCGTTGAAACATTTTTTAACTCTAACATTAGTTGCTTGTCCCTCAGCCTTAAAATTCACCTAAATAGGCTTTGATAACCTCAGGGTTATTACGAATATCTTCTGGCGTACCATTTGCCAAAGGACAGCCTTGATTTACCACGTAAATCCGATCAGAAATTCCCATAACCAGTTTCATGTCGTGCTCAATCAGCAATACAGATACGGACTCATTGGCGCGTAAATCCATGATCAAATTATCAAGATCGTCGGTCTCTTTAGGGTTAAGCCCCGCTGCCGGCTCATCTAACATCAAAATTTCAGGGCGAGTCACCATACAGCGTGCTATTTCTAAACGGCGCTGTTGGCCATAAGCCAAGTTGCCGGCTTTACGGTTAGCAAACTCGGTAAGACCCACTTTGGCTAACCAGTACTCAGCAAATGCCAAGGCGTCCGCTTCGCTTTTCTTAAAGCTCGGCGTTTTCAGCAAACCCGCGATGAAATTAGTATTCAAATGGCGGTGCTGAGCAACCAACAAGTTTTCAACCACGCTCATGTCTTTGAACAAACGAACGTGCTGAAAGGTTCGCACGATGCCTTTACGAGCAATTTGATGCCCCGCAAGACCTTGCAACGCTTCACCGCGATATAAAATTTGGCCGGCGGTTGGTTTATAAAAACCAGTTAGGCAGTTAAATACCGTCGTTTTACCCGCGCCATTGGGGCCAATGACCGATACGACTTCTTTCTCTTTAAGCGTTAGTGCAACATTATTTACTGCCAGTAAGCCACCAAAACGCATGGTAAGGCCATTAACTTCTAATATATTACTCATGCCTTGGCCCCCTCTTTTAACTCAATGTGAGGACGAGACATCGGCAATAAACCCTGTGGTCGCCAAATCATCATAAATACCATCATTAAACCAAACATCAGCATACGGTATTCATTAAATTCGCGCGCCATTTCAGGTAATACCGTCATAATAATTGCCGCGAGTACCACACCAACTTGTGAGCCCATGCCCCCTAGTACTACAATCGCTAAAATAATGGCTGACTCAATAAAGGTGAAAGACTCTGGGCTAATGAAGCCTTGTCTGGCAGCAAAGAAACTCCCAGCAAAACCAGCAAAACCAGCACCAATAGTAAAGGCAGTAAGCTTAACCACGGTTGGATTTAAGCCTAAAGAGCGGCAAGCAATTTCATCTTCACGCAAGGCTTCCCAAGCGCGGCCAATGGGCATTCTTAATAGGCGGTTAATCACAATAATAGTGAGCACGACCAGTAATAAAGCCATCAAGTATAAGAAGATAACTTTATACTGCGAGTTGTAGCTAATACCAAAAAAGTTATGGAAGGTATCGAAACCTTCACCCTTTAGTCTTCGGTTAAACTCTAAGCCAAACAAAGTAGGTTTCGGCACCCCGCTAATACCATTAGGACCACCAGTAAGGTGGGTCAAGTTATTCAGCAATAGACGAATAATTTCACCAAAACCGAGGGTCACAATCGCTAAATAATCGCCACGTAAGCGTAAGACAGGAAAGCCCAGTAAAAAGCCAAACAAGGCTGCCATGCCACCCGCAATAGGTAAACATGTCCAAAAGCCAAAACCATCGGCGCTTAACAACGCATAGGTGTATGCACCAACCGCATAAAAGCCCACGTAACCTAAATCAAGCAAACCCGCTAAACCTACCACTACGTTTAAGCCCAAACCAAGCATCACGTAAATTAAGGTTAGGGTGGCTAAATCCACCGAGCCACGACTGACAATAAAGGGCCATACAATGGCGCCCGCTAGCGCAAATGACACCATTAAGCGATAAGCTTTGGGGCTTTCTTCTGGGCTAGGCAGTTTAAAGTTGAACTTTTTGACTGCGCCCCGAGGTTTAGCCTTACCAAACAACAAAGGGTGTAATAACTGGCTGATAAATACTGCAGCCATACCGATAAACAACCATTTTAGGTGTTGCTCATCTGCGAGAGCTAAATTTAAACCACTGCTACTCGGCTCCATACGAATACCCAGTAACCAGCCTGCCAATAACATAAACGTGATGGTTGAAATCAAGGCGCCAGAAAGATTGAGCTTACTCATACTTTTTCTACCTCCGGCTTACCTAGCAATCCGGTTGGCATAAACAACAATACAAAACACAGCAGGCCAAACGACACCACATCTTTGTACTCAGTACTAAAATAACCAGCGGTAATCGCTTCAGTTATGCCCAGTAGCAAACCACCCACTACCGCTCCAGGTATCGAACCAATGCCGCCTAATACTGCTGCGGTAAAGGCTTTTAGCCCAGCCATAAAGCCGATATACGGATTAATCACCCCGTAATATATGCCTAGCAATACCCCCGCGACAGCCGCAAGTGCAGCACCAATAACGAAGGTCAATGAAATGACTTTATTGGTATCAATACCCAATAAATTAGCCATGCCAATATCTTCTGAACATGCTCGACAAGCACGCCCCATGCGTGAACGAGTAATAAAAGTGGTAAGTACAATCATCGTGACAAAGGTCACCACAAAAATAACCAACTGCATGTATGAAATCGTTAAATTGAAGCCATCTTCGGGGCCGAAAGACCAACCACCAGAGATTAAGCTTGGCATGGCAATATCTCGGCTACCTTGCGAGAGGCGCACTAAGTTTTGTAAGAAGATGGACATACCAATCGCCGAGATCAGGGCGATTAAACGGTTACCACCACGTACCGGTCGATAAGCGACTTTTTCGATGGTCCAGCCATAGGCGCTGGTAATAATGATGCTTATTGCAAACGCACCAAATAACAAAATCGGTAAGGAATCTAATCCCATGAGTGATAAAGCAGCGAGCACAATAAATGCGACGTAACTACCGATCATATACACTTCACCGTGGGCGAAGTTAATCATGCCGATAATGCCATACACCATCGTGTAACCAATGGCGATCAGCGCATAGGTACTACCAATGGTTAATCCATTGACTAACTGCTGAAAAAAATAGAAAAATTGCTCAGACATAGCTGCCCCAATCTAGTGGCTCTAGACCACCAATTAAGTGTCTTTTAAAACGGAAAACACCGACTAGGCAAAAGCTAGTCGGTGCATCATTACGGAATTACTTAGCGGCAGACGAAGAACCGTCAGCATGCCAAGAGAATACGCCAAAGTCGAAGCCTTTAAGGTCGCCTTTAGTATCCCACTGTAGTGGTCCCATTACCGTATCAACTTTGTTGTTACGTAGGTATTCAGCGACTGCTTCAGGATCATCACCCGCAGCACTCACACCAGCAACAATAGATTGCATAGCCGCATAGGCTGTCCATACAAACGGGCCAGTTGGGTCATCACCTTTCTCTACTAAGGCATCAACAATAGGCTTGTTGGCAGGGTCTAAGTCATATTTCTTAGGAAGGGTAACCAGTAAACCTTCTGAGGCTTCACCTGCAATAGCCGAGATGTCTTTATTACCCACACCTTCTGGACCCATAAAGGTAGCCTTAAGGCCTTTCTCTGCTGACTGACGCAAAATGGCACCAAGTTCAGGGTGGTAGCCACCGTAATAAACGAAATCCACTTTCTCTTTGTTTAGTTTAGAAATAAGCGCAGAAAAATCTTTATCGCCAGCGGTTACACCTTCAAAGGCCACCACTTTAACACCCGCAGTTTCTAGTTCAGTTTTTACTGAAGTGGCAATACCTTCACCGTATTGCTGTTTGTCATGAATAACCGCAACACGCTCAGGTTTAACTTTGTCGATAATGTAACGAGCGGCAGTTGGGCCTTGGTCGCTATCTAAACCAATAGTACGGAAAGTAAGTTGGTAGCCACGGCTGGTGATATCAGGGCTAGTTGACGCAGGAGTAATCATTAATACGCCTTCGTCTTCATAAACGTCTGACGCGGGTTGGGTCGCGCCAGAACACAGGTGACCGATTACGTATTTAACACCATCATTGATGATTTTGTTGGCTACGGCTACCGCCTGTTTTGGTTCACAAGCATCGTCGTACACTACCGCTTCAATTTGCTTACCTTCAATGCCACCCGCTTGATTAAGCAGCTCAACAGCAATACCTGCACCAGCAAATTGCATGTCACCATATTGAGCAACCGGACCGGTTACAGGGCCTGCAATTGCAACCTTGATAGTATCAGCAGCGTTAGCTACAGACACAGCACCAAATAACGCTAGCGAAACCGCTAAGCCGGAAGCTGATTTTTTCCATTTAGTCATTAGAAACTCCATGTTAGCTTTTTGTTATATTATGTATGTTTGCAGAGATGATGCGCTAGCTGGCAAAGCCAAGCTATCCCCAGTAATCACCTCAGTGGTTCCTGTTTTACCTTATACTCACAGTGTTTAACAAGAGGAAGGATCAGCAGAGTAGGTTCGCACTGGTTTTTTCGCCGACCATAACTCTGCTCAACAAGCGAACCACCAGCCACAAACAGCATAGAAAACCAAAAAAGTAGAGATTTAACCCACAACGGATCACAAATAAGGCATTTAACCCTTAATTTTTGTAAATATGCTACAACTATGGTGGATTACTAATATTGATACGGGATTTTGGTTTTCTTTGCAGCATAAATGCACAGCCAATAAGCAGTAGACAGGCCACTTTAGCTTTTCCCTTGCCATTAGTAATGAAATATTACGCTAACTTTTGGAATATTTATGCAGCGTCAATATCTAGTATTCAGAGCAACACTGGCCAGTGTGAATACCATAATATGCACAGTAAACTGACATTATCCGCCGAGATGAATCGTTGTGTAGAGTGAAAAAGTGGACACCAAAAACGCTCGTTTAAACGAGCGTTGTACTTAAACTAATAGAACACTCTTTGCATGTCGTAGGGTGCTCCGCCATAGGCGCTTTCGGTAGCGGTTAAGTTAACCACATCGCCTTCCTCTACATTGCTTAGACTATATTCAAGCAGCAAGTCACCACTGCTCTCACCATATATGTATATATCATAGTCTCCTTGCTCAATCTGATACTCTTCAGAGCCGAGGTAAGTCAGAGTAACTACCGCTTCATAATTACTGGGGTTAGCGCCATCGGCCACCACCACAATGTCTAAAGACTCTGAATCTTCATTATCAATAGCATGGGTGAAAATGAGCTTACCGTGGGTGGCAATGATACTCAGATCATTTACTTGGTCATTTAGCGTCAGGTCTTCGTCACTATCACCGGCTGCAATAATGGTGATTTGAGAGTCTGTCGTTATCTCAAAACTTTCCACTGCTAATGCTGAGTCGGTATCAATATCCGCTCCAAAATCATACATATAAAATGTCATGCTATCGCCGTCATCCACATCACTAATCGTAATTTCTGCTTCAGCAGACAAATCACCAAAGTCTAGATGGGTAAACAGCAATTGTTTACCGGAGCCATCATCGAAATAAATATCTATCGCTTCGGTATTAGCAATAGCATTGTTTACTCTAAGATAAGCAGGTTGGGCATCATTGGTAATCAATCGTGCCTCATCTTCATCACATTCAACCACCGCGTAGCGCAGCGTATTACTGCCTGCAACCGAATAACTCACCACACTATAAATGTATGAACTAGCGGCTTCGAGGCTGATATTATCCGCTGCTATGACAATAGAGCTGGTGTCTGACTCAGTGACTATAATTTTATAAGTACCCTGGTCAACATCTAGCTCTTCAGATTCCCCCATATAGCTCAGCGAACTGGTCACCGATTTATTAAGCAAATTACCCCCTTCATCAACGAGATAAATATCTACATTCGCTAACTCACTGGATGCTTGAAAAAACTGTATTCTCGCTTGTCCGTCGTCGTATTCGTCATCGTATAGGTCGTCAACATCGGTTTGAATTGTTAGCACTTCTGGGGAAAAAGGATCCTCTCCATACAGAATATACGAATGAATATACTGTTTCTTTATTGTGATCTCATCATCGTCGGTGAAGCGAGCATACTCTGTGTTCGGTAAAATCTGATTAAACTCGAGGTCATAACTGCCCGTGCTCAACTCAGTTAAAGCACTGGACTCAGCAAAGCCAATTTGGGCAAATGCGTTTTCATCCATGATGAGCTCTATATCTGGCGACGCTGGAACTAAATTTACAAATCGAAAATAACCCGTGCTAGAAGTCGCGCTTTCATCTTCATCATCGTCACCGATTTGAAAGTTACTTAAATCACAAGCCACTAGAGTGATACTAACTAGCACTAACACCGCAAGTTTCCATAACTTACTCATAAACATAACTACTCCATAATACGGGGAAACGTCAGATTTCTGCCATCCTCATCCGCAACCTAGGCTGGATGACTTGATTGATGATGAAAGCGCATTCAACAAGCCTTCAAACATCTTTAAGCGCTTAAGTTCGGCTAGCCTTTGATTTGGTTTAGTTGAAGAACTCATTTGCAGAAACAAGATTGGATATTACTGAGCAAGCCCGCCAACGAAAAGCCAACAGCGGTCGATTCAACCAAAACTCCATATTTGCAGATAGGCATTCAAGGCAGATAAACGTACCGCTTAAACATTATTTTGGAGACGAGAAGCTTAGTTGAGTTATAGCAGTGAGTAAGTTCAGAGAAAAATAGAGCAGTATTGGTTGCCAGCCAGGCGACAACCAATACGGTAACGAATACTAAGACACGTCACTCCCTACTTGTGAAGCCAAGTGCAAAGTGCGGGTAGGAAAGGCAAACTCAGCGTCGTTGGCAACCACAATTTCAACCACTTTATTGAGTACATCTTGTTTAACTTGGTGGTATTTGACCCAATCGGTTGTTTTGGTGAAAGTATAAATAAAGAAGTCTAACGACGAGGCATTAAAGCTATTGAAGTTAACCATGAGAGTTTGGCTGGTATCGATCTCTGGGTGATGACGCAGCATCAACTCTACCTCTGCGACGACCTTGGTCATTTTCGGCGCATCATCGTAACGAATACCGATGGTTTCTTTAATCCGTCGGTGGCTCATACGGCTTGGATTTTCAACTGCAATACTAGAGAAAATCGCGTTAGGTACATACAAAGGGCGTTTATCAAAGGTGCGGATCTTGGTCACCCGCCAGCCGATGTTCTCTACGGTACCCTCAATACTGCGGTCTGGAGAACGGATCCAATCGCCCACCTTAAAGGGTTTATCGAAGTAGACAATTAAGGCACCAAAAAAGTTAGCCAACAAGTCTTTGGCAGCCATACCCACTACTAGGCCGCCCATCCCACCAAAGGCTAATACACCTGAAATACTAAAGCCTAGGGTTTGAAACACGGCTAACATGAGTAAAATAATGACGGCTGCACGGCACAGTTTTGCTACCGCATGCACGGTGGTTTGATCTTTGCCCACAGCAATTAGCTGGCGCTCAGCACGGCGAACAAAGCGCATACCTACCCAGGCGAGTAGAAAAACAATCAATACTTGTCGCACGACTGGAATCACTGGTTTCAAGTCAGAATCAAGCGCATTGGCAAACGCCACCGCCACCAGCGAGAGACCGACGACAGCTATCAACCAATTGATCGGTTTCCACAACGAATACCAAATAGCATCATCCCATACCGTTGTGGTTTTTTGGGTTAAACGACTTAAACGCGCCGCCAATACGCGCCACACAATAAACGCTAACAAGGTAATGCCTAACACCACAAACACGTCAAACAGCCAATTAGAGGTCGCTAACTGGGCTTGTTCTTGCTCTAACCACTGGGAAAACTCTTCAAACATAGATCCGTCTCTTTATAAACAAAACGCGGCCGAAGCCGCGTTAATAAGATTGAGTTAGCCGACGACTTTACGCGGCGATACCTGAGTGGCGCAATAAAGCATCCACTTTCGGCTCTCTTCCTCTAAAGGCTTTAAATAATTCCATCGGCTCTTGAGAGCCACCTTTTTCTAAGATGTTACTCAAGAAGTGTAAGCCAGTCTCAGAGTTGAAAATACCGTCGTCTTCAAATTTTGAGAAAGCATCTGCCGACAATACCTCTGCCCATTTATAGCTGTAATAACCCGCGCTATAGCCACCAGCAAAAATATGGCTAAAGCTATTTTGGAAACGGTTAAAACTTGGTGGCTTAATCACCGATACTTGCTCGCGCACTTCGTTCAAGCGTTCAAGAACACTGCGGCCATCGGCAGCTTCATAGTGTAAACGGAAGTCAAACAGCGAGAATTCTAATTGGCGCACCATGGTCATCGCCGATTGGAAGTTACGCGCCGCAAGCATTTTATCTAGCAAAGCTTGGGGTAAGGGTTCGCCAGTTTCATAGTGACCAGAAATGAAAGCTAAAGCGTCAGTCTGCCAGCACCAATTCTCTAGAAACTGGCTAGGTAGTTCGACCGCATCCCAAGCTACACCGTTAATCCCGGATACGGCAGCTTCGTCTACTTTAGTCAGCATATGGTGAATGCCATGGCCAAATTCATGGAACAAGGTAATCACTTCGTCGTGAGTAAATAAGGCCGGTTTATCCCCCACTGGCTTATTAAAATTACAGGTTAAATAGGCCACCGGTTTGATCAGTTTTCCATGCGCATCTACTCGACGGTCGATACAGCCATCCATCCATGCTCCGCCACGTTTATGCTCTCGCGCGTATAAATCTAGGTAGAAGGAGCCGCGTAGCTCGCCGGTTTCATCGCTAATGTCAAAGAAACGTACGTCTGAGTGCCAAGTATCAACACCTTGCTTCTCGGTCACCGTCACCTTAAATAAGCGTTTCACCACTTCAAATAAGCCACCTAATACACGATCTTCTGGGAAGTAAGGGCGTAACTGCTCATCAGAAATTGAGTAAGTGTGCTGCTTCAATTTTTCAGAATAATAAGCCATGTCCCAAGCGGCTAATTCGGCAACTTGATAGTGCTCGCTAGCGAAGGCTTGCAGCTCGGCTAATTCATTCTCGGCTTGTGGTTTAGAGCGGGCAGCCAAGTCATTAAGAAAGCCCAGTACTTGGCTAGGTGATTCGGCCATTTTGGTCGCTAGAGACTTGTCGGCGTAGCTAGCAAAACCTAATAACTGGGCCAGCTCGGTACGCAATGCTAACTCTTCATCAATAATGGCAGTGTTATCAAATTTTTGTTCGGTGCTCGCTTGCTCAGAAGCGCGCGTGCTGAAAGCGCGATACATTTCTTCACGCAACTCTCGCTTATCTGCGTAAGTCATCACTGGTAAGTAACTAGGAAACTCAAGAGTTAATAAATAACCATCAAGTTCTTTTAATTCGGCGGCTTGTTTCGCTGCAGCCAAGGCTGATTCGGGCAAACCAGCAAGTTCGTTAACATCGCTGATATGTTTTTGCCATGCCAAGGTAGCATCTAACACATTGTTGGAAAACTGTGAGGATATTTCAGACAGCCGCTTCACTATGTCACCATAGCGGCTTTGCTGCTCGGCTTCTAAGCCAATACCCGATAATTCGAAATCACGCAGCGCATCAGTAATCGATTTTTGTTGAGCCAAGTTATATTCAGCAAAAGCATCACTGGCGGCTAGCTGCTTGTAAGCTTGATATAAACCCTCATGCTGACCCACAAAGGTGCTGTACTCAGACAAAATTGGCAAACATGCTTCATAAGCTTCACGCAGGGCTTGGCTATTCACTACCGAGTTACAATGGCTTACTGGCGACCAAAGACGGCTTAGGCGATCATTCACCTCATCTAAGGGCAGAATGAAGTTTTGCCAAGTAGCGATCGGCTCCTCAAGTACTCGGTCGATAGTAGCGCGACATTCTTCAATCACTTGCTCTACCGCAGGCTGCACATGTTCTGGCTTAATTTGGCTAAACGGAGGTAATCCGGGTAAATCAAGTAAGGGATTGCTCATAGGGGATCCTTTAGGACTGAAGAAACTATAACTAGAATAACTTAATCTGGGGTTATTAATTTGTAAATCAACCCACGTTTCACAATTTGAACATTTTACATAGCCTCGAATTAGACTATGATTTCCTTAAGGATTATTTTGGTTACTTGGTTTATCAATAACCTAGGCCAACGGGACTCATCGATTAATGGATAATAACCAAGATACCACTACTGCAGATAATTACAGTTTGTGGAGAAAACTAGCACTACATAAAGGCTCTAGCAGCCTTTCCTTGCGCATGTTGTCCTATATACTCATCTGTTCTACTTTGCTGGCCATTATCATTACCCTGATCCAACTCAGCTACGACTACAAACAAGATGTGCAAGTTATTGAAGAAAGCATTGACCAAATCGAAGTCAGCTTTTTACAACCTATTGCTGCCAGTTTGTGGAATTTAGATGAAGAACAAGTTGAAGTGCAAATAGAAGGCATTATGAATTTGCCTAATATGCAGTATGTGCTGGTAAAAGAAATTTTAGGCTCTTCGGAAGTTCCCTTATTAGCTCGGGGGCGCTCGGCTGATCGCTACGATTTATCCCAAGAGTTTGAGCTGATATACCAAGGTGAGATGGTAGGTAAGCTGTTTGTTGCCGCTTCGTTAGAACAAGTTTACGAGCGTTTATGGCAAAAAGCCATGTTGATCCTAATTAGCCAAACCATTAAGACTTTAGTGGTATCGATTGGTATCTTGTTCATTATCTATTACGTGATTGTTCGCCATCTCAATACCATCGTTGACTATACCCGTAACTTAGACCTAGATAACCTAGGCGCCCCACTCGAGCTAGAAACCGGTGGAAAACTACGTAACGACGAATTGGGAGAGCTGGTTAACACGCTCAACCAGATGACGCAGAAAATTGATCATGAATTTGCCCAAAAACTCAAAGCCACCGAACAACTCGCTCATGAACGAGACTTCTCAGCAACCGTGATCAACGCCAGTAACGCGGTAATTGTTACTTTAGACAATCAACTGAATGTCATTACCGCCAACCCAGCGGGTGTGATGCTAACGGGCTTTCATCAAGAAGAATTAGAAGGGCAAAATTGGTTAAGTGTGTTTATCGACAACGATATGCGCGAGCAAATTGAAGCTGATTTACGCCAATTAAGGGTTATTCAAGACCAAGAACTCACCCTCACCGATCAAGCCAACAATCAATACACCTTGCTGTGGACTTTTGTGCCGTTCTACGAAGGCAACCATGTATCACGCATGATTGCTTTTGGTTATGACATTACTCCACTGAAACGGGTTGAAAATGAGATTAAAACCCTTAACGACGAGCTTGAACAAAAAGTACAATCTCGCACCGAACGCCTTGAAGAAAGCAATTTACAGCTGGCCAACGCCTTCGATAAACTAAAAAATGCCCAACAATCGCTGGTTGAAGCAGAAAAAATGGCTTCGCTTGGTGGCTTAGTGGCGGGTGTGGCCCACGAAATTAACACCCCCATCGGTATTAGTGTTACCGCCGCCTCATACTTGCAGGAGCAAGGTAAACAACTCGCCCAAAATGTCGAAACGGGCAAACTCAGCCGTAAATTCATGGAAGAACTAATTCAAAACTTAAATCAGTCTACCGAACTGCTCCTTAACAACCTAAGGCGGGCCTCTGATTTAATTAGCAGCTTTAAACAAGTTGCTGTAGACCAGAGCTCTGAAGCTTGTTACACCTTTAATCTCAACGAGAACGTGCATCAAGTTATTACCTCTTTAGGGCATAAAATACGCCGTTCAGGTTGCCAAATAGAGGTTAATTGCGACGACGACCTCGAGCTTTACAGCTTCCCCGGTAGCTTTACCCAAATTTACTCAAACTTGATTATCAACTCAATCAGGCATGGATTTGACGGTTGGGACGGAGAGAAACGTATTGACATCAATATCTCTCGTGAAAATGACCAACTACATATCGATTTCAAAGACTCAGGCCGCGGTGTTAATAGTAATATAGCCAAGCGAATATTTGACCCCTTTGTTACCTCAAAACGTGGCCAAGGCGGCAGTGGTTTAGGCACCCATATCGTTTACAATCTAGTAGTGCAATTGCTGAAAGGCCATATAGCCTTTGACAGTAAACCCAATGAAGGTGTGCACTTCTCTATTCGTTTGCCTTATCAAGCTCAAAAAGCTGATTAACATCAGGCTCTAGTACAGGCTATACTGCTGCAATATTTTGGCTCTACACGGAGTAAGACCCCTAATGAAAGAATTTGATTATTTGTGCATTGGCGCCGGCAGCGGCGGTATTGCCTCGGCTAACCGTGCCTCGATGTATGGCCAAAAAGTGGCGTTAGTTGAAGCTCGCCATGTAGGCGGAACCTGCGTTAATGTGGGTTGTGTACCTAAAAAAGCGATGTGGTTTGGTGCCCAAGTGGCTGAAGCAATTCATCGTTACGCCCCTGATTACGGCTTTGACGTTCAAGTAAATAAATTTGATTGGTCAACCCTAGTAGCTAGTCGCGAAGCTTATATTAAGCGCATCCATGGCTCTTATGACCGAGTATTAGGTAACAACGGCGTTACTGTCATCAATGGCTTTGCTAAATTTGTTGATGCCAACACCGTGGAAGTCAACGGTGAGAAAATTCGCGCTAAGCATATTCTGATCGCCACGGGTGGCCGCCCTACCATTCCTAATATACCGGGTGCAGAACTTGGTATCGACTCAGATGGCTTCTTTGCTCTAACCGAGCAACCTAAGCGAGTATTAGTCATCGGCGCAGGTTACATTGCGGTTGAGCTTGCTGGTGTCTTGCATTCTTTAGGTAGCGACACTCATCTAGCAGTGCGTAAACACGCGCCATTGCGTAGCTTTGACCCAATGCTCAGTGAAACCTTAGTTGAAATTATGGCTGAAGATGGCCCTAAACTACACACCAATAGCACACCCAAAGCCATTGAAAAACAAGCCGATGGTAGCTTAATCGTCAGTTTCGAAAACGGTAACAACTTACACGTTGATACGGTTATTTGGGCGATTGGCCGTGAGCCAGCCAACGACAAGATTAACCTAGAGGGTGTAGGGGTTGAGTGTGATGACCGCGGGTACATTAAGGTTGATGAATATTCGAATACTTCCACTCCGGGCATTTATGCCGTCGGTGATAACATCGGTAAAGTTGAACTAACACCTGTTGCAGTTAAAGCCGGCCGTTTGTTGTCGGAGCGCCTATTTAATGGCCAAACCAATGCAAAAATGGATTACGACTTGATCCCTACCGTAGTATTTAGCCACCCTGCCATTGGCACCATCGGTTTAACCGAGCCAGAAGCCATTGCCGAATTTGGTGAAGACCAGGTGAAGGTTTACAACTCAAGCTTTGGGGCAATGTATACCGCTGTCACTCAGCATCGCCAAGTCACTAAAATGAAACTCATTTGTGCCGGTGAAAATGAGAAAGTGGTAGGCCTACACGGTATTGGTTTAGGCATGGATGAAATTCTACAAGGTTTTGGCGTAGCCATGAAAATGGGCGCAACGAAAGCCGACTTTGACGCTTGTGTAGCAATACATCCAACCAGTGGTGAAGAGTTCGTCACACTGCGCTAAACACTCTGTATTTAATGGCTAAACCCGACCTAGGGTTTAGCCATTACTTTAGCAACACAATGTTCAAGTAACGATTTCGCCCCACAGCAGTATTTTCATTTACACTTACCGCCTTAAACAACAGATCACCTTGTTTTTTATAAATTTTTCACCCTTAGCATTTCGCCAGCTACACTATAAAATTATTGCCTTGATTTTTATTTAAAGGATATCGTCAATATGGACACCGTTTATGCCGTTGGTGAGCTTGAGTCTTTTTTAATTGCACTAACAGTGTTATTTCTTGGTCGGATTATTTGCCATTACGTGGCCATACTCAAAAAATACAATATCCCCGAACCCATTGTCGGTGGTTTAGTCATCGCCATTATCATTACCTTGCTTAAATTACAGGGTATTGAACTACGTTTCGCCCTTCCCTTGCAGAACATCCTTATGTTGATGTTCTTTAGCACCATTGGCTTAGTGGCCAACTATAAATTGCTGCTAAAGGGCGGCAGAAAAGTATTTGTGTTTCTGGGCATTGCTTCGTTATATATCGTTTTACAAAACGGACTTGGCGTTATTTTAGCCACCGCGTTAGGTTTAGAGCCGATGATGGGGCTATTTGCCGGCTCCATCACCCTTTCAGGAGGGCACGGCACTGGCGCAGCTTGGTCTCAGATATTTGCTGAAGAATACGGCATTCAAACACTGGAGTTTGCGATGGCCGCCGCTACGTTTGGCTTGGTCATGGGCGGGATTATTGGCGGCCCAGTAGGTCAGCGGCTAATTAACAAAAATAAATTGGAGTCACCGTTTTCTAAGGGAAAGAAACACCATAAAAACCACCCAGACTTAGTAACCTATAGCCGTAAAGAAGAAGATTTGGTAACACCAACGTCAGTGATAGAGGTGTTATTTCTGCTATTAGTGTGTGTTGTCGCGGCCAAATTTGCCAAACAAATAGAAACGGAGCTGGCCTTAAGTTGGCTCAAAATGCCCGACTTTGTTTATGCTTTATTTTTTGGGGTGATCATTGCCAATGCCAGTGAGCTCAGTGGCCGCTATGAGATCAACAACGAATGTGTTGATTTACTCGGTACCTTATCCTTATCCCTGTTTTTATCGATGGCCTTAATGAGTTTGCGCCTATGGGAAATTTTTGACCTAGCGCTCCCTTTACTGGTCATCCTACTTTGCCAAACGGTGATGATTGCCATTTTTGCCAGTTTCGTCACCTTCAAATTTATGGGTAAAGACTACGACTCCGCGGTAATTGCTGGCGGCCATTGTGGTTTCGGCTTAGGCGCAACCCCGACTGCGGTGATGAACATGAGTGCCTTAGTATCACGCAACGGCCCATCCCCCCCAGCCTTTATGGTCGTCCCCATTGTTGGCGCCTTTTTCATCGACATTGTGAATCTAATAGTGCTGCAAACTTATATTAGTTTTCTAAGTTAAGTCTCTTAAAACAAAAAACGAAGCATTACGCTTCGTTTTTCTTAACGCTCTAGCAGCTGACTATGCAGCGCTTCGTTTACGCCTCATCCAGCCTAAAGCACACAAGGCTAAACTCATCGTAAATAATGTTTGCGGCTCAGGAACACTGGCGTTAATCACCTGAATCGAGGTACTTGCTAACTCAGTTTGACCGTCATAGGCTGTAAGTACAATATCGTAAATCCCTGCATCCAGAGCATTAAAGGTATATGGGCCTCCATCAAAGAATTCCATGTTCCAAGAGTTTTGCGCCAAATGTAAACTAGCGATATTAGCCGCATAATTAGTAGGATCAGATATTCCTGCACCGTTAGCAGTCGTATTATCACCTAAAGCATGATCTGCAGCGCCACTATTGATCGGATCAAATGCCAAAAAATTAGTCCCAGCACTGGGGTCAAAGTCTATTTGTAGTAGGTAATTAAAGCTATCTAAGCTAGCCCCACTGCCATCAAAATTACTGTTTATTGACCACTCAAAATTCCATATGGCTGTTGATGGCGAATTAGGAGCAAAACCAAAGCCAGATGGAGGCGCGACATTATCAAACCGGTAAGTGCCATCACCATTACTGTTGAAGGTGTTTTGTGGAAGATTATTCTGGTCAAAGCGAAGCTTTGCCCTCAAACCTAATTCAAGGCCATTTTGTTGGTCAACAGTAAACGCTCCATTGGCGTTACCACTGCCAAAAATAACCTCATTAGTGACATTTTGATCATAGATAACCGCTGCAGATGCTGTAGTAGCGGCCCAAATAAGCCCCATTCCAATAACGACTGTACTTATTGTTTTTATTTTCATCTCGCGCTCCGTGCGTCAGGTAAGTTGCAGCTGCTCTACTGCATAAATCATTCCTCGAAAATAAACTCTTTAAAATCATCACCATAACAGCATGTAAATTAAAAGGTACAATATCAATAATATAAACTGTATAAATAGTTGACACAGTCAAAATAGACTGGTAGAGACATCGATCACAGTTATTCTCGTTTTACGCTAAACATACGATAAAACATCAATAAGCTTATGATTAATGATAAAACTGGAGTGTAAAAAAACCTGACAAAAGGCCAATGCCCAAGCATTGGCCATTAACATTACAACTTATTCAAAGCTTGGTTAATGGGGAACAATACGTCACAACCCAATTGCATCGCCCGCTCTGGCGACCAACCAAAGGCCTCATCGGGCATGTCTGCATTATCTTTAAACGGCATTTCAATGGTATAAGACAAGGTTTTAAACTGCTCACCTAACCAAGCTGCAGCGATGGTGAGATTGGCTTCACCAGGCTGGTCTTTATCGTAACCATGCTGGTCTTGAAAGTCTGGAGAGATAGCCATAAATGCTTGTTTAAAGGTTTCTTCTAATTGCTGATGACGCTGATCGTAACTGGGTATGCCTTCACAGCCAGCCACAAAGTTGTAGGGTAGATCTTCATCTCCATGTATATCGAGGAATAGGTCCCCGCCGAGTTCAAGCATTTTTTGTCGAACTAAAAAGACTTCGGGGCTGCGCTCCATACTCGGATTTTGCCACTCTCGATTCAAATTTGTTCCTACAGCATTGGTGCGTAAGTGGCCGCGCACTGAGCCATCGGGGTTCATGTTTGGCACCACATAAAAAACCGTGTTCTCCAACAGTTTCATGGCCAGTGGATTATCTTGATCTAGCAAGTTGCCTAACATGCCTTCAACAAACCATTCTGCCATGGTTTCACCTGGATGCTGGCGAGCAATAACCCACACTTTGTGTTGTGCTTGCTCGGGGTCACCAATGGTCAGTAAACTCATGTCGCGCCCGTCTAAGCTTTGCCCAAGGGTATTGAGATTTACCCGATAATCTTGCTGCATGGTGTGCAATAAATCTTGATGACGCTCGTAACTATATGGCGCAAAGTAAGCAAAATAGATACTTGGCTGCTCAAGCAATAAAGAAAAGCTTAGTTGCTCTCCATCAAAGTCTGCATCCACTCTAAACCATTCTTCTCTATCATAAGAAGCCACGACGCGATAACCCTGCCAACCTTTGGCATAAGCAGACTTACCCGCATTGATGATATTGAATTGGTAGTTTTGCTCTAAAGGTGCTTCAAAACGGAAGTGGAACCACTGAAAAAAATCTGATTGGTGGTCCTGTTTAATTTCAAGTTGGATATTTTGCGGGTCGTCTAACGCCACCACACGAATATTGCCACTATCAAAATGGTCGGTAATATACATCGCTGCCTCTCAATCATTAAGGGATCAATTTTTGATAGGCAGTATAGCCTCATAAACAAAATTTGAGGCTGTAAATAACGGTTGTTGAGTGCAATAGTTAATGACGCACGCTTCACGCGCAGGAAATAGCTAATTATCAGGGGTAAGCTGTTTCACTCTGAAATAACGAACGTCAATATCTTTATCCAAGGACAGTGCGCCTTCTAAGGTTAGCGACTCATCTTGCTGGGGAGGTGTATTACCAAAATCAATCGCTTGCTGATGTACTTCTTCTCCGGTTTGATCGATCAACACCAAGAACAAATCTTGCTCTATTGGCCCTGCCACCAACAACTGGTAGTTTACATCGACATGCTTACCTATCTTGTCTGTCGCTTCAAAAAAGGCAGAACGCACATTTTGCTGGTCTGTAGCGATTAAGGTATTAAACGCGAAAATGCGTAACTCTGGATGCGCTTCTTTGTTGAGTTCAAAATTATGCTTGCGCTCTGCCAATAAAGCTTCTTTCAATAATAGGTTTTGATCTTCACTGATTTTTACATCGACCAATACCCCTTCATAATCATCTTGAAGTTGGCTATAGGTTGGCAATATAGCCATCAGCGAAAAGCCTGTTGTAAACGCCACAACCAAGGCCCCTAAGCTTATCCATCGATACTTTTTAAGATGCCGATAGGCCTTTTTATAATGCTGATGACGCGCTTTATGGTGTTCATAACGTACTTGTAAGCTAGCGCCAGAGCGATGAGGCTCCGCCGCTTGAAGATCAGATGATGAGCCTGCTTCACTGTCATCTGGTAGGTCTGTCATAGACATTATCTCTTCCCTAAGATTGTCTGAGTATATGGGGTCGACCAGCGCCTTAAAAAAAGCAAATCGAGCTGTGCTTATTTGAACATAGCAGCAATATTAAAAATAGACAGTAACTAAGATTTTTAGACACTTAGTTAACAATCTTAGTCGCGGCCTGCGAGCAAATAGTCACAAAGAACTACACTTTGTACCTTTACTGAGTACAATAAGCGCCAATTTAGTGAAATCAAAGGGGATGGAATGGCCATTCAATGGTATCCAGGGCACATGCACAAAGCCCAGAAACAAATTAAAGAAGTGATGCCAAAAATCGATTTGATTATCGAGGTATTGGATGCACGCATTCCCTATAGTAGTGAAAACCCTCTGGTAGCCACCTTACGCGGTGACAAACCCTGTATCAAAGTACTGAATAAAAGTGATTTAGCCGATCCCATTGTTACAGCGCAATGGCAAGAATACTTCGAGCAAGAGCAAGGTGTGAAAGCCATCCCTCTATGTACAATTCAAGGCAATCAAACTCAAGATTTATTGGCCTTGTGTCGTAGCATGCTACCCAATAAAGGAGGCGTAGATAAGCCTATTCATACCATGATTTGTGGTATCCCTAATGTGGGTAAATCAACCTTAATTAATGCCTTGGCAGGTCGACAAATTGCTAAAACAGGTAATGAGCCCGCAGTCACTAAAAACCAACAGCGGATCCGCTTAGACGGAAATATCATCTTATCTGATACCCCCGGAATTCTGTGGCCTAAGTTTGACAATGTCGCCAGTGGTTACCGTTTAGCCGCAACCGGTGCCGTAAAAGACACGGCAATGGACTATGATGACGTAGCCGCATTTGCCTGCGAGTATTTATTAGCAGCCTATCCAGAAGCACTTAAAACACGCTACAAGCTAGATGAACTGCCTGAGTCTGAAGTGGTATTGATGGAAGAAATCGGTAAGTTACGCGGCTGTCTGGTACGCGGCGGACATGTTGACTACGTAAAAGTCGCCACCATTATTCTCAATGAGCTACGCGATGCCACCATTGGGAGAATTAGCCTAGAAACGCCTGCAATGGTCGCGGTTGAAAAGGTGGAAACAGCGATTATTGTGGCTGAAAAAGAAGAACGTAAGAAAATGGTAGAAGAGCTTCAAAAGAGTAAAAAGCGCATGAGGCGTCGTAAAAATAGTTAGCGCTTGCACTACCGTTAAGTAAACAGCACAAACAAAAACACCACGCTATACGTGGTGTTTGTCATTCAAGCAAAGCGTTTATTTGATCATGTAGGCAATAACGTCTTTAATTTCGTCTTCGGTACAATCACCACAGGTTCCTTTGGCTGGCATTGCACTAAAGCCGTTCCATGCATGATTAAACAAGGTTTCTTCACCTTGTGCTATACGTGGTGCCCAAGCAGCGCTATCCCCTTTCTTCGGTGCGCCTGCTGCGCCTGTGCTGTGACAAGCAGTACAGTAGGTGTTATAAACCGTTTCACCATCACGCGGTCCACTTGCAGCAGCGGGAGCTTTAGCGACGTCTAACTCACCATCAAGGTAAACTTCACCAACCGGCTTAATTCGCTCTGCAATCGCGTCATCTGACATATCGGCAGCAAAGGCCGAAGGCAGTATTGTTAAACCAATCGACAATACCAATGTTTTCCAGTTTAAAAGCTTCACCCTTATCTCTCCTCATCGTGCCTACTGACCGTAGTATTCGGCATCCTTGTCATTATTGGCAAAATTATACCCGCTATTACCCTGAGGTTAAACCATTGTAAAAACGAATATTAGTATGATGTGTCTGGCTTGTTACCTAGCTTGGGTTTTTAAGTATATCCCGCCAAGGTAATTGTGGGTCACCTAATGATATAAAATTAGGGTTTTCTAGTGATTCACGCAGGTTGTAACTAAGGTCACGCAAGTGCAAATCAAGCAATGTTCCACCCGCTTCTTGTAAGATAATTTGTGGCGCCCCGGTGTCCCACTCACCGGTAGGCCCTACTCTGATATAACAATCAGCCGCACCTTCTGCGACCATACAGCTTTTCAAACTGGCACTACCCAGAGGGTAAAGCTTATAACGATAATCACAATTCAAAATAGCCTGTAATAGCGCAGGACGTTGCACTCGACTGGTGGCTACACGGATCTGTTTTGGTACACCCTGGTAATGCTGGCTGCGTATAGGGGTGCGGATACCGTTTTGCTCTTTAAAGGCTCCTTGGCCTTTTACTGCTGCATACAACAGCTGCACAATCGGACCATACACCACACCTAGCACGGGTTGATTATCATGAACTAAGGCGATTTCGGTGGCGAAATCACCACTACCAGAAACAAACTCTTGCGTGCCATCTAAGGGATCGACCAACCAATACGTTTGCCAATGCTGTCGGTCGGCTAGGCAGATATCGGCTTGCTCTTCAGACAAAATAGGAATATCGGGGGTTAACGCGCTAAGTTTGTCCATAATGAAATGGTGGGCGGCATAATCAGCGGAGGTGACCGGCGTGGCGTCCTCTTTAGTTTCGCTAACAAAATCGCCTTTATCGTAGATATTACGAATAATTTCACCCGCACCACGGGCTATTTCAATAACATCAGGCAGTACACTTGCAGGGTCAAACATCCTATTTATTTCTCGCCTTTTTCTGCTTCAACCATTTTTCTAACAGCAACAATGACGCAACACTGCGGGCCTCAGAAAACTCTTTTCGACTATATAAGCTGTCAATATCATTCAAGGGAACGTTAATCACTTCTAGCGGCTCTGGTTCATCGCCTACTAATACACTGGGCGTTAAACCTTGAGCGATAAACACTGTCATATGGCTAGAGAAATAACCTGGCGCCACCGATAACTCTGTCAACAGTTGCAAACTATCGGCTTTAAAGCCAATCTCTTCTTGTAGCTCTCGATTGGCGGCATCAATTGGCTGCTCACCAATATCCACCAAGCCTTTCACAAAGCCTAGCTCATAACGCTCTGTGCCGGCAGCATATTCACTAATTAACAACAGCTCATTTTGTTCTGTTATCGGTAGGATCATTACCGCACCTTGGCCTGAACCAACTAATCGTTCGTAGAACCTTCGCTCACCATTGCTGAACTCAAGATGTAACTCTTCGATTTTAAAATAGCGGCTTTCGGCTGCAATTGCGCTGTCTAACAATCGAGGCGGATGATGCTTGCTCATCGCGGTTCCTACTATCATTCACTTACCATCATTGTTACATTGCTGTTAGAAGCACTCAAGGATTAGCGAGCAAGAATGTTTGACTGGACCCAAATAGACACCGTTTTACTCGATATGGATGGAACGCTTTTAGATTTGCACTACGATAACTACTTCTGGATGCATTACCTGCCTATCTCGTTTGCTCATCAGAACGGTGTAAGCGTAGAACAAGCCAGAGCGCGCTTGTTTGCTGATTATGAAACCGTGTCTGGCACTTTAGATTGGTATTGTTTCGATTATTGGAGCAATAAAACCAATATAGATATTCGTCAGCTGAAAACCGATGTAGAGCACAAAATTAAGTGGCGAGACGACGTGAAACCATTCTTAGAAGCCTTGGGTCAGGTAGGTAAACAACGTATTTTACTGACCAATTGTCACCCTGATGGCCTTACCACTAAGATTAAAGTAACCGGCTTAGATAAATATTTGGATACTTTGTACAGCGTTCATCAATTCGGCTATCCCAAAGAAGCGCCAGAGCTATGGGACACGTTCATTGCACACCACCCATTTGACCCCGAACGCACTTTATTTATAGATGATAATGAACGGGTGCTTGATCAAGCGAAGAAGTTTGGTATCAAGCATTTGTTAGGAATCCGTAACCCTGATTCAATGCAAGCGAGCAAGGTATTTGAGCATCACCCCTCCATTGACGATTACCACCATTTCACGAAAGAATTACTCGCTTAACCAGCGATTAAAACAGCTAGCGAAGAGGCCGCTAGCTATTTTGCTTAACGGGGTAAACGCCCCTGCTGCTTAAACCGATAGAAACCTTGAGGATCGGGGCGGCCAATAAACTTAAGGTTATTGCTGATACTTCTTGGCATCTGAGCCCCCGCTTTTATCTTGCCTTCAGCCAGCCAATTAGGTTGGCCAACAGAAGCTAGCAGCTCAAGTTCTAGCTGAGCATCTTTATGATTAAGCACAATGCTTGGTTGACCATCAATGCAACTTAACTCAGCGTTAGCATTATCTAGCGGTAACTCGCCCAGCGGAGTAACAACTAATGGGCCTAACCAGCGTAATTGACCGGCCAATTGTTCGCACCACGGGCTACCTTGGCTCGCTTCAGCTAAATCCAATTGAATATCGCCCTCTAGGGACAAGGGCAAAGGCAGTGGTACTTGCTCTATTAGCCAACTTGCTGGGGCCTCTAACTGCCAGTCTTTAACAAACCAGCCTGAGAAGCTCATTCCAACTACACCCTGACCTTGCAACTGCTTGCTATCATTGAGGGTCAATTGAGCACTTAAGCGACCTAACAACAATGAGGCGGGCTTAAAGTCCCAACTCACTCTGTTTAGAGTGAGTTGCGGTAGCTCAACGCTCAAAATTTCACCCTGCCATAGCGAACCACTAGGTTGATTTAGTTTCACCTGTTTGGGTATGGGCAGGTAATTTATCGCCACCGCCAGGGGTGTGGTGGCCACTAAGCTGACCAAATACACCGTTACTAATAGCAACGCTAAACCAATATACTTCTTCATTCGGCCTTACCTAAACGTAATCTACGCACCCCAACGATACCTTGAGGTTTGCCTTCATCTAAATCGACATTTTTCACAATAATACCGTAGCGTTTACTGAGCATGTCTAACCACGCCAACAGCTGATTGAACGCAATACTGTCAATCCACACTTCTACTTCTTCATTTCTTGGTTGAATGCGAGTAATCGTAATACGCTGCTGACGCGCCGTGCTACTGACTGCTTGGCTCACCTTCACCGAAGCATCACTTTTAGCAGAACGTCCATTGGCGATGATATGCGCCCCTTGTTGCTGTGCCCATAACAAGGTTTCTTGCTGGCTAATTAATTGTTGTTTGGCACTTTGATTAGCGTTAACCACCGGTGACCAAATGCCCCAATACAGTATTGCTATTGCACACAGCACACTGGCAATCATAACCAAGTCTTGTTCACGCTTATTTAAGCTTTGCCACCACTGTTTCATGAAGACTTCCTAATAATTAAGGTACCTACTACCGCACCGGCTTTATTACTCAAGGTGCCTTGTTCGGTAGTAAAAGGCTGTACTGCTTGTCTGAATTGTTCAAATACTTGGAAATTTTTAGCCTGAGCCTGCAAGCGGATCTCTCCCTTACTATGGTCATAGCGTAAACTCAGCGGGTCTAAATCTCGGTGTCTATCAAACGCGCTTGATAGGTGAACCATCATCATTAGGAAATCCTGCGGAGACTCTTGGCCTATATCGGCTATAGCCTTGCGAAAATCACTACGGATCCGGCTATCTCTAACCCGCGACACTTCCGGGAATACTCGCTTATAGACTTGACGAATGTTGTCATTTACCGCAGCAATTTGTTGCTGTGTATTATAGGTCTCTACCAACTGATGGGTTAGCGCTAACGTAAAGCAAATACCAGCGGCAATAGCCACTTTACGCCAGCGCTTTAGAATAGCGGTTAAAGGATTACTACTGGCGTATTGTCCTTGTAATAAATTGAATTTGTTCTTATGGCTGCCATCAGCTAATAGCTTCATTGCTAATTCAGGAGAACGAGCACTCCAGTCTAAGCCCGTCACTTCAAGTTCCGGCGCTGGGCTGTAATGCTGAATAGACAACTCTGGATACTTGTTAGCCAGCAAGGGTAAAGCGACTGATAACCAGCTTTGGTCGATACTAATGGCATGGTCATCGCTAAAGCGAAATAGCCACTGCTGGTTAAGCTGAATGGCTGAGGCTTGACCTGCTTCGGGCTTTGGTAGACACATGCTATCCACCAGCCAAGTTTGACTGTGGATCCCCGCCGTTTCTAGCATATCTTGCCATAGCGTCATTTGTTGGTGGCTCACACAGGCAATATCAATCGTGTCTTTTGCCTTACCCACTAAACATACGTGCAAGCTATCTGGGTCTTGAGCTAATTGCTCTTCCAGCATAAAAGAAACCACTTGCTGCCAAGAGCGTTGGGCACTTTTGGGTAGTGCTAACTGGTGCATAGTGATATCAGCAGCAGACACTAACACCAATACTCGGCGATGGTCGGCCTTTTCTTTTAACAAGGCTAACTCGGCGCTGCTACTGAGCTCCCCAGCAGCAATCACTTCTTGTTCGCTGTCAGACCACACAATCCAGTTAATAACATCTTTGTCATTGCTGGGTAAGCGCAATATCAGTTGCTCGCTCATAGCTCACCTCCATAACTTCTGCGGATTAGCTTAAGATCAGAGGTGCCACTGCGTTGAATAACGCTGGTCATTTGTGCTTGTCCTTGTTCATTTTCTACTTGCAGTTTCGCCATAAAATAATTTGAATTCAATGAAAGTGTCTGCCTTAAGCCCGGCAACGTTAAGGGGATTGGCGCTAAGGCTGGATGGGTCATTAACTCATCCAAGGTACGATAGCCTTCATCGGGTCGGTCATTCAAGACTTGTTGCGCGCCAGTGTTATCTAGATCAGGATAAAACAAGGCTTCTAGCAGTTGAGGCTGGTCCACAGCGATAGTATTCACATTAATGGCTAAGCTTGCTTCAGGGATGGCACAGATATAGGGCGCTACGCGGCGATAAATCGCCGCAGTTACCCCATAAACTGCTCGAAATTCACTGCGGTCAACCATCGGCATATTCGACGGTAAATAGGCCGGGCTTAAACCTTCGTAGGTGCTATCTTCTGCACCTTGTTGGTGTGGAATAGTATCGCTATCAATCCAATCTCTAGTCGCATCGGTGATCTGTTCTGCGGTATAAGCATCTACCCCAACAGCCACCAATAAACCGATAAACTGATCAGCAACTTTAGGAGGCTGTCCGTCAGTTTTATTAGGCTGACCTAGCGCATTAAGATTAAAACAGGCTTGTAAATCAATCATTTGTCCTTTGATTACTGAGTCTTCCACCGGAAAAACCATGCCTTCGGTTGCCCAATATTGACCAAGATGCACCCGGTCGTCATCTTCCAAGTCTTGTTTTAATACTTTGAAAGCAAAAGCTTCGGCACCCGCCAATAACCAATTTGATTTTAACGAGTGCTGTAAATTGGTGGCTCTGGCTAAGTCTAATTGTAAGCGCTGGCTAAATTGAGAGGCTACCACCACCATTACCGCCAAAATCAACATCACCGTAAGCAAAGCAACCCCGCGCTGGCGTTGCAAAGACCCAATAGCTTGGTTCATTAGGTGCCCTCCGGGGGAGGTTGGCTACCCGAGTTGTTGCCATCACCACCATTACTCGTATCGTTACCACCTTGATTAGCATTACTGTCTAACTCTTCTTGCGCTTGGGTTGCCGTTGGGGCACGGCTTCCTTCAGGAGTTAAGAACACGCGGCGTAACTCTCCAAAGACTTTATGCCTAAACGTTACTTCTACGCCACGAGGTAATTTACTGGTATTGGAAAGCTCATCGCTCCAACCTGTAGTGCCATGAAAGCGAAAACTTAATTCTTCAACACCGTCGAGTAATACCATTTCTCTGGGTTCATAACCCACCACAGCATCAGGGTAGTTATAAAAACGCTTTACTAACTTTTCGTCTTTTAGCAGGTAAGCAACTCTTTGAACATTTGAACGCCTGAGCACCGAAGCCGGGTTACGCCAACCTAAGGTGACAAACTCGATGCCCATGTCATCGCTTTCTAGCAAGTATTTCCCGGCCAAGACTAAGGGGCGCTGTTCTTCGGTTTCATCTCGCACTGCGCGAGGGGCCATTTGATTAAAATCACGCTGCATCAAAAACATCGCCCGCTGCAACTCACGCAAACGCTCTCCGTGTTTTTGTGAAATTTCATCACTGCGCATAACCCCCTGCAGCACCTGATAAGCAGCCATAGTGAGTAGGGCAAAAATAACAATTGCCACTAGCATTTCTAAGAGAGTAAATCCGCGTTGTTTCATCAGCGACTCACATAACTAGTAACTTCGGCCAGCGCTGTTTTCTCTTCGGCGTTGCGATACACAGAAATGGTGACGGCAATAAAGTTGCTGTCGGCAGTTGCCACGCCTTGCGAGCGCCAATGCCAGTCGTTATCGGCAAACCGGGTAGTACCTTTTTTACTGGATGTGCCAGGCCAAGTATTGCTCAGTTTTAACTCGGCCATTTGGTTATCGGCGATCCAAAGGGCAAATGACTTATCTTCGAGATAACTCAGGCTGCGCAAATTCTCAGAGGCACTTTTCATCACTGCGGTTCCCGCGATGGCCAATACCGCTAAGGCAACCATCACTTCTAATAGCGTCATCCCGGCTTGTGTTTTCATTGCGACTCTTCTCGAGAAATACTGAGTTGCCCCAAATCATCACTACTGACCGCCCAACGGTTATTACTATCCTCGTAGGCAAATATCAGGGTGAACGGTGTGACTTCGCCGCTACTTAGCACCAATACCTGCGGAATAATGCTTTGTGTTACTTCTTCGGTGATAAAATCTTTTTCAAATAAGCTATTGTCTTCAAAACCCAAGCTGCCAGTACCAAAACTTTGCTCTTGCTGATCGGTATCTTCAAGGTTGAGTTCCAAAAAATAGGGTAATTCGAATGTTTGCGGTTTAAAAATGCGGTCTTCAATTTTTACCCAGCGTTGCTTTTCCATTCGCACAAATTGGTAGCTTTCAGCGTCACTGAAGACTCCGTAGTCATAACCGGTAAGCAAGGCTCGCTCTTGGGCATATTGTACTAAGGCTGCTAAACGCTTGGCTTGCTGCTCAATCACTTTCTGTTCACTAGTGCCAGACACCGACATCACTACCGAATAAATGCCTATCGACATTAACAGCAGTACTAAAATCACTTCCAGCAAGGTAAAACCTTGCTGGCGTGAACGAGAACTTATCCGCGGTTGGCGCAACTTACTGGTCTAAATTCCAGTTACCAATGTCATCATCAGTGCCTTCTTCACCATCAAAACCGGCACTGAAGATATCAATGCGGCCTTTTTCACCTGGGCTAATTAAAATGTAATCATTACCCCAAGGGTCTTTTTGTAGGCGACGTAGGTAGCCGTCTTCTGGATAGTTACGAGGCTCTGGGCTTGAACTAGGTTTAGTCACCAACGCATCTAAGCCTTGGTCTGTTGTTGGGTAACGCGAATTATCCAAACGATACATATCTAAGGCATTTTCTAGGGCGATAATATCTGTTTTCGCTTTTTGAATGTCGGCTTTTTCTTTATTACCCAACAAGTTTGGTACCACCAAACCAGCTAAAATACCCAAAATAACAATTACTACCATCACTTCTAGCAAAGTAAAACCTTGGCTAGCTGAGCGGGTACCCTTTAACTTTTGCATGTTCTTACTCCGAAATCCTAGTATGGGTTATAACCCAACCATGTTATTAAGTTCTAAAATAGGCAACAAAATCGCCATTACGATAAATAGCACAACCCCAGCCATAGTCACAATCAAGGCGGGTTCAAATATCCCTAACGCTATATTTACTTGCATCTCAAACTGGCGATCTTGGTTATCGGCAGCTCGCTCAAGCATTCCTTCTAATTCTCCTGAGCGCTCACCACTGGCAATCATGTGTAACATCATTGGTGGGAACAATTTAGTCGCCTCAAGTGATTGGTGCAGGCTGCCCCCTTCGCGAACTTTAGCGGCGGCATCGAGTACTTGAGCACGAGCATAATCGTTGGTCAGTACTTCACCAGCAATGCCCATACCTTCGAGTAAGGGTACCGCACTGGCGTTTAAAATACTTAAGGTGCGGGCGAAGCGAGCGGTATTTAGCCCTTTACTCACTTTGCCCACGACGGGCAGCGACAAAATGCGCTTATGCCAGGCCATTCTTATATTGTCTTTTAGTAGCAAACGCTGCCAAATCACCATGGCTAATACAATGACCACCACAAAAATTAGCCCATAATTACTGACTAACTCACTGACAAAAATAAGGAACTGAGTAGCATTGGGCAACTCTTGCCCCATATGTTCAAACTGGGCAACAACTTTAGGCACCACCGATACCAACAAGATAGCAATCACTAATACACACACGGTGGTAAGCACTGCTGGGTAGATCAGCGCTTGCATGGTTTTCATGCGCATTGCTTGTCGTTGTTCGGTATAGTCGGCTAATCGATCAAGTACCTTATCTAAATGGCCCGACTTTTCTCCCGCAGCCACCATCGAGCAATACAATTTTTCAAACACATCGGGGAAGTCGGCCATACTGTCAGCCAAACTATAGCCTTCAACTACCTTGGCGCGTACCCCCAAAATAATACTTTTGAGTTTAGGTTTTTCGCATTGCTGCCCCACCGCTTTTAATGATTCTTCAATCGGCATGGCGGCGGCCACCAACGTGGCTAATTGACGGGTTAATAACGCTAAATCAGAAGTACTGACCTTGCGGCGCACAGCGACAAAGCTAGATTTTTCTTTTTGGCCTTGCTCTGCCACCTGAGTAATTTTCAGCGGCGTAAGCCCCTGCTCACGCAAGCTGGAGCGAACCTGACGAGGAGTATCGGCTTCTAATACGCCGTTAGACTTTTTACCTTTCGCATTAAAGGCTTGATATTCATATGCTGGCATTAGGCTAACTATCCTTCGCGGGTAACCCGCAATACCTCTTCTAAGCTAGTAATACCTAGCAGCACCTTAGCAACACCATCTTGGCGAATGCTGGGACAACTGCTGCGC
Organism: Agarivorans sp. TSD2052; assembly: GCF_023238625.1. NCBI lineage: Bacteria > Pseudomonadati > Pseudomonadota > Gammaproteobacteria > Alteromonadales > Alteromonadaceae > Agarivorans > Agarivorans sediminis. The sequence continues at coordinate 4,111,989 of NZ_CP096670.1, forward strand.
ACCAATGCTTCTATGTCTTGCTCACTACTGCCTGAATGGATCATTTCTCTCACTTCATCGTTAACTGGCAATAGCTCATGAATACCGGTTCGGCCGCGATAACCGGTATTATTACAGTGCTCGCACCCTACCGGCCGATATACCGTTGCGTCTTTGGCAATATCGAGTAACTGATGCTCGCGCTCACTCACCACGTGGGCTTCGCGACACTCTGGGCACAAGGTACGCACTAAACGTTGCGCTAACACAGCTAGCAAGCTCGACGACAATAAGAAAGGTTCAACCCCCATGTCCCGTAAACGCGTGACCGAGCCAATGGCCGTATTGGTATGCAAGGTAGATAATACTAGGTGTCCGGTTAAACTCGCTTGCACCGCAATTTGAGCGGTTTCTAAGTCACGAATTTCACCAATCATCACGACATCAGGATCTTGGCGTAAAATGGCCCGCAAACCGCGTGCAAAGGTCATATCCACTTTGGTATTAACCTGAGTTTGGCCGATCCCTTCAATGTTATATTCGATGGGATCTTCTACGGTAAGAATATTGCGGTCTTTACTGTTAATTTCGCTTAAGCCAGCGTACAAGGTGGTACTTTTACCAGAACCGGTTGGGCCGGTTACCAATATAATGCCGTGTGGCTTTTTCAGTAACTCGCTCACCACATCTCGGTGTTTTTCAACCAAGCCTAAATTGGCCAAGTTTAAGCGAGCATTGTTTTTATCTAATAAACGTAAAACCACCCGTTCGCCGTGGCTAGATGGCATGGTTGATACACGCACATCCACCGCGCGCCCAGCGATACGTAATGAGATACGGCCATCTTGAGGGATGCGTTTTTCAGCAATATCTAAACGCGCCATAACCTTAATACGAGACACCAATAAGGCGGCTAGCTTACGGTGAGGGCGTAATATTTCGCGCAATACACCATCAATACGAAAACGAATCACCAAAATAGACTCGAAGGTTTCAATGTGAATATCACTGGCGCCTTCTTTAATCGCTTCAGCTAACATCGCGTTAATCAACTTAATGATTGGCGCGTCGTCTTCTGACTCCAATAAGTCTTCGTTTTCTGGCAGTTCTTCAGCCAGAGTGTAGAAGTCCATATCGTTGCCGATATCTTCCATCAACTGACGCGCTTGAGAAGAGTCTCGCTGGTAACCTTCGGTGAGGCGTTGCTCAAACTCATCATCAGATAAAGCTTCACACTCAAACTCGTGTTGTAACACTCGGCGAATTTCTAACAGCGCATTGAGCTCAAGGCTTGAATTATGGTAAACCCGCCAAGCATTGTGTTGTTTCTCTAACATTACGCCATAGGTTTTAGCAAACATATAAGGCAGCTGCCAGCCTTCAATGCCTTCCATATGAGGCGTATCAGACACCAGCGCCTTTTCATCCTCTAGCGAATTAAGCTCTGCTTCTAAATCCATTACTCAGCACTCACTTGCTTTGGATTAGCGCTTTCTTGTTTGGCGGCTTTGTCAGCTTCTTCTTTCTTTAGGCGCTCGTTCTTGTCTTTTAAGAAATCGATATATTCTTGAACTTCAGGTGATACGTCTTCTACCGAATTAAACTCAGGCAATACTGGCACCTTAGTTTCAGGCATTAATGCCACCCCTAACTCTTCACGTAGCAATTGCTGAGCGCGGATTTGGCTATATTTACGCGAACTCACATTTTGCATAGTCACCGAATCGCGAATAATGGTCGGACGAATAAAGATCATCAGGTTACGTTTGGTTTTCTTCGAGTTGGTAGACCTGAACAAGTGGCCAAGTACCGGAATATCACCCAGTAATGGTACTTTAGATTCACTTTCTTCAATTTGGTCGTCTAATAAACCACCCAAAATGATGGTGTCACCACTGTCAACCAACACTGTGGTTTGTAATTGGCGCTTCGCAAATACCACGTCTACCGAGGTTTGCCCTTGTACTTTAGACACCTCTTGCTCAATGGTGAGCTGCACGGCATCGCCTTCGTTTATTTGTGGCGTTACTTTTAACTTAATCCCGACTTCTTTACGGTCAACCGTGGTGAAGGGATTATCGTTACTACTACTAGAGGCAGAGCCGGTTAATACCGGTACTTCTTCACCTACGGTGAAATAGGCTTCCATGTTATCCATGGTCGTAATAGACGGTGTAGCTAATAAGTTAGAGCGCGAATCATTAGCAGCCGCTTGAATGAGTACGCCCCAGTCAGCCCCGTAAAAACCAAAGGCCGCACCCGAGATTTTAGCTAAAGAGCTGGCTAAACCAGAAATGTCGCCGGGAGTGTCAGGGTTAACCGTACAGGTTTCGCCGGTACATACGGTGCTACCTTTGGTTGGCTGAGCATCATAAATACCTGCACCCAACTCACCGATTGAAACACCAGAGTCATTAAACTGAGTACCACCCGCTTGAGTCGCCCACTGCACGCCCAAACTCACCCCGTCGCCTTCTGCCACTTCAACAATAATCGCTTCTACATGGACTTGCGCGCGGCGAATATCGAGCTGATTAATCACCCCTTCTAGCGTGCGCATGTTATCAGGCTGAGCGGTAATCACTAAGGCATTAGTATCTTCGTGAGCTTCAATGGAGAAATTGCCACGAGAGTTAGACGAGCTGCTTTTTTTAGAGCCTCCTGCAGCCTCAGCGGTCACGGTTTCACTCACCCCTTTTAGCACGTCCACTAAATCAATAGCCTTGGCATACTTCAAGTAAAATACTCGGGTATTACCGTAGGTTTGTAGTTCGCTGTCTAACTTAGTAACCAAGCGCACAATGCGCGCTCTGGCACTGGGTTCACCTGATACCACAATGCTGTTGGTTCGTTCATCGGCCACCACTTTAGGAATTAACAAGCTAGCACTGGCGCCTTTAGCACCAGTATTGGCGGTTAATGAATCCAAAATTCTCACCAGTTCACCCGCCGATGCAAACTTAAGGCGAATAATATCAACCTCTTGGTCACCTGCTTTATCGACACGGCGAATAATCTCTACCAAGCGGTTTACCACCGCAGCGCGCCCCGTTAGCATAATCACATTTGAAGGGTCGTAGTGAACCACGTTGCCGCCACCGGCATTATCGTTAAGTTGACGTAACAGAGGCGCCAGCTCTCTTACTGATACATTTTTCACTGCTACCACACGAGTGACCATTTCATCGCCCGTGGCTTGGTCATCGCGATCCACAACCGGAATCGCGCCCGCTTTAGCGTCTTTAGCTCTTACCACCTTTGACACACCATTTGGCATATCAATCACAGCAAAGCCATATACATCTAATACGCTTAAGAAAAATTGGTAGTACTGCTCTTCGGTGAGTAGGTCATAGCTTCGCACGTTAACTTTGCCACGAACCGCGGGGTCAACAATGATGGTTTTATTAAGATTACGCCCTACCGTAGTAATTAATTCATTGATATCGGCATCCTTAAAATTTGCCGAAAATTCAGTGGCACCTACCACCCCACATAGGCCTAATCCAATTAGACCCACCAGGGCGCGGCGAACAAAGCGTAACGCTTGCAACTTCATGTAAAAAACTCTCCGGTACTTATTCATCAGGCAGGCTAAAAAACACATCCTGCAATTGGCCATTGCGCTCTACAGTCACGGTAATATCCGTTAACTCGGCCATTTCTTGCATTACTTGCATTGCTTGCGCGTTGTCGCGCAAGTCGTATCCATTTAAGGCCACCGCTAAATCATTAGCTTTAAGGCCTACTTGTTTAAATAAACCCGCATTTTTCCCTGGGTTTACTCGATATCCAGTTAGGGTTCCATCTTTACGCACTGGTGAAATTCGAATGTAATCAGTCAACTTTGATGGATCGTTCAAAACTTCTTTAACATTTACCTTACTAGAGGCCACTGCAGACTTTGATTTAGCACTGGTCTTTTTACGATTATTACTGGCAGAACTCGACTTTGACGATTTGTCGTCAGGATCCAGTAACAAGCTTTCATAAACACCTCGATGCAACAAAATAATACGATCTATTTGAATCTCTTTTATGACCGCTTTAGTGCCATTAATAGATTCTTCTACACCGTAAGTTTGTTGCTTACCTTTGTGTTCAACAATGGCTAAGGCTTTAGATTGGTCGCTACTTGCCACTAAACCAGAAAGGGTCAGTTTAAGCGATGTTTTTGGCGCTTCAGTGGTAGATGTTGTAGCAACAGATTTGGCTTGCGGCTTGGCTTGATACTCACCAAACAAGTTCAGCGCCGTTAAACGACTCAAATCAACTTGAGCACTACTTTTTACTGCATTTACTTGCTGGGGCACCCAACTAAAAGACTGAGACTTACTTGGAATAAGTAACCAAGTAATGTTAGCGAGTTGGTAAGCCGCTAGGCATAGCAGCAATAAGGTAATTAATGCGCTACTTTTAGGTGACGACAGATAATGCGCGCACTGAGTAGAAAAAGATTTAATATCCATTTATTAGCTATAATACAACTGACATCGTTGACCGAATATCGATTATCCTTATTGGTATGTCTGGCAACCCGCCAAATATAGATGCAGTTCATTCTAAAGAGAGTTGCACGCAGAACAAGTACTATAGATAGAAAAATTGCGATTCTTTACACTTTTGTGGTTTCTCTACAATTTCACACATTTAATTTGAACATCGCGCGCCTCTATAAAGCTGATATAATTTAACAGTTAATACATAAACCAGCTAAGACTTCGAATGAAATCTCAAATTACTAACATTCAGCAACCACGTATAGATAAGTGGTTATGGGCGGCACGTTTTTATAAAACGCGAGGCTTAGCACGCGACATGGTGATGGGCGGTAAAGTTCACTACAATCAGCAGCGCTGTAAACCGAGTCGAACTGTAGAAGTTGGCGCTACCATTAGCCTTTGGCAAGGGCAGCAACAAATCGAAATTATTGTTCAGCAAGTCAGTGATAAACGCGGCCCCGCGCCACAAGCTCAGTTACTTTATCAAGAGACTGAACAAAGCGTTAAAAAGCGTGAAGAATTTGCCATGCAAAGAAAGCTCATGGCACAAAACACTAGCCCCGAACGTCGACCAGATAAAAAACAACGTCGGCAAATTATTCAGTTTAAACAAAAATAGTCAGGTCTAAACATGAAGCAAGACATACTCAACCGTTATACCTTTGAAGAATACAACTTGCGTGGCGAATTGGTGCAGCTGCAGCAAAGCTACCAAGAAATCATCGAACAGCAAAACTATCCAGTGCCAGTGCAATCACTGCTAGGGGAATTGCTCGCCGCCACTTGCTTGTTAACCGCCACCTTGAAATTTGAAGGTGATATAACGGTGCAGTTACAAGGCGATGGGCCATTAAAGGTGATAGCGGTAAGTGGTACAGACCAGCAACAGATGCGCGGTATTGCACGCTATGACGGGGCCATAGACCCAGAAATCAGCTTTGCCGAGTTAGTGGGTAAGGGACACATCGTGATTACGATAAGCCCTACTCAAGGAGAGCGCTACCAAGGCATTGTAAACATTGAGCCAGAAGGGGTTGCCGCCAGTATCGAAAGCTACTTTCAGCAATCTGAACAGCTAAATACGCGTATTTGGTTATTTACCGGCATGTTTGACGGTCGCCCACATGCTAGCGGCTTATTCTTACAAGCGTTACCGGGCAGTGAACAACAAGACAGTGAGCACTTCGAGCTGATCAACACCTTAAGTAGCACCACGACAGCCCAAGAAAGCTTTGAGCTAGACGCCGAGCAATTATTGTATCGCTTATACCATGAGCACCAAGTTCGCTTATATGAGCCGCAAGACGTGTGCTTTAAGTGCAGCTGCTCCAAAGAGCGCTGTGAAACAGCATTAAGCAATATTGACCACAAAGAATTACTCGAAATTTGCCATGAACGCGGTCACATTTCGATGCATTGTGACTACTGTGGACATGACTACAAATTTAACGAAGCCGACGTTGAAAACATTTTCACGCGCAATATATCGACAAACCCTGCCAAAATTCATTAGACTGAGCTAAGGAAATGCGGTGTCAATCGCATTTCCTGATTAGAACCACAATAACCATAAAAAAAGTGCTGGTAATTTGACCCCCCTCTCTTTTTAGCACCTCTAAAGGGATAGAATCAAAGCCAACACCAATAAAAATATAATATAAATCTTACCTCTCTACCTACAGGAGACTGCTATGCTTGACGTTGCAGAAAAAGATCAGGTTATCGACCTGGCTCAATACGGCATCAAAGACGTGTCGGACGTGGTGTACAACCCCTCATACGAAGAACTATTCAAAGAAGAAACCCGCCCCGAACTCACTGGTTATGAAAAAGGAATTGTAACCAAATCAGGTGCTGTTGCGGTTGATACCGGTATCTTTACCGGACGTTCCCCCAAAGATAAATACATCGTTTTAGATGACGCGACCCGCGACAACATGTGGTGGACCAGTGAACAAGCTAAAAACGATAACAAACCGATTGATCCCTCGGTATGGGTCGAGCTCAAAAAAACCGTGACCGACCAGTTGTCGGGTAAACGTTTATTTGTTGTCGATACCTTCTGTGGGGCCAACCCAGACACTCGACTAAAAGTGCGTTTTATTGTTGAAGTCGCGTGGCAAGCTCACTTTGTTACCAATATGTTCATCCGCCCCACAGCGGAAGAGTTAGTTGACTACGAACCAGACTTCGTAGTGATGAACGGCTCTAAAACCACCAATAAAAACTGGCAAAAACAAGGCCTTAACTCTGAAAACTTTACCGTTTTCAATATGACCGAAAAAATGCAAGTCATTGGTGGCACATGGTACGGCGGCGAAATGAAGAAAGGTATGTTCGCCATGATGAACTACTACCTACCGCTAAATGATATCGCTTCAATGCACTGTTCTGCCAACGTAGGCGCAGATGGCGACACCGCCATTTTCTTTGGCCTATCAGGCACCGGTAAAACCACCTTATCTACGGATGCTAAGCGCCAATTAATTGGTGATGATGAGCACGGTTGGGATGACGAAGGGGTATTTAACTTTGAAGGCGGCTGTTACGCCAAAACCATCAAGTTAAGTAAAGAAGCCGAGCCCGACATTTACAAGGCGATTAAACGCGACGCGTTATTAGAAAATGTTACGGTGCGTAACGATGCTAGTGTTGATTATGACGATGGGTCTAAAACCGAGAACACCCGTGTTTCTTACCCGATTGATCATATTGAAAACATCGTTAAACCTGTGTCTAAAGCAGGTCACGCTAAGAAAGTCATTTTCTTAACCGCTGATGCCTTTGGTGTACTTCCACCAGTGGCGAAGTTAACGCCAGAGCAAACCAAGTACCACTTTTTGTCTGGCTTTACCGCCAAACTCGCCGGTACTGAACGTGGCATTACTGAACCCACCCCCACCTTCTCTGCATGTTTTGGTGCCGCGTTCTTAACGCTACACCCAACCAAGTATGCTGAAGTGCTAGTAAAACGCATGGAAGCAGCAGGGGCAGAAGCCTACTTGGTTAACACCGGTTGGAACGGCACAGGTAAACGTATTTCAATTCAAGATACACGCGCGATTATTGACGCCATTTTAGATGGCTCAATTGAGCAGCAAGAAACGAAAATCTTGCCAGTGTTTAATCTAGAAGTGCCTACTTCCTTACCCGGTGCAGACAGTGACATCTTAGATCCTCGTGATACTTACCAAGATCCACTGCAGTGGGAAAGCAAAGCCGATGATTTAGCCAATCGCTTTATCAAAAACTTTGCCAAATACACTGACAACGCAGAAGGTAAAGCCTTAGTGGCAGCAGGCCCTCAGCTAGACTGATAAATATACAATAAAACAGTAAGTTATAAATGCCAGTGGGATAATACCCATTGGCATTTTTTTATCCACTAAACCACATGGCGTTATAAGCGGTAAACTGCGAGCGATATAGCGAGACAAAAAAAAGGCTAGCAACTGCTAGCCTCTTTTTACAATAACCTTACTGGCTAATGTGCTTAGCTCGGTGAAGCGAATATTGTACCACCACCGCCAGAACCACTTCCGCCACTGCCTACTCCAGGAGCTGGTGGAGGTGGTGGAGGCGGTAATAACAAGCCCGCAGGAGCGCTAAGACCCGCAGGGAAAAAAGGTGCAGGTAGGTCAGCAGCCATTGTCATACTCGCCAGCGCCATTTGCCCAGCCGAGAGTAAAATTAGTACCCACTTTGTTAACCGTTTTTGCCTCATAAGTCCTCCTTGAACTACCGTGGCATAAGTAAAATTATATGTATTGTTGCTAAAGCACACCCACCGACAAATGGAATAATGCCAACTTCAACACAAAATCAAACTTGCATTTGTTACTGCTCATAATATATGCAAATAAAGAACCAACTATACAAACCCAATAAAAACAACAAGTTAAAAAAACGTCAAATCTATTTATGTGAGCCATGTAAAATATTTCGACATCTATTTTTGGTCTTAAAGCTCAGCCGCTACGCCCCCCTTCTACAACATCAAGCAATCGCAGCACAATCACTTAATAATAAGCCACTCAATAGCACTTTTACACACATAAACACTAGTAAATGGACCATTTCACGCATTTAAGACTTTAAGGCGATTATGTATAAATTTCTGTCTCGCAAAACAGCTAAGGTTATTACGGTGCAACTACTCACCAATATTGCACACCCAAGGTAAACACCCGCTAATACTTATCGGGTACGTAGCCTTTTCTGGGCATTTTTGCTGCAACCATAGCCAAGCATAAAATAATAATAAAGCTGGCGGCATTGGCTGGCGCCTGTAAGTTAAAATCAACGCTAATATGAATTAGCATACCAATAATTGCCATTGCACAACCCAGTGAGGTTGCGCGTAATAAAGGGTCTCGTCGTTTACGCATTGCCAGCGTCGCTTGAACTAACACCCACAGTACTGCCCCGCCCAATATTAGGGTTGCAAGTAACCCTGACTCAATCACAAACTGCAAATAGTCATTATGGGCATGATCATAAAAACGGTTTAAAGGTTCGGGCGCATAGTTTTGGAAGATGGTGTAAAAGCTTCCTGCTCCTGAACCAGTCATATAAAAATCTTCTACAATAGGCCATGACCACCCCACTATGTCTGCTCGGCCTTCTTCTACTAAAACCGTTGCACTTAGGCGCTCTCTCACTTGGTCTAGCCCAAAAAAGGAACTCACGATTACCACATCAATCAGCAACACGCTAGAAAACAACAGAGTTAACGAACGTGGCCGCTGGCGAAATAGCAACAAGGCCATCACCGCGCCCAATATAGTAATAGCAAAAAATGCACTGTTCCCCATGCGTGAGTGAGACATCACCAAACCAATCACCATAATGATCATGCACAGCCTTACCAGCATTTTACCGCTTAATAAAGCCTCAATAATTTGCTGAATACGATGACGCCAACTGCTTGCACTTGTGGCGTTAAGATCTGCCACCACTAAGGCCAAGCCCATGCTTAAACACAAGATGAGATAGTTAGCAAAATGGTTTTTATAGACAAATGAACCGGTGGCATTTCCGCCCACCGCCATATCAAAAATCGGTGAGTGAGTAATATTACTCAAAATCAGTAACGAGCCATAAAAAGCCTGAAAAGTACCACTAATAACAAAGGCCAACATCACCATGCGAATTCGATCTGGATGATTAAACAACAAACAAGCATTTATCGCTAACAGCAAATAGCTACAGCCTTTCACCAGATTAACAATTGTTTGATTGGGGTCTAAAGAAATAGGGTAATGACTTGAGCCGGGTATGCCCAACAAACGAAAATTTAATGCTGCTTCGCTTAACCAAGTTAACACCCCCTGCGATAAGGGCACTAACTGAATAACCGTAAATAGCTGAAAAAGCAGTAAGCCAAACAGTAAAATTCGGCAAGCTTTTAGCCACTGCCAAGGGATCCCGCCTCTACAGCAGTAAACCAGCATTAAAGACTGAGTTGCTATTAGCACTTCCATAATAGACCAGGCCCAAGGCCTATTGCTGGCTAGGGGGATGGGCAGCCAAACGATTAAAAATAACATTAAGCCAAACGCTGTACGCTCAACTCTAGGCGATGAAAGTTCCATCATATTTTAGGCTTCCTTGTCTACATTTAGGCGTTCGCGTTGACCATTAACCGCCGTTAAGGTTGGTTCCATTCTTCCTGAACAACTAGCGGCAATAGTGCCGGGGGTATCAACAAATAGGCGTTGGGCTCGCGGCTCACCCGCAAGCGCCTGTACCTTAGCAAAGGCCTTGCTTAAATCGGGGCTACGCTTTTCCATACCATGGCAATCACTGGCCACTACATCGATTAAGTCTTGTTGTAGCATGTGCTCACTCACTTGTTGCGCTTGCTCGCGAAACTCCCCCAGCAAAGCGCCGGCAGTGACCTGAAATAAACACCCTAAACGTCGCCATTGTTGCAGCAAGTATTGTTCTTTCCATATCCCGCGATTTCTTTCAGGGTGGGCAATCAAAGGGGTAATGTTTCGCGCGGTGAGCCACTTTATTAGGCTATTAAGGCCTTGCGGCACATGACCATGTGGCAACTCTAGCAACAACACATCTTTATCTTGGTAGCGACCTAACAAAGGCAATTTATTTTGACCGTGCCACAACATAATCTCAGGGCTAAGGTGCACCTCGGCCGCATGATAAATACGCAAGGGCATATTGCGCTGCTGCAGCGCATTCATCAGCGTAAGATAGCTACGCTCTATGGTTTCAGCGGTGTTATCAAATATTCCGGGCAATATATGCGGAGTAGCCAGCATTACCTGAGTGCCACAGCTTATCGCCTTGTCTAACATCGCCAAGCTTTGGGCTAGATCTTTTGCCCCATCATCAATGCCAGGCAAAATATGACAGTGAATATCAACGAACCCCATTAAGCTGCTCCTTTAGATTTCTTGTACCAATTAGCTTTTTAAGGGCGAACCAAGTGATTAACGCTAAGGCCAAACCTAAGTAATTAGCCGCTAAATCTTCCCAAGAAAACTGCCTTAATGGAAAAATCATTTGAAGGCCTTCATCTAAAGTAAATAGGATAAGTAAGATTAAAACCCATGACAAAATAGCTTGCCACTTTCTGTCGGCCCCTTGGCAAAACACAAAAAACACGCTGAGTGAGCAAACATAAGCCAATGCTAAATGTAGTCGTTTATCACCGCCCATTGCGGTTTCAACTGCGCTTAAAGTATCAGGAAATAAACCCAAGGTTTTAGATACACTAGCCGCTAGTACACCAAGCCAGATAAATACGGTTAATCCTGTTAAGCCTTTATGCCACATAAGCTAACCACTCTTACAGAAATTAGGCTGCGTAGGGTGACCTTCAAAATTTAATAAATAACATACCCGCAGTCGGACCATTTCAGAACCAAAGTCCTTAGCTAACTCAGCCTTCATACGATGGGTATCAACAAGCGTTTTTAGCGAGCGTGTTACTAAGGCTTGTTGATCTGGGTTAAGTTGCTCCCAATTACTAATACCAAGGTTAACCACCCCCACTAAACTTGCCCGCGTAGCGGGCGCTATGCGCAAACCTTGCTCCAAATAACCAAACCATAGATCAGCAGACTCACCACTTTTTAAGCGATTACTCGCGATATCCACATAGGTATTTGGCCAAGTAGGCCTTTGCTCTATGGCTTGTAAATAGTGAACAAAGGCTTCATCCAAGTTTTCTAGCTGAAGCTGTGACTTATTTTCACCAGTAGCGATAACCAATTGATAAAAATTACGCCACTCAACTTGTTTGGCCATTAAGGTTTGATATAAAGGGTCGCTATTACGGTATTCAAGCATCTGCAAACCCACTTGGTCTGCTATTTGTACCGTATCTTGGTTTAACTGGCTGCTGTAATCTTGTTGCCAGCGTTCGTGCCAACTTCTAAGCGCATAAGAATACACATTAGCGAGTCCTAATTGTGAGGCCGACACAAGTACCCAAATGGCCAGCCCGGCTACTGTCGCTAACGCTAGGTAGCGCACCCATACATACTGTTTGCTCACCGCACTGGGTGAATGCGGAATATCCATAGAAGCGTCCATTCTTTTATTTATCCCTTGGTCTGCTCATTCCATTGCATCGTTCATATCAGCACAAACGCTCAATATTCACCTCACGTCCGCTAAGTGGCACCGAGCCAGCGTTACAGTTAGTTTTCTAAATACCATTTAGTATGTTGATGAACTTCGTCACTACTCAGTAACTCGGCGGCTGAAAACCAGCGGTACTGCCCGTGCTGCTGCTCTGGTAATAGAGCTAAATCAATACGTAAACGATACCGATACGCCAGCACAACGTAGTGAGTAGAAAACTGGCTTTGAGGATCGGTATCTTGATAAAACACATTGTCGTGATAAAAATGCTCAAAACTACCTAGAAACTCGCCATTGTCTAATGTCAACTCAAGCCCAAGCTCTTGCCTTGCTAACCGTGTAAGCGCATCGCGCATACTCTCGTCTTTCATGATCCGCCCACCCGGCACAAACCAAAAGCCTTGAGCAGGGCGATTTAAACGCTGGCCCAGTAATACTTGCCCCTGAGGGTTTTCAATAATCAAATCTATTGATACCAGCGGCGTATTAGCAATAACTTGGCTAAACGCTTGTTGACTTAAAAAGCTCATTGTCTGTAGGCCTGTTGATTGTCTAAAAACCATTGATAAGTAGTGGCTAACCCTTGCTCTAGCTCTATTTGATATCTCCAGCCTAAATCGGCCAAGCGGCTCACATCCATTAACTTACGGGGTGCGCCATCAGGTTTACTGCTATCAAAGCTTATACTGCCACTGTACCCCACCACTTTGGCTACAGTTTCAACCAACTCACGAATAGTACAATCAACGCCTGTTCCCACGTTAATGTGGCTTAGCATTGGCTGGGTATTGCTCTGATAAATGGCGCTATCTAGCTCCATAACATGCACACACGCTGCGGCCATGTCATCTACATGCAAAAATTCTCGCATTGGCTTACCGCTACCCCACGCAAGTACCTCGGCGTCACCATTTTGTTTTGCCTCGTGAAAACGACGTAATAAAGCCGGAATCACATGGCTATTTTGGGGATGAAAGTTATCAAATGGGCCATAAAGGTTGGTAGGCATAACACTGCGGTAATCACGCCCATACTGACGGTTATAGCTTTCACATAACTTGATACCGGCAATTTTGGCTATGGCATAGGGCTCATTGGTCGGCTCTAAAGTACCGGTTAACAGCGCGCTCTCAGCCATAGGTTGGCTAGCCAATTTAGGATAAATGCACGACGAGCCCAAAAATAACAAGTGTTCTACGCCAGCTAAATGAGCGGCATTGATAATATTGCACTCTATCATCAAGTTTTCATAAATAAACTCGGCTGGGTAAGTATTATTGGCAATAATACCGCCTACCTTGGCGGCCGCTAAATATACTTGGTCAACGGCATTATCGTTGAAAAAAGCCTGCACAGCCTGTGGGTCGAGTAAATCTAACTCGTTACGGCTACGTAGCAACAACTCAACATCGTCGCGCTGTTCAAGCTGGCGCACAATGGCAGATCCCACCATTCCCCGATGTCCAGCTACAAATACTCTGACCATAAGGCGCTCCTTAGTTTTCCACTGCCATGCTGACATCAAAGCCATGAGATTTAAGCAGCGCATGGCGCTTGGCTTTATCGTAATCGTTCGTCACCATTTCAGCACACATTTGCTCCACGGTGATCTCGGGTGTCCAGCCTAACTTAGCCTTGGCTTTAGCTGGATTACCTAACAGTGTTTCTACCTCTGCCGGGCGGAAGTAACGCGGATCAACCTTAACAATGACATCGCCAACCTTAAGGGCTGACGCTTTATCGCCATGAATAGCTGCCACGGTGGCAACTTCATCAACGCCTTCGCCTGAAAAAGCTAGCTCGATGCCGAGTTCTTTAGCACTTAAGGTAACAAACTCTCGCACCGAGATTTGCTTGCCGGTGGCAATAACAAAATCGTCTGGCTGATCTTGCTGTAACATCATCCATTGCATACGCACATAATCTTTAGCATGACCCCAATCTCGCAGCGCATCCATATTACCTAGGTATAAACACTGTTCTAAACCAAGAGCAATATTGCTTAAGGCACGAGTGATTTTTCGGGTAACAAAGGTTTCGCCGCGACGTGGCGATTCATGGTTAAACAATATACCGTTACACGCATACATTCCGTAGGCTTCTCGGTAGTTAACGGTTATCCAGTAGGCGTACATTTTGGCCACTGCATAAGGCGACCGAGGGTGAAACGGTGTAGTCTCAGATTGCGGAATTTCTTGTACCAAGCCATAAAGCTCAGAAGTTGAAGCCTGATAGAAGCGGGTTTTCTTTTCTAATCCCAAAAAGCGAATGGCTTCAAGTAAACGCAGTGTGCCCATGGCATCTACATCGGCAGTATATTCTGGCGCTTCAAACGACACAGCAACATGAGATTGAGCGCCCAAATTATAGACTTCATCTGGCACCACCTGACGCAATATACGGGTTAGGTTAGAAGTGTCACTTAAGTCACCATAATGCAAGAAAAAGCTTGGGTTTTCGGCTTGTAAACGATCTTCATAAATATGGTCGACCCGCTCGGTATTAAATGACGAAGAACGGCGTTTAATACCATGAACTTCATAGCCTTTTTCTAGCAAAAGCTCTGCTAAATAAGATCCGTCTTGTCCGGTTACCCCGGTAATTAATGCTACTTTCTTAGTCATTATTCTAGTCCTTTAGTAAAGCGTGATTACTACCTGCAAGCAGCTCATCCAGCTGTTGCTCGAAGCGTTGTAAAACACGGGTTTTTTCCAAATTATTTACTGCGTATTCACGCGCAAGCTGATTAACGCGTTTAATCTTGGGATCGTTTGCTAGTGAAAGCACTGCTTCAACAAAACGTGCTGGTTGCTCTGGCTCTATGCGCGTAGCAATACCTGGGTAATGTTGGCAAAGCAATCCTAGCTCGGTATCGGCTTCAGCGGTGATCAGCGCATGGCCACCACAAGATAAAATATTGGTAAGCTTAGAGGGCAACACCACGTCTGCCGCGCCAAGGCGTTGCACCACTAAATGAATATCAGCGCAGGCCAACAATTGAGGCAGTTGCGCATAGGCTTGTAAGGGGTGAAACTGCACATTAGTTAAACCGTATTGCATAACCAATTGCTCAAGGGCTGGTTTGGCGGCCCCCTCGCCTACCATAAGGTATTTTATTTTAGGGTTATTCTGGGTGACTTTTGCCGCTTCAATAACCATTTCTAAGCCTTGCTTTAGGCCCATATTGCCTGAGTAAAGCACCAGCACTTGGTCGTCTGCCACACCAAATTTTTCTCTAAATGCGGCGCCGTCTGTTTGCGGTGTAACAAAATTGGTATCTGCCCAATTGGGAAACAACATCACATTCTGTTCATTTACCCCTTTGCGTTTAGCCATAGCTACCATGCTATTTGAAATCGTAGACACCCGGCTAAACCGGCGCATTACCCATGACTCTGCGGCATACACCCATTTCTTTAAACCTTTACTTTGGCCAGCCATACCCAAACCAAACATGGCGTCAACTTCGTAATCTTGTATGTGTAAAATAGACTTAGCCCCTGTCACAGCAGTAAACAACAGCGTATTTGCGGCACAAAATAACGGCGGTTCAACTAAAATAACCACATCGGGGCGAAAGCCAATATTTTTAATTAGCCCAAAAAAGGAAGAACAGGCAAAGCTGGCCAAATGCGCAATACGCTTGAATGTAGAAGGCTTAGCAGGTACATAAAGTGGGCAGCGTAATACCTCTACACCATTTATTTGTTGGCCAACGTACTTGTAGGCACTAAACCCTTCGCTTATCTCCCAGGCGGGATAGTAAGGCGGCGCAGTAAGCACCTTAACTTGATGACCCATACTCACCAAAGCTTCAGCCATTTCGCTAGAATACTTACCAATACCGGTTAACTCTGGGGCGTAATTAATGCCGTAAATGAGTATTTTCATGGCTAACTTCCCCTACCTGACAATTGATAACCACTTAACTGTTCAAGCATGAATAACTGCTCTTCCATTGTCTTACAATTTTTTAGCGCCGCCTCTGCCTCAAGACACTTCAAGTCAACAAGTGCTCGATACCAAAACCCTTGCATAAAGTGGTAAGCAAAACCTCTAGCTCCATCAAGCAAGCCGAGCTGAATAAAATACCGAAACAAAAAATATAAAACGGGTCGGACAAAATAAGGTAACTGTTGATATATATCTTCTTTAAGCCAGCGCTTTAGTCTAATTTTAAAGCCAGTCTCTTTGGTCATTGTAGATTCAGCTTGTGGCTCTATCCGCTTTAGCATCATGTCTAACATTTCACGGGTGGCATATTTGTTGTGTTTATCAATAAACCAAGTGACCGAATTAAGGTTGTCATCGAAAAAACCGCCCTTCAGTTCTTGTGCATATCCTTTGTCCAACACAATGTGCTCATCCATCCATTTTTGCTCAATGTGCGCACACCCATTGCGAAAAAGACGCAACATGGGTAATGGATAACGACCGCCAAAGCGCACCCACTTACCAAGAAATATATGCCGACGATTTAAAATGGCACCGTTACAATCTTCAGAAGCAGTAGATAAAAAATGGGTGATGTTATTGCACAACTCCTCATCTATATACTCATCGGCATCTAGGCGAAGAATCCACTCCGAGTTAATATCGCAGTTTTCAATTGCCCATTGGAACTGCTGCGCCTGATTGACAAACGGATTTTGGAACACCTCAGCACCTTTCGCAGTGGCTAATTCAACGGTGTTATCTGTTGAAAATGAATCTACAACAACAACTCGTTCAGCCACACTGCGAACAGCATCCACGACTCGGGATATATGTAAGCTTTCGTTGAAAGTGAGAATAATCACAGATAAACCAGATTTCATATTGCTACCCTAGTGACAAATCATTACTTCGTCTGAAGACAATCGTTCCGAACGGGCAACTTTCAAATCAGTTGGCTTAGGGTGACCAAAAGAAATCATCATAATGATCCTTTCCCCTTTAGGTATCCCACCAACATTACATATTTTTAGTTCTCGACTGTTTGTTACTGCCATATTTAGCGGGCATGCACCCAAGCCCAAGGATTGACAGGCATTAAGCAGTTGCATTGAAGTAAGAGCGCCATCGACATAGGCCTGAGAACGAGCTTTTAGACCGCTCCAAGCTGTTATTTCGCTGGTTACAATAAATAAGTTTCTTACTGTCTCTCTAAACCCCTCAGCTCCACCTTGTAGGCGCAGTAAATTGTCTATTTTCTCAGGATCAGAAAAATAGTGTACGCGGCTAGATTGGCGATTACATTGAGACGGTGTTCTTGCCACCATCTGAGCAATTCTATCAATAAGCTCGGGTGTTACGATGCGATCTTGATAACTACGGCAACTAAAACGGTTTAACAATGCAAATTCCAGGCTTTCTTGAGCTTCAACACTACTGTTGCGAATACTTTTACTGCCACCTTTACGCTTCAAGCCTTTCTCTTTACAAGTATCAACAAAAGATTGAATGCCTGTACCAAAATCACCAAGCGGATAACCTATTTCAGCATGCCATTCTAAGTATTCAGCCAAGCAACCATATGCCTTCTCTACAGCAAATCGCTGAAAATGATCTTCATAGCTACCAAGGTACCCCAGCAACTTAGTTATTTTTTCCTGCCCAAAACCGGCTCTAGGCTCGGGCATACTCAAACCTTTTTCAACAGTGTGCGCTAGCAATACTATTTCGTAATGTAGCTTTTTATCTTGAGGGCTTAATGGCGACGCCTTGCTCCACATTAAAGCTCTTACAAAATCCAAACTGTATTCCACTGGAATAAGTAGCAAACCAATTATTTCCTTAAAACGACTCATAACTCCTCCTTGAGCTTACGCAAACCTACAACTTGGGCTGGGTTACCAACCAATATTTGCCATTCGTCTACATCTTTAGCCACTACCGCTCTAGCCCCAACCACTGCACCGCGTTTAATAGTGACGCCAGGGCCAATATAAGCCTCGGCAGCAACCCAAACATGGTCCTGTATACTAATCGGCTTGGTAATTAATTCTCGGGTCAAACTTGAGATTACGTGGCTGCCGGTGCAAAGAAACGTTCGTTGACTAACTGCCACCTTAGAACCCAGTGTGATTTTGGCCATTGTGTAACATTCCACCTGATCTCCTAGGACAGAAAACTCGCCCATTACTAAATTCCAAGGAGCCCAAATTTTTGCACTGGCGGCAACTTTAGAACCCTTACCTATTTGGGCGCCAAACAACTTCAATAACGAAATCCGCCAAGGATTAAAACCAACCCTCGGGGTAAATCTAAAAAACAAATAATAGGTTATGCTCCAAACAAGCCTTAATAACTTGTTGCGAGCGCCAAGTTGGTCAACATATTTATGATCTGCAAACTCACTCATATACAATCCATCTGCTGGGGTTAACGGCTTAAAGCGATAATGCTTTGCGAATAAAGTCTCTGCCCAGAGTTCTTTGCGCCTCAACTTTTTTATTCACACTGTTCCAGTCAATTTCTTTAAGAATCATGTCTTTTACCGCGGCGTCACTAAACGCATCAACTGCACGCTCTGTTAAACCCAATTTTTTCAATAAGTTATCAACACGAGCATTAAACTTAGTCTTGCTTCCTTGTAACCTAACAACAATAAAAGGCTTATTTAGAAGAATGCTTAAAGCGGTGCCGTGAAATGAATTTGTTACGACGAATTCTGAGTTTTTTAACAAGTACAACCATTGGCCTGGGCACGGATATACAGTCTCGCCTATTTCGCGCCAGCGCCGATGAGGGTTATGAGGAGAGTAAAGCTTACATGAAAGTTCACTGGCAATATTTTCTGCCCACTCACCGATTACGTCGCGTGATCTTAGACCGTAACAGAACACATGCTTAGAGGAGCATAATGGATATTCTTTAATAACAGTCTGAAAGTCGTCCAGTAAAAAGGTAGGGTCCGGCACACAGTCTGCGGTTAGCCCAGTAATTTCTTTTACTAAATCACAGCCAGACTGCTCTCTTACTGAAAGGCTATCAATATTTTTTATATAGGCAGCTATTTGCTGTTGGTGGTTTACGTCTAACTCTGCAGAGCCAAAACTAGGCGCATACGCGATCCGCTTTACCTTCTCATCTAGATTAGGGATCGCTAGATAGTAGGTGGGGTCTACACCGTAATGCTCAGAAGGTTTCCACACTTGGTCGCTACCGCATATTAGTGCGTCCATATTCACTACATTTGCTAGCACGCCATCCAGAGAGAGGATCTTATCCCCAACAACATTGAGATGCTCTTTCTTAAAAGACTCAAACCCTTGTTTAACTGCCGAATTACCAAACCATTTATCGCGTAGTTCTACCATCTTCAAAAAAACAATTTTCAGGTTATCTTTTGATAAAGGTTGCTTTAAATTGAAATTCCCACCGGCCTCAACATAATCGGGGTGGTAGTTAACAAAGTCAGCCTCAACATCAAATGCTTGGTTGAGATAAGTTCTCAAGGCATACGCTTGAAATAATGCGCCGTAATTATTGCTGAAATGGTAGGTAAAAATGCCCAATTTCATAAAAAACCTTAATAACATAAATAATTATTATAGTGTAAGCCCCAAATAAAAAGACAACGCATATAATGCGACACTAACAAAAAACCGTCTAAAAAATGTTAATCATAGAATTAACCTGACAACTGAAAACCTTATCGACTAATTCCTTTTTTGTAGCTTATTTTTCTTTGGAGACAGTCCGGAAAAAAATTTTTCAGATAGCGATTTTAAATGACTATTAAGCTCATCTGAATTAAATCTGTCTTTAATCTTTTTTGCTGGGACCCCACCATAAATAGCTCCAGGAGGAACGTCTTTAGTAACTACGCTTCTTGTAGCAACAATCGCTGCGTCTCCAATTGAACATCCGGCCATAACTGTCACCCCTTGTCCAATCCATACGTCTTTTCCTATTATTGTTTTTCTCAAACTAGGACGACCACTAAATACAATAGGGGTTCCAACAACATCAAAATTATGATCACTGCCTACCACTGAAAAATAGGGAGCTATAATACTATAATCTCCGATACGAACTCCGGAGCACACGGAGGCATATTGACCGATATAACAATATTTTCCAACTTTTATATCTTTAGATATATTTGATTTAACCATTACATTGCTAGTAATATTAACTCCAAACCTTCGAGTAATAAGTATTTTAAATACATTTCTAACTGAGCGGATATATAACATAATCATCTAAGATAGTACCTTTTCGATAGACGCCATAACTACACTCATTTGTGCAGTAGCTGTGTACTTACTTTCTATTATGTCTAAGCAATTTTCTTTTACATTAGGGATAGGATCACATATATAGTTTTCTACAGTATTTACCATAGAATCGAATGACCCATACTCAAATAGTAAACCCGTTTTACCAACCACTATTGATTCGTACTCAGGCATCTGATCTTTGTAACTATCATGTGTAATTACAGGAACTCCGTAGCCCATTACATGCATCGCGGTCAAGCCAACCTCTCCAGGAGCCACACATAAGTCACTAGAGCTTATTAGGTAGGCTAACTCAACTTCATTATATGTTTTACCATAGAAACAAATTTGTTTATTAAGAGACATAGAAATGGCTAGTTTTTCGATCTCCTCCCTTTCTTCTCCATCACCTATAAATAGTAAGTTAACGAACACACCTTTATCTTTAAGGTTAGATAACAAGTAAACCAAGTCCGTTAGTTTCTTTTGCTTAGTTAACCTGCCTACAAAAACTAATTGAAATAATCCTGAATTATGAAAAAGTTGATTCTTTAGAAGGCGTAGCGAAGAGTTATCAATAGAATTAGCTATATCTCTTTGAAGAAAATAGTCTACCGAATTAAAAATAGTAAATAATTTACTACTACTCAACCCTTTATTAACCAAATTAGTCTTTGCTGCATCACCATATAAAAATAGCGCATCAGCTAATTTATACATTAAAAGTTTTACCTTATCTTTAAACCCACCACTTCTAATAAAGCCGTGAGTCCAAAGAATTGTCTTCTTTCCGTATAATTTTGATATAACAAGCGAAACCCATGTAGACAGAAAGTAAGGATCCCCCAAAAAAATCACTGTTTTATATCTATTACTTACAACTTTATTAATCAAACCTATTTGCCAAAGAATAGAACGGGAAAGCCAAACATTCCTTAATCTTATGAAGTTAGCATTAGAATAGAATTCTTTATCTATCAACTCAATCGAACTATTCCCTTGAATGTCAGCCGCTATGTGGAATGAACTGTTATCTAACATAGCATTGAAAATTGGTTCCCTATATTTAGCAATATAATGGTAAACTACCAGTACGTCTCGAGGTTCTTTTTTACTTTCCATAATTCATCCTAAAAAATTCACATCCAGTGTCATTCCCTTTCATTATACAAACAACTACTAACTGCTGTCAGTCATCATCCTGGCGTTAGACATATAAGCAACGATTGGCACCAAGTAAATAAAATGTTGCCAGTCGTAAGGTTGTCCATGTAGAAAAAGCCTGGGAACATTTGCCAAATATAATAAAGAAAAAAAACCCACAGCATTACTGCTATTGATATATCGTAATGAAAATAAACAAGGCAGAATCAAAAAAGTCCCCATAAATAGAAATCCGAAAAGTATCCCTAAGTCAGAATAAGCCTGTAACAATGGAAAATCCAACCACAATGATTTATAACCACTACCTTGGATAGGATTACTTAAAAAACTATCTAAACCTATACCTCTCATTAGTACTCTAGAAAATGACGCGCTATCAGTTACAGCTGATCCGGAAATTGTCATCAATCCACTATATAGCGTATCTCCCATGTGTAATAATCTTTCAAAAAAAGAATCAGAAAGCCATAATGATAATATTAAAAACATTCCACATAGTAGACAAATCATAGAAACAAGCCTTAATGGAGAAGAAAGTAATTCGCTCCTAGCATATTGATAAAACCAATAAATTATTAAAAATGAACACCCAAACAAAGGAGACCTTACACCTGTTAATATGACGATATATAAAAGTATTGATATACCCGCAAGCTCAAGTAAAAATTGTTGATAGCCATTGCAGTCAAATTTTGCATTGTGTGCATACCCAGCCAAAGAACATACACAGCAGTATGCTATAAAACCATAAGCTGCATTTTCTTCACTCACAGAAACCCTTCCGATTCCGATCTCATCCATATTTAGACTTTCTACCTGAAACAAAAATAGACAACACAGCAACGTGGAAAAAAAAATATAGATCTTTCCTACTTTTATCTTATAGCTGGCCATATTTAAAAAAAGAAAGTAAGAAATAGTAAACACAAAACAGAACAAAATAACTTTACTGTCTGAAGAAGCTAACGAATTGAGCAACACTATAAAAACAACAATTAAAAAGGACATAAAAACCAAGTAGTTCAATTTCCTCTTTAACAAAAAGCCTCCCCTAAGGGCTACAAAAATCAACATGAAAGATAAAGTTAAGACCACGCCAATATCATAGAAACGAGGTAGAATCCCTAAGCCTTGTAGCGACCAGGCTAATAACGCACCAGTAAAGTATAGCGCTAATGCCAATTGCAGATAATTTGTTCTACAGAAATAGTTTTTTTTAATTTCCAACACAACACCTTAACTAAAAGTCACCTGAAACAATATCAACAAGCTTATTCTGATCATTAATTAGCATCAATTCATCGTTAACAACAAAATTAAAACCTAGCAAATTTTCAACAGTTACATCATATTCTTCCAATTGCACTTCTAAATAGCTTGATTTAACTTTTTTCACAATTTTGCTAATGACTGAACCAGCTCTAACTATTACAAAATTTTCGTATTGCAATGCCCTTCCAAAAACCCCTGAAGATTGGTCATATTCCGGTGAATAAGCTGCCCAAACAACATCTGTCACCTTATACATCGCCACAAGTTCAGCGCTTGATATCTTTTTATCGATAACTAGCCCTCCCGAATTGGTAAACTTTAGTATCTGGGTCTCATCGAAACCAGAAACCTTACCAGCCGCAACAAATAGGTATTTTTCCCGTAGTTTTTCGGAGGATAAATACAACGCAATGAAAGAATCGAAACCTTTACTTTTATCTTGCTTACCGATTGCAGATAATATTTTTCGCCCATTAGCAGCTTCCCTAATCCTGCGTTCCAAATCGATACACGCGACTCCACCTACACTCTTACATAGAACATCTCTATCCCAGAATTGAAAATCATATATCCATTCATCACATATGCTTTCTAATTCTGGCTCAACATAAAATGGTACAATTGAAATGTTATTTATAAATTTTATTCGTCTTGTGAAACCCATTGCATTTTTTTTTACACCACTTTTCATAATTCCGCTCTTAAGCACATCCACACCTCGAAATACTAAGCCGGACGTTCTTCTTAAAAATAGACTCCTTAACAAAGATACTAGAAAATACATAACAAAACCTTCTTCTACCATAAGGAAAAGGACAGGTTTTCTAGTAAACATAGCAGTCAATAATGAGCACCTTCTGCCATTTAGTTTTTTCTCACAAAAATCTATATATTCGATGCGATGACCACTTTCAAGCCTAGAATAAAAGTTAAAATCCATTCCCTATTACCTTTCTTAATAAAGCTTTAATCCTAAATTTAAAGTAGTACTTGATTGGATTAGCCTTTCTGTTTGACAAAAGTATGGTTGGATACTTACTTCTTCTATCGTTGACTCTAAACAATCTATTCATAGAAAAGTATTGGCTTGGAAACTCCCCATAATCTGACGGGTCTCTATAAGGTATTAGACCATTTTTCTTTGCTAACAAGCTTAAAATAGATTGGTCATGTCTATGATCAAAAGCTTCTTCAGATTCCGTTGTCATATCATCGGTCACTAATTCTTTTTTTCTACAAAGATTTAAATACTCATTAACGAAAAAAACAGAATATGGCGTTTTTTTAAATAGCATATATGACGCGAGAATTTGATTAGAATCCTTGTATTCACTAGTTTCCAAACCCATAAAGTTGAATAAGTAATTATTTGTCCATTGCCGCTCAATAAGAGGCAGTTCAAATAACATTACAGACTTACCATCCTCATCCATAACATCAATAAGTAAATCTACGCTATTAATAAAAATTGTACCTGAGTCACAATACATTATGTAATCTCCGTCATTTGCAGAATCCATAACCTTTTTTATAAAATATGGTTTCCAAAGCCAATAACCAGCGCCTCTTTTCCTATTTAATACTTCAGAGTTATTTTCTACAAAATCATCATCCATGTCTTCTTTTTTAAACTCAAAAACTTTATCCACTTTACCTTTGTTTTTTGCCGTGTAAGTATTCCACTTCCTAAACGCCTCAAATTTATCGTCTGCAAAATTTATAGAAAGTTTCACTCGCTCTACTCCCTAGTACTAAGGAAAACAACATAATTAAAAATCCAAATGTACTTATTGCAGTTTTAATGATATATCCATCAAATACATCACTAATCAAAACTACAATAATGAAAAATATGAATGGAACTAAACAACTTCTATAAACTGAAAACAAAACCGAATAGTCAAATGGAACATTTTTTATTAGAAAAACAAAGCATATGGCCGTACTAATAACAGTACTCGATGCTGCCCCATGAACTCCATATAAGTATGTTAATGCTAGCAGGACTGGTATAAATATAATAAGTTGAATTGTTGCTGCAGAAGTTACCAGTTTAGGGTTCCCTAAAGCTCTATGGTATACAACCATTACAGAAATGAGACTTCCTATAGCCATTGTGATAGATAATATTTTTAAGACTATAATACCGTCCTTCCACTCTTCTCCCAGTAAAATAGGAAGTAAGCTAGAAATACTGAACATATAAATCACAGAAGAAAAAGCTAACAACGATATTTGCGATAATGATTTGGTCATAAACCTAGTCATATTATTAACATCTTTTTCGTTCATTCTAGAAAATGAAGGAAAGAGGTACTTACTATAAGCCATAGAAAACTCTGAAATTCCTAGTTGTGCTAGGCGATTACTCATGTGGTATATCCCTAAACTAGCATTCCCCAAAATCAGACCAGTAATTAACTTGTCAGACTGATTTAACAACAAATTAATTATATTATTCAACCAAATCCACTTACCGAAATTTGAGTATTTTTTAATATCTATATTGAAACTTTTAAACCTAATAAATAGCTTCCTATCAGTGCCAAATAATAGATAAGTAAGGATCAGTTTTATTATTTCACCTGCGGCCAAGCTTATAAATATTGCCACAAATTTGACATCAAGAAGAATCAAACCTACAAATATTAGAAAATCAAAAGACACTCCTAAAAAAGTTATGAAAAATATCTCTTTGAAGTTCCTCTCTCTTAATGCAATATACCAGTTTGGACTAACCATAGATTTAGACAAAGCGCAAACTGCAAGACATAAAGCAGATACCAACGTCTCAGAAGTATTAGTTACATAATTAGTTAAAGTTGGAATAGAAAATACTATGATCCCGATTACCACACCACGAAGTGTAAGCGCCAACCAAATGGAATCTAAATCACTTTCACTTGGATACCTCTCAGCTTGAACGATAGCCCCTATTAATCCGAACTCCGAAAGAGATTCCACTATCGCATAAAGAATTAGCAAAAGACCTACTATACCCATCACTTCTGGCCCAAAGCATTTGGCAGCAAAAAGAAACTTCATAGCAATTAGCAACTTACATAGGCCGTGATTGATAATAACCCACGTTGGATGGCAAGTAGGTAGAGTTAAAAGATTCTTCAAGACGAGTACCCATAATAGCCATAATCTTCACTACTTTTTGCGACCGTCCGATTTAAGATAACTCCGTCTATAGGTATAGAGTGGTCTACAAATTTGGCTATAGAGCCATTAAGTTGCTTTAGTTTTGTAGTACCTGATCCAATAACCAAAGCACAACCGCCAGCTATTTTCCCCAAAATCAGAGCATCACTAACTGCCACCACGGGAGGCGTATCAAAAATTATCTTGTCGTAATGCTTTTCAAGCGATGCTATTAGTTCAATGAACTTCTGACTGGCGAGTAACTCCTGTGCATTAGGAACTAACATACCTGCTGGCAAAACACTTAACCCGGACTTTTCATGTAAGTAGATACACTCATCCATGTCACTTCCCATCAGTATCAAATTGCTAAGTCCTAAATGGGAAACTTTGAGGCCAAACCTTTTGCCTACCGATGGCCTCCGTAAATCACAATCTATTAATAGCGTTTTCTCCATTTGGGCCATTGATAAAGCTAGATTGATAGAAACCGTAGTTTTTCCCTCACCAGGAACAGCTGATGATACAGCTATTAAACTTCTTTCTTTTCCAGCCATGTTAAGCAGTAATGAAGTTCGAATGCTCCTAACGGCCTCACTGAAATGATTAAATTTCTTATTAAAGTACGCCTCAGATAAAAGCGCCATTTTCGCAAACTGCCTACCTTTCAATAGGGGAATTGAACCTAGGGGAGCTAGGTGGAGCTTTTCTTGAATATCAGAAACAGATTCAATTGTATTTTTTGCTGAGTGACAGATTAATGAAAAGAAAATAGTAAAAACGAAGGATACTAGAGCTGATATTACGATAATCGCCATCTTTCTCGGTTTCGCAGGAACCAACGGAACACTAGCTAAATCACTAAAGCGAGCAACTAAAGGCTGGAAATCCATGGTGGCCATTGTTTCTTTTTGTCGATTTAGAAATAAGTCATAAAGCTTACGATTACTTTCTACTTCCCGCTTAAGAGCGTCATATGTCGCTCTCTTAACCGCAATCCCTTGGAATTGATCTTTTTTCCCATTCAATTCAGCTTGAATTGCATTTTCTTGCTTTCTCGCACCATTAAGCTCTTTCTCTATCCCCGTAGCCAAGCTGTTAAGCACTTTTCTTGTTCTGTCTTTCACTGAGGCTAACTGAGCTTGCGCTTGAATCATTTTGTCGTGTTTAGGGCCATAACGTTTACTTAGCTCAGAAACTAAACGTTCCGCTTCTATTTCAGCTAATCGCACATCTCTTAACTGCGGATGGTTAGATATTGCTGATATAGATGATAGCTGAGCAATCCCTGCATTACGGTTATCTTGCAGTACATAAAACAACGATTCCGCTGCAACTCTTCGATCTCTAGCATCACTTAAACGACGACTAATATCACTTAATTCAGCAGAAGCTAAACTATCGATACCACTCACATCTACTAAGCCTTCTCTCTCCAAAAAGCCTGTTAATCGATTTTCAGAAAATGTGACAGCTGTCTTTAGTTCTGTCAAACGATCTTCTAACCAGGTTGTTGCTTCTTGACTCGCTTGTAAATGTGCGTCTCGATTGTTCTCTATGTAAGCTTCCCCAACCGCATTCGCTAACGCTGCTGCTAAGCGCTTATCCCCAGACTCAAAGCTAATATTAACTAACTGTGTCTTTCTTATCGGACTAACGATCAATCTTTTACGAAATTCCGCCATAACCCTTTGAGATAACGCTTCTTGCATATCTAAATCAGAAGCAGCTTGTTGCGGCGGTAACCAACTTTGAACCAAAACCGACTCTTGAGCGTATCCCCGCAAAGTACCTATTGGATTTTTTAGCTTATCAAAGTTAGTAAGTTCCTTCTGACCGTTAAACTCCGCTAACTCACCTAGTTTATATTTATCTATAACCTTCTGAGCAATAGTTCGAGATTTAAGCAGCTCGAATTGAGTGAGATAATATTCCTGCTTAGATGTATCTACGCCTATCACCTCGGCTATAGAAACTGCATTTCGCTGTTCAGCTTCGATCAACAACACTGCTGTTGCTCGATATACGGGCGTTATAGAAAAAGCGATTAGAGTAGCTAATAGACCCACAATGAAAGTAAAGCCTATTATCATCGGCCAATATCTCAAAACTGCTATAAAGTATTGCCCTAAATCAATCAACTCCTCATTAGACTCAAATCGCTTAGCAGCCACGATCTGCTGATTTATCAAGTCATTGTCAATATGGTGAACATTGATACTCGAGTGTTTATTCACGTTTATACATCCTTGTTCATTCGATAGCCTCAAGACTTAAAAAAAGCTCGCCTTCACAACAATAATGTCGCCAGCTTGAATTTTAGAATTGAGCGTCGCCTTAGATACAAGGCTATTATTAGCGCCAGAACTCAAATTGATATTGGTTTTGGATGCGCGTTCGGTGAAACCGCCTGCAAGTGCAATAGCTTTTTCTATAGTTAAACCCGGTTGGTAGGCATACCCTCCTGGATTTTCTACCTCACCGTTGATAAATATCTGTCTATATTGAACAATATTTACGGCTACCTTCGGCTGAATTAAATAATCACCTTTTAAGCCGGTTTGAATAGTTTGTTTTAGCTCTTGGCTGGTTGCACCGCTCACGCTTAAACGGCCGAGGTAGGGGTAATCAATTTTGCCGCTGTTGTTTATTAACAGCTCCATGCTTAGGTCTTCTTCACCATACACTTTAATGTTGATTACATCGCCAGGCCCTAAGCGGTAATTGTCTTCATTGGCCGCATAGCTATTAAATATAGGCAGCAACAAACTACAAACTAATAAAATACGCTGTAACTTTATCAACATTTAAACCACCTCTGTTATGGAGATTAATTGCACACTGGTAATAACAGTAGTGACTCGGGTAACTTTCATATACTCCCTTGCATATCTAATGCCTTAATAGGCTTGGTCGCTGCGAAAACCTTTGAAAATGGTTTTATAGACAATTTTAATGTCCATCCATAAGCTCCATAGCTGGATATATTCCAGGTCATAGGCAATACGGCGCTCCATTTTGTCTAGGGTGTCGGTTTCGCCTCTGCAGCCATTTATTTGCGCCCAGCCAGTAATGCCGGGTTTAACTTTGTGGCGCAGCATGTAGCGGTCAACCACTTGTCGATACTCTTCGTTATGCGCTACCGCATGTGGGCGCGGCCCAACAATCGACATGCTGCCAAATAGCACATTAAAAAACTGCGGAAGTTCGTCTAGTGAAGTGCGGCGAATAAATGCGCCAAAGGGGGTAACCCGTGGGTCATTTTGGGTAGCTTGGGTCACTGTGCCGCCATTCTCCATTACCTTCATAGAGCGGAATTTCCAAACGCGAATTCTTTTACCGTCTAGGCCATAGCGGTCTTGCTTAAACAATATTGGCCCCGCAGAGCCCAGTTTTACGCCAATGGCTACCGCTAACATCAGCGGGCTGATCAAGGTGATAATAATGCTGGCTAACACCACATCTTGAATCCGCTTTACAGTTACACTAAATACACCTCGGAACGGGCTGTCGAATACACTCACTGTTTGAATATTGCCTAAGCTGCTCCAACGCGAGTGAATCAAGTTATAAGTGAAAAAATCGGGAACAATAAAGGTGGTGCAGGTAGTGTCTGACAACTGTTTGAGGTAACCGGTGATTCTATCTTTGGCATGCATTGGTAGCGCCACATACACATGGTCTACCTCGCCATTTTTAGCTAACTCTAAGGCTTTAGCTACCGAGCCTACCGGCCCAAAATAATGAGAGTCGTCGCCTAGGCGAGCACTGTCGCGATCATCAAAGAAACCAATAAAGTGTAAACCTAAGTCGGGGTTAGATATCAGCTCTTGGTGTAGCCTTAAGCCTGTTTCAGATACACCAATAATGAGGGTTTTACGAGTGTTGTAGCCAGTTTTTCTTAATAAGGCGAGTACTTCACGAAATACCATCCGCCATACAATCAATGCGATAGGCGTGACTAACAGCCAACCGCCAAATACTAGCCGTGAGTAGTTATCAGAAACTTTTAAGAAATAGTTAATCGCGAGTATTATTGCCACTGTTATCAGCCAAACACTTAATGTTGTTTGCGCTTGCTCTTTCACTGAGGCTATCCGCCATGAGCGGTACAAAGTGAAAGACTCTGCAATAACCAGAAACACCATGCCTAAGCCAATGGCTAACAGCCTGAAATCACCGTCTACCTGGCCATTTCTCCACCACGCTAATGATGCTAGCGTAGCAAAAATGATCACTAAGTCGGTAATGCGATAAACAAGCGCTAACTCAAACTCGTGGCTGCGAACAAAGCCATTTCTTTCGTTTCCCATAACACATCCTTGTGCCAAGCTTGTTGGCTAAAACGTGCCTATATTGGTGCTTTATTGCACAACATAGGTGAGCAGCGGGAATCCGTTCTCCTGCTGCTTAACTTATATCAATTAGTTTTTTGTTCGCAATAAACGACGGCCAAATACACCGGCAACAGACAACACAAACAACAAAATTGATGCAGGCTCTGGTACTGGAGCCGTTTCTGTAACGTTAAATAATGACCCACCCACGTATTGTTGTTCGGCATAGGCGTAAAGTGACCACTCGCCTACTTGTAATAAGTTATTGGCAAAAAGGTAATCATCAGACACAAAGGTCAACAAGCTTAAACCTAATAACTGCTGGTCAAGGATACTTGCCCATGAGATATAGCTATAATTAAACCCTTGCTCAACACCGCCGAAATACCAAAGGAAGGTAAGGTCTAAAAAACCGTTATCGTATGGGAATGCACCTTCATCTGAAGCAAAATCTAAAGCCTGTAAGTCAAAGCTAACAGTTGCTCTAACATCGTCGTTTATATCAACGGTGCTGGCAGAGCTTGCTACTGGGTATAGTGCAGGGTTTTGATGGGGTGATGCACCACCGGCTAAAAATACCAGCGGCCCTGCAGCCTCTGCGGGGTTTTCTGAAACCGGTATAATCCCGGCCGAAGTATTAAATGTGATTAACGCTGTGATTAAAAAAAAGATGGAAGCTTTCATTGCGGTTATCCTTACCAAAAAAGTGAAAAGCAACAACTGTCGTAAGTAACATAGCAATCACCAAGCCAAAAGTGATAACAAGATCACATTTTTTTAACCCTCTGTTTTTAAAGGTTTTTTTATTAATCTCCTAGGTTGTTAAGGACTTGTTAATATATTCGGTATGTAAATTAATTAGACGAATAAGGCTTAACTTACCATTTATGTTGTTTTTATTATCCACTGCTGTTTGTTTATTACAGCAGCGCTTTATTCTTAACAAATAAATCAGTAGAGAGGGTAAAGGAGCTTTCTGCTGGCCATTCACTATTAGCCAGAATATCAATAAGATTGGTACAGGTGTAAAATTAACCGACAAAAAAAGCCAGCGAATACGCTGGCTTTTAAATGGCTTAAATATGTATGTTAACGACCCGTTTTAAACTTGGTCCAAAGACGAGTGCGGGTGCGTTCTACTTTTGGGGGTACGTTTACAAAGCCGTAGAGATTTTTAGCGGCATCTTCATTGGGATAAATGCCTTGGTGCTGGGCAATCTCTGGGTCGATTAAGGCAGTGGCTTTAATATTTGGATTGGCATACCAAACAAAATCAGTCACTTTGGCAATCACTTCAGGGCGCAATACGTAGTTGATAAACGCATGGGCATTTTCTGGGTGTTTGGCTTCTTTAGGGATGGCAAACATATCAAACCAAACGCCTGCGCCTTCTTTAGGGATAATGTATTCTAGCTCAACCCCGTTATCAGCTTCAGCTGCACGGTCACCCGCCATAAGTACATCGCCAGACCACCCAATCGCCACACAAATGTCTCCACTGGCTAGGTCGTTAATGTATTGAGAGCTGTGGAAGTAGCGAACGTTAGGACGCAATTGCTCCATTAAGTTTTCTATCTCACCTTTATAGTCAGACGATTTAGTACTATTAGGATCTTTGCCCATGTAGTTCAGCATAGCTGCTATCACTTCACTTGGCGCATCTAAAAATGCTATACCACATTGGCTTAGCTTGCCGGCAATCTCAGGATCAAAGACCAAAGACCAAGAGTTAAGATCGGCATCTTCGCCAAGAATTTCTTTTACTTTATTAACGTTGTAGCCAATACCGGTCGTTCCCCACATATAAGGAATACCATACAGGTTACCTGGGTCGTAACTATCTAAGGTGGCGAGTAGTTTTGGGTCAAGGTTATCCCAATTGGTCAGCTTAGAGCGATCTAGCTGTTGGTATACCCCTGCGGTAATTTGTCTACCGTAAAAGTCATGAGACGGCGCAACAATATCAAAACCGGTGTTACCTGATAGTAACTTAGCTTCTAATACTTCATTAGAATCAAAGACGTCGTAAATGACTTTAATGCCAGTTTCTTTTTCAAACTCTGCAATGGTGTCTTCTGCAATATACTCAGTCCAGTTGTAAACATTCAGTACTTTCTCTTCTTGAGCTATTACTGCGTTAGTGGCCAATGCCAAAAGCCCAACCAACAACATGTTTATTTTATTCACTCATACAATCCTCAATAGGGTGTGATACGAAATCACAGAAATCTTGTTTGATACCTTATTAGTGTAGTTTGCGGGGTGAAAACTGACAAAAAAGCGCACTTTTTCTTCCACCAGCAAACGCCGCGAGATAATAACGGGTAATTTATCTAAACCCAAGTGCTAGCTGGCTAACATTTATCCAAAAAAGCACTTTGAAAAGGCTTTACTAGTGGTTAAAATTGTCGATTAACTAATTTTTGGGTTATTAGCGTTACATATAAGGTAATCGTTAGCGCTTAACGCAATAGGAAGGAAGACATTCAAAAAAATGATTAGCGACCAACAAATTGAGACCATTCGTCAACAACTCACCGAGCAATTGAACGAAACTCAACAGCGCCTAGAGCAAGACAACGAGCTGTTCAAAGATAAAGTTGATTTAGGTGACGACGTCGATCGCGCCAACCAAGAAGAGTCTCAACAACTCCAGCTAAACCGTCGCCAACATGACCTCGCCCACGTTAAAAGCTTAAAAGATGCACTGCGCCGTATTGCAGAGCAAGATTATGGCTTTTGTGAAGGCTGTGGCGAAGATATTAGCACCGCCCGCCTTAATGCCCGCCCAGAATCGCGCTATTGTATTGATTGCCAAGATTATCGCGAACGAAAAAGTAGTCAATACGCCTAAGGTTTTACGCTAAAAGAAATTAATCTTGGTATTCCTTACTAAGATCATATTCACTGGGACTGCTCGCTGCTATAATTCTGTTCCGATTTCACATCGGATTAGGATCTGCGAGCATGAACAACCCGCTTTATCAAAAGCACATTATCTCTATCCCTGATTTATCCCGTCAGGAGCTTGAGTTAATCGTCGACACAGCCACTAGCATCAAGCAACAACCACGCCCAGAGTTATTACGAAACAAAGTTGTTGCCAGCTGTTTTTTTGAAGCTTCAACCCGTACTCGTTTATCTTTTGAAACGGCCGTTCAGCGCTTAGGTGGCAGCGTGATAGGTTTTGCCGATGGTGGCAACACCTCTTTAGGCAAGAAGGGTGAAACCTTAGTTGATTCGGTAAAAGTTATTTCATCTTATAGTGATGCTTTTTTTATGCGTCACCCACAAGAAGGTGCCGCGCGCTTAGCCAGCGAATTTTCGAATGTACCGGTGATTAACGGTGGCGACGGTTCAAACCAGCACCCTACCCAAACCTTGCTAGATTTGTTCACGATCTTTGAAACCCAAGGTAGTTTAGAAGGCTTAAAAGTCGCTTTTGTCGGTGACTTAAAATATGGCCGCACGGTTCACTCTCTCACTCAAGCTTTGTCACTCTTTGGCTGCGAATTTTACTTTATTGCCCCCAAGGCACTGGCGATGCCCGACTATATTATTGAAGAGTTAAACGAGCGAGAAATCAAATACAGTCTGCACGACAGTATTGAAGAAGTGGTGGACGAACTCGACATCTTATATATGACCCGCGTGCAAAAAGAACGTTTCGACGAAACTGAATACCAACATATTAAATCAAGCTTTATTCTACGCGCCAATATGCTTGAGCAGGTCAAAGACAACCTTAAGATCTTGCATCCGCTACCACGAGTTGACGAAATTACTACCGACGTTGATAACACACCTTATGCCTATTATTTCGAGCAGGCCGAGAACGGTGTTTATGCGCGCCAAGCCTTATTAGCGCTAATTATGACTAACGAATTTGGAGCGCAATAATGAAGAAGAAGTTGCAAGTTGAAGCGATTGCTCACGGAACAGTGATTGACCACGTGCCTGCAGGGCAAGGCATTAAGATATTAAAGTTTTTCCAACTATCGGCAGCTCAAGAACGAATTACCGTTGGCTTAAACTTACCCAGCGGAGAGCAACAACAAAAAGATTTGATCAAAGTTGAAAATACCGTTTTTGATGAGAACCAAGCCAATCAGTTGGCCTTGTTTGCCCCCAATGCCACCATTAACTTAATTGAAGATTTTGAGGTGGTGAGAAAGTTCCACGTGTCTACGCCCGACTATATCAAGGCGGTGTTTGCTTGCCCAAATAGTAATTGTATAAGCCATAACGAACCTATCGACAGCCATTTTTATGTAAGACACCAAAAAACAGACATCAAACTGAAATGTCACTACTGTGAAAAATCTTTTGACCGCAGTTTATTCTCAGAGCTAGATTAAAGTCTGCACTAAGCGATATAAATCAACCACAGAGCGCCAGTCGCTCTGTTTTTCTATCCACACTCAACCCTTTAATACGCAACAAAAACCGAACAAGTCTTTCAAGCTAGCGCCTGTTAAGCAGGGAGCGCAGCGCTTCAGTGGCTAACGGTACAAATAGCGGCTAGTTTACGTTGAGTAAAAGATAAAACAAACGTTGATCTATTCATCTATCATTAACGTTAGTAGTATTAATCCAAGATAATGATTTCACTAAGATTACCCAGATACAAGGATGTGACGAATGTTTAAACGAGTAAGCTCGTTAGTGTGCTGTAGTATGTTGTTGAGTGTTGCCGCAGATGCTCGACCGTTAGCCGAAGAGTCTGGCTGGTCTGCAACCATCAACTTAAACGTCGGTTACGTAAGCGGCCAAAACCAATTCTCTACCGATGACGATAATAAAATCACCAAAGATCTTAACAACAACGGTCAAAGCTCTAGCTCAGTGATTGTTTACCCACTGGTCCGTGTTGACTACACCACCGAAGATCTTAAAAACCAATTTTTCTTAGGTAACAGCCGCGAGAATTTAGGCAGAGCACAATTTCAATACGAGCTCGGTTACACCCGAGCGTTAAGCGATCGCAGTAAAATTACTGCTGCTTACTTCCCCGAGTTACCTTTCATGAATGACACATGGAGTGACCCCTATGATACTAATGTCGCCAGACAAGAAACCGATGAGAACTACCAAGGTGGGCGGATACGTTACGAAGCGATAGCTGATGGCCCGTTAACTCTAGAATATGCCTACGCTAAACGCACCGTAGATAACGAGCAAAGTGGAGTGGCATTATTCGGGGCAAATTCAAGCGAAGCCCAAGCTCTGAACCGTAATGCCGATTTACACCGTGTTATTGCCGAAACCTTTGTGCCTTTGTCGCGCAAATGGTTTTTATCACCCGCTTTGTTATATACCACCGCCAAAGCTGATGGCAGCGCCAACGACTTTGACCAATATGCTTTGCGCTTAAACAGTTTGTACCGCTCTGGTCAGCATCTATTCACTGTAAACGCTGAATATGGCCAAACTAAATACTCTGGAAGCAACCCTGTATTTGATAATCAAACCCAAAAAGACGACAAAATATCACTGTTTGCCATCTACGTTTATCAACAACCTTTTGGTTGGGAAAACGCCATGTTTAATATATTGGGTGGCTACAACGATACCGACTCAAACATTACGTTCTACGATAGCAAAGGTGGCATAGCAGCCTTTGGCTTTGGTTATAAGTTCTAGTAGCAACAGCGGATCATTTAGGCAGCTATTACAGCTGCCTTTTTTGTTGCCGTGGTTTAGCTATTTACTCTTGGCTTAAATCTAACTCTGCCATATAGATAGCCGTTTTATCGTGGTGGCTAGAGTAGTAACTACAATAGATGCGCTCGCCGCGCTGCACTAGCCCAGCGTAACTGGTGTCTCCACCAGAGGGTAAAACCTGCACTTCTTTCAGTTGGCCCCGCTCTACCTGAAGCCAACACAAACTGGTACGCACCGGCTCATATAAACGTACCGCGCATAATACTCGGCCATCATCAAGTTTAAGCATTACTGGGCCGCCAATTTGTGCGCCTAAGTCTAGCCAATCCCAGTTAAGGTAAGGCGCGGTAGCTGAACCTAATTGGGCAGTGCCGCTGTCTTTATCACGGCGTAATAAACACAAGGCCGAGCCATCATCTAACAAGGCAAGATCATGCTCATTGGGGTAAGCTAAACCGTTTTGTTCAAGGCTAAATAAAGGGTCTACGTGTAACTGGTATTGCTGCTCAGCATCCATTTTATATAAGCTCACTTTATCTAGGCTGTAATTGTAAGCCACTGAATACGCCACATCATTCAGGTAGCGACTGCGCCATAACCACATGCCCTGCTCGCCTTGAGGGCTAAGCTCAGACCAAGTGATGCCATCACTAGACCAGGCAATATAACTTTGGATTATTTGGCGCTCTGCACTGCGGTCTACCCCAGCGCAAGTGAGTAGTAACTTACCATCTGGGCTTTCTACCAGCTTGGGGTCACGTAAATCGATACCCTCTACATGAATCAATGCCGCTGCGCTGAAATGGCTCTGATCATCCGCTCTACGCAGAATACGAATATCACCCTCTGGGCTGACATGGCCTTCGGCTTCACGAAAACACAACCACAATGCTGAGTTAAAATCGCATAAGTCTGTAAAAGCGTTGTGCTCGCCTTTATCCCAAACCTGTTCTACCAAACATAACTTCATGGTGACCTCTATGGTGTTGATGACACTACCGCAACAGTTAAGCCTAGCTCGCGAATACAAAATAAGGCCGCTTAACCATTATCGTTATCAATACTTAATTGCTTAGTATCGTTATCGACCCATTTGATTTAAGCTGAATGTTAGTTTCAATTAATCGCAAAGATATCCCAAGGAGGGACTATGTTTTTGGATTTTTTCGCGCTGGGTTTACTGTTCTTTGTAGGCCTAACCTTGTTTTACGGCATTATCGCCATTCACGATATCCCCTATGAAATATCAAAGCATCGCAACCATCCCCATCAAGATGCGATTCATGTTGCCGGTTGGGTTAGCTTGTTTACCTTACATGTTCTTTGGCCCTTTTTATGGATCTGGGCCACCTTATACCGCGAAGACCGAGGTTGGGGTTTTAAACAGCTTGAACAACAAGAACAAGCGCTTGAAGATAGGCAACAACAGCTCGAAGGAAAAGAGCAGCAGCTAGCATCTCGTGAAGATGAAATGGCCGCCGAAATCAGCAAATTGAAACGCCAAGTGGCCATTATTAGTAAACATGTGCAACAACTAGAACAACAGGAGAACCAATAATGGATTTATTGCTTATCCTCACTTATACCGGCATGTGTATTGCCATATTCAAAATTTTCAATATTCCCTTAACTAAGTGGACCGTGCCTACCGCCGTATTAGGTGGGGTAATAATCATTGGGGCATTAATTATATTAATGAACTATAACCACCCCTATACCGCCAACGCTCGCCAAGTGTATACCTCGGTGCCTATTATGCCTTTAGTGCGTGGCAAGGTGATCGACGTGCCAGTTGAACCCAACCGCTTAATCAAGGCAGGTGATGTACTGTTTAAACTTGACCCTGAGCCCTTTGAAGCCATAGTGCGGCAACGCCAAGCCGAATTGGCGGCGGCTCAGCAACAAGTACCACAACTGTATGCCCAATTGGCCAGTGCTAAAGCGACTACCGCGTCAGCCAAAGCGGTGCGCGATAGAACTCAACAAGCTTACCAACGCTATGCCGATGGCCGAAAGAAAGGCGGAAAAAATAGCCCATTTAGTGAGCTAGAAGTAGAAAATCGTCAACAAGCTTATCTGGCTGCCGAAGCACAATTACAAGTGGCAGACGCCAATGAAATGCGAGCTCAATTAGCCTACGAGTCTACCTTTGACGGCGTAAACACCAGCGTGGCCAGCTTACAAAGCCAATTGGATAAGGCACTGTTCGACTTAGAACAAACCGTGATCCATGCACCTACCGACGGCTACGTGACACAAGTCGGCCTACGTAAAGGGATGGTAGCAGTGCCAATGCCCTTAAGACCGGTAATGACCTTTATCCCTAAAGAAGAGGCGATGTTTGTCGGTGCCTTTTGGGAAAACTCAATTAAGCGTCTTAAATCGGGCGACCAAGCAGAGTTCATTGTTAGCGCCCAACCAGGTATTGTATTTAAAGGAACCGTAAGGCAAGTCATGCCCACGATTGCCGAAGGTGAATTTCAGGCCAATGGTAATTTACGCGGCGCAGAAACTTTCTTTAAACATAGCCGCGCTTTAGTGATTATTGACCCCGAAGAACGCTTTGACGAATTTCACTTCCCGATGGGAATCAGTGGCCATGTTGCCATTTATACTGACCACTTCCATCATGTATCGGTAATCAGAAAAGTATTATTGAGAATGCAAGGATGGGTGAATTACATCTTCCCCTTCCACTAAGCTAGCAGCTAAAAGATAAGGCCAGCAGATTGCTGGCCTTATCTTATTTTTCCAATTCTTCTACGCGGTGTTTTAACGCGACTAACTCTTGTTGCAACAAGTTTATTTGCTGTTGTAAATCAGTGTGTTGTTCAACAATGACTGGGGTTGCTGCAACACTGCTGGCTGCTGGCAAGGTCGGCTCACCAGAGAATAGATGGGCGTAACGTGATTCACGCTTGCCTGGCTCACGCTCTAACCTTAACACCAATTTACCGCTGTCGTGATCGGCCAGTGCCTGCAGACTTTGTTCTACTTGTTGCACACTAGCAAAATTAGCTAGGCGCTGACTGCGCGTACGCAATTCCCCCGGCGTTTGTGGGCCACGTAAAAACATCAAACAAATAATCGCTCGTTGTTGCTCATCTAACTGTAAACCGCCAAATTGAGAATTACAGAAACGATGTTGATAACGCACCACGCGGCCAGCCATCGGGGCCTCGGTAACCATGCGTAATTGCTGCAGCTGCACCAAGACATCTTGAACCTCAGCTTCTGATAGGGCCATTACTGGTTCACGGTTACTTTTTTGATTACACGCCAAGGTTAGGGCATTTAGCGACAAAGGGTATTGGTCTGGAGTGGTGGTTTCTTTCTCTAACAGTGCGCCAATAACACGGGTTTGTTCTAAGGTTAAATTTTGTTCCACTTATCACCTCTCTAGCAGATTGTAATAACAGCAGCTTTCGCCTTGTAGATTAGCATACGCCAATATTTTGCAGCGAAACAGCATAGCCGAAAAGTTTAATCTTCTTGAACAATATTTAGGCATAAGCAAAGGCATAAAATGGAAGAAAAGCCTGATAAACTGCCTTTGAATTGATGTTTTTTTGATATAGATTAGCTTTACTGTTCTAATTAGTCGGTAAGGTAGCCCCCTTCTTTTGGTGAGCTAAACCTAGTATGCCACCATTGAGTTTTAGTCCTTATATTATTGATAGGCTGGACAGCAGGATATGGAATCATTTCGTTGGACTTCTGACTTTGAGACAGGTTTAACTACGGTTGATCAACAGCACCGTAATTTGATCGATCTTATCAATCAGATTGGTGAGCAACTCACCGAACAAGATACCCCTAGCGAAGCGATTGAATCACTGTCTGTAGAACTCAATCGTTATGTTATTGAGCACTTCCAAGAAGAAGAAACACTGATGGCGGTGAATCGGGTTGATCCCAGACATCGCAAAGCTCACATCAAAGCTCATCATGAATTTTTAGCGGAAGTTGCCAACCTCAAGGTACTTGATAGCAACAGCCAACAAGAAAAAGTTAAGCACCTGCTCGACTACCTGATTCAATGGTTGGCCTATCACATATTGGGCATCGATCAAGTGCTTGCTAAGCAACTAGAATATATCCAAGCTGGTGATCCACCTGCACTGGCTTTTAGCAAAACAGAGCAGCCTGCCGACTTAGCCACCGAACCGCTAATTGCCGCTTTACGCGGTTTATTTCATCAGGTAAGTTTACGCAATCACGAATTGCTCGAGCTCAACCAAAATCTTGAGCAGAAAGTACAAGAGCGAACCTTAGCCTTACAAAAAACTAATCGCCATCTGCAATCGTTGGCGCATACTGATGTACTCACTGGTTTGCCTAATCGACGCCATGCCATGATCCAATTAAAAGAGCTGTGGCGACAATCTTTAAAACAAGATACCCCTTTAGCTTGCATGATGATTGACGCTGACCATTTCAAACAGATTAACGATCGTAATGGTCATGATGCGGGCGATGCCGTGCTTATGTTGTTAGCAAGATCATTACGTGAATCAGTGAGAAATGACGACGTAGTAGCACGTTTAGGTGGTGATGAGTTTTTGTTGATTTGCCCCAATACCGATGCGCAAGGCAGCCTACGTTTAGGTAACGACATACGTGAGCGTATCGACGCAATGCAAATCAACAAGCAACAATACAAGGTCAGTGTAAGTGTAGGGATTGCCCACCGTAACGACAAGATGCAGCACCATGAAGAAATGATGAAAGCGGCAGACAAAGCCGTTTACCAAGCTAAAGCCGAAGGCAAAAACTGTGTTCGGGTATATCAAACTGATTCAGCCAAACAAGCTAGCTAAACAGCCGCACAAACATTTTGGCCCACCCCAATACAAGACTCTGAGAAAATGGCGCGCTACACTAGTTATAGTTTGGCTTTAGCGCCATTTTTCTTGCTTGTTGTGTAGGATGGAAATCACCGGTGACGATAGACATTAGTTGGTCTGCTCTTGCAATGTTTAGTGCGGTATTGCTTATCCCAGTATTAATCAACTGGCACTTTCAACTCTCCCTTGGCAAAGACATCGCTATTAGCTTAGTGCGAATGGCAGTGCAGCTGGCATTGCTGGGCATTTACCTACAATTTTTATTTGATTTAGACAGTCTTTGGGTAAATGTACTTTGGTTAGCACTAATGCTTGTTGTAGGCGCTAGTGCCATTATTGGCAAAGCTAAATTGCCACAAAAAGCCCTATTTATTCCGGTACTCAGCGGCTTGATACTAGGGCTAAGCCCACTGTTACTGATTTTGCTCTTTGCCTTACTCAAACCCAGCCCTGTTTACAGTGCCCAATACTTAATTCCCTTAGCGGGCATGTTATTGGGCAATAGCCTTAGTGCCAACATTGTTGCACTACAGCGCTTATTTAACGCCTTAAGCGAAAAAACCAGTGAATATGAAGCTTACTTAGCGTTAGGCGCCAACCGCCAACAAGCCACTCTGGGCTTTGTGCAAACCGCTATGCAGCAATCTTTTGCGCCAGTGCTGGCCTCAATGACAACGGTAGGGCTAGTCACTCTACCAGGGATGATGACCGGACAAATTTTGGCTGGCAGTGACCCCATCATCGCCGTTAAGTATCAGCTAGTCATTCTTATCGCTATTTTTGTGATGCTGAGTATTTCTATCGCGACCACCTTAAGCTTGACGGTTCGCATTGCCATTAGCCAAACCGGTTTGGTGAAATTGACAAGCCGCTAGTTAAACGGGAGCGGCCAGCCGTAAGCCGCCACCATTAAATGAGCCTTGTCGTTTGTTCGTTTAACTTGCTAAGCGTTTAGCTGTCTCGGCAACCTCTGCCCCCAAGGCTTTTACTCGCTGCTCCATATCAGTGTCCGTTAACTGGCCTTCGCTGTTAAACGCTTGATAAGACGAGCCCACGGCCACTTGCTTAGGGCTAACCATTACCCCTAAGTTGAACAAAATATCACGCGTATGCGCCAGACCGCGTATCCCCCCTAAACCACCAGGAGATGTCGCCATAATGCCTGCAACTTTGCCTTGGAAAGCGGGGCCAATCTCCGCATCTTTGGACGGGCGCGATAACCAATCCAAGGCGTTTTTTAACACCCCAGAGATAGAGCCATTATACTCAGGACTGGCTAACAAAATACCATCGGCTTGAGCGAACAAATGCTTTAAGTCGTTCACAGAAGCAGGCGTTCCCTCGGCTTCTAAATCTTCAGAATAAAGCGGAATGGAAAAATCAGCCAAGTCGACATAACGCACTTCGGCCCCCGCATCTTCTGCACCTTGAGCGGCTATTTTAACCAAGTTTTTGTTAAAAGATTGAGCGCGTAAGCTGCCTGCAATAGCGATTAATTTAATCATGTTGTGCTCCTAGGTTTAGCCTGAAAGTGGAATTTATGTTCGATTTGAGAGCATTGTTACACAAGCAAATTTGAAGAAAAATAGTACCTGTGCAACACTTCTGTGCATGAATGCACACAAAAGTGATTGGAACGACATCCACATTGCCTATCAGGTTGCCACCTTAGGTACGCTTACCGCCGCGGCAGAAGCCTTAGATGTTCACCACAGTACGGTATTACGACGGATAAATGCCTTAGAAGAACGCTTAGGCACCCGTTTATTTCATCGCCACGCTCGCGGTTACCAGCCAACCGAAGCCGGTATAATGCTAACCCAAGCTGCCGAAAATACTCAAAACGACTTCAACCGTTTATTGGGTAAGCTGGCAGGAACAGATAACCAACTCTCTGGCACCTTAGTGCTCACTACGGTAAACAATATGGCAGACATTCTGCTGCCCTTGTTGGCTGAATTTCAGACACTTTATCCCAGTATTAAAATGGAATACGCGGCCGATAGCCGAATTCTAAAGCTAGAACATGGTGAAGCACACGTAAGTATTCGCCCTGGCAATAAACCCAAAGACTTGGATTACGTGGTGCAACACTTAGGGGAAATCCCGATGACCTTGTACGGGTCTAAAAGCTATGTTCAACAATATGGCTGTATACGCTCGTTAGAGCAGGTTGTCGGGCATCGACTTATTTCCACCATCGAGCCCTACTCGCAAATTAGTGCGATTCATTGGATGAATAGCCAAGTAGACCCGCAGCAAATTAGCCTGCGAGTGAACGACTTTAACGCCTTTATCCCAGCAATAAAGGCAGGCTTTGGCGCAGCCCCCTTATCCTGCTGGTTAGCCAAGCAACATCCAGACTTATACCCGTTAATCGAACCACCTGTACAATGGGCAATCCCCCAATGGCTAACGACTCACGTAGATATGCACCGCATTAGCAAAGTACAAGCCTTCACCCAGTTTTTAAAGCAGCGCTTTAAGGCAATGCATCAACAAAAATAGAACCACGTTTTTTGTCGAACAGCATCTTAAACTGGCGCATCAACACTAGCAACGCAACTCACCGCTATAAGGCAGGGTGATAGCGGTAATGCCCAGTAATTTTATAATCAAA
The DNA here is from genome assembly GCF_023238625.1 of Agarivorans sp. TSD2052. Lineage (NCBI taxonomy): Bacteria > Pseudomonadati > Pseudomonadota > Gammaproteobacteria > Alteromonadales > Alteromonadaceae > Agarivorans > Agarivorans sediminis. The sequence continues at coordinate 4,155,342 of NZ_CP096670.1, forward strand.
TAGCATATCTTCAAGCTGCGGGCCTAGACCGATATTATGTACAATTTTAGGCCTACCACTAGGCGCTAGCTTATCGGTCACGATGCCAATATGTGGCAGGTTTCCGGGAAGCATCCAGGTGACAATGTCGCCCGGTAAATAACTATCGGCACTGTGTGTAATGCTAAAAGATTCGCCGTTACGCGCAAAAAACACCTGTAGATTGGGCACTCTTCGATGATCGATATTTTTATCAGTGCGGCTTAAACCCCAAATACGCGTTGAGGGATAAGCGGCAAAGTGTTGCTGCATATCTTCATGAACCTGCACTTGTAAATCGATACCAATGGCCCTGTATGAACGAATCACCACATCGGTACAAACCCCCAAATGTGCGGGCACATCACCATTGGGGTAATCTAAAGAAAAATACGAACCGTCATACGTCACTGGCTGCTGAGTACGTTTTAATGCTGCGAGCACCAGTTCATTTTCAAGCGCTTGCACTTGGCCAATTAGCGATAAGCTAAGGCTTAGTGCCACTCCCCACTTCAGCATTATTACTCCAGACGCAATGACTACATTGTCAACATAATACACAATTACACTTGAGGTAATCAGCCTATCTATTGGCGCAGCGCCTAAATGGTTACTGACCAGATCTAGTGCAGTAGCAGATCCATCTCACTCTTTACACAATAATCCCTAACACCATAGAGGTAGCTGAAACCATCCGTTGATTTGGATCATATTTTATTTTCTGCCTCTTGGTTTATGTTGAAAGAGCGTAAATAATTCTGCTTGAGGTAGTGATATGGAATTAATACAAGACCCGCGGTGTTACACCGACGTATGCATTGACGGACAGTGGTTTCATTACGATCACTGCGGAACGTCTGCCTATATGCTTAAAGGTGGGGTATCGGCTGGAATAGAATTAGAAAAAGTCCCAGCAACAGAGAATGAACTGATAGCGTTACTGTCGAACTAAGCGCGAAGCTTAATTTAAAAAAGTAAGCTGCAGCGAGGGTTAAGCCGCTGCAGTTTACTGGTTGGCAAACACACGACTTAGGCCGACTCAGCAAGGTTTGTTAAGCTAACTGCTTTAGCCGTTCGCTCGTATATAGCATCACCACACAAAACACTAACAAGGCGAGCGGCAACGCCATGAAGGAAAACGAGGTGGTGAGTAAGCCAATAAATGGCGGCATTAAAGTGGTCCCCACGTAGGCAGTAGCCATAGACAAACCAATAATGGCTTGAGAAGAACGTTTACCAAACCGCAACGGTGTTAGGTGAATGGTGTTAGGGTATATCGGTGCGCATCCTAGACCAATGAATAGCAGACCTATTTTGGCGAATAGCGGTGATAAAGGTACCAACATTAAGCTTACCCCCACAAAGATAATCGCCACGCCATAACGCACCAGTCGGTCTTCATTGAATCGTTCGGCAATAAAGCCTGAAATAAATCGCCCAATGGTAATGCCTAAATAGTACATAGCGGTCCAAAATGCAGCATCAGCAGGGGTGATCCCTTTTTCAATAATTAAATAGCTGGCTGCCCATAAGCCTGTCCCTGCCTCTAGCGAGCAGTAGCAAAAAAACATCGCTAGCTGCAATTTGACCCCGTTGATCTTAAGGGCCATTGAGTTAGTAACAAACTGCGAAGGTTCGCCTTCTTTTACAGAACTTAAGCTTAGTTTTACCCGTTTCCACTGCGGTAATGCCATGATAAGTACCGCGACGATAGCAAACTGAATATAAGCAATGCTTGAATAACCATCGCGCCACCCATCTTGCTGGCTAATGTAAACTGCCATAATTAACGGCCCAGCGGTGGCCCCAACGCCCCAGAAAGAATGTAAGTAATTCATGTGTTTTGATTTGTAATGTAGGGCTACAAAATTATTCAAGGCGGCATCGACTGCCCCAGCACCTAAGCCCAGTGGAACCGCCAGTAACACCAAAAACCACACACTGCTGGCAACACTAAACCCCAGCAAGGCCAATGCGGTCATCAATACGCTAATGGCGACCACGTTACCGGTGCCCAAATAATGGATCACTCGTGTAGCGACTAAGCTTGAGATGACCGTGCCTGCACTGATAACAAAAGACACCACCCCGGCAAATTCTAGGCTGGTGTTTAAATCGGTGCTGATAACTGGCCAAGAAGATCCCAACAGCGAATCGGGCAGGCCTAAACTAATGAAAGCTAAGTAGATAACAACCAGTAATAACATGTAAACTCTAGCAATAACAGCGTTTAACTTGAGCTAGATAATACGTTGAAAATTAATCAATAAGTAGCCGAAGACTCGTTTAAGCAGCAATTTTTTACCGCTGACTATAAGATGCGCATGCTCTTGCTACTACGAGGATTTCACGCATTAATCCCGGTAGTCAATCCAGTCGCCCTCTCAAAAAACGACTCACGCTTATAAAGATTACAGCTGATAGTGACTGCGCTTACCGATGTCGTAATACAGCGGCTGTTTGATTTTATGATAAGCGATGAGTAAGCAGCCAATCGCCGCAAGCAATAAGCTAACAACCCGTAAAGCTTGCCAATCGCCTAAGCTTAGTACCCAGTCTGCCACTAGCAGTAATGGCATCCAGCGCAGTAAACCCAAGTTAAAACAAAAGCTTTCTTTATACGCTAGAGCACCTATTACGGCATAAAAAGCCCCTAGCGAAAACATAGCCATAAATGGCCAATGCCAGAGGTAATAACTCATCGTCAACCATAAGGCTAGCCACCCACAGGCAGCCACCAAATAACGAATAAGCTTGTTATAGATATGAAGGTTATGCGCCAACAAACTGCAGCCCACCGCCAGTAACCATAAGGGCTGCCAAATAGAATGCTGATAAGCTCCGCTGTAACTGGCCCAGCCAAAAGAGAGCGTTACCACTACCCAAGCCATGCGATACAGTACAACACTCACTTTATCAACAACATCTAGCTGCTCTTGGTGCTCAATATTAGCCAATGCTAACTCCTTTAGAATACTAGGTTCGGCTTAAATCTCTTGCTAAAATCAAGGCTAAGCCCATGATTTGTAGAAACAAGGCTAGGTTACGCAAACTAGAGATTGTACCCATTTGTTCGGTGTAAGTGCTCATAAAATCAATGTTTTGCAAATACCAATTGTCGATACGTTCACGCAGTTGGCTTTGCACTGTTGATACAAGGGTGTCCAACTGATTTACGTTACTTAAACTGATGCTAGGGACCTCACCCATTTCTAGCCAATACTGTAGATCCTTAGCCAGTAATTGCTGCACGGCCATAGGAATATCTCGCTGGGTTTGCGCCTCGTTACTCACCAAGTTCAGTATCAGCTCTCGCTTGCGTTCTAATGACTCTATTTGTAACCAAGTCTGCTTAATAAGATTATCATTAGCTTGTTGCTGTTGTACCCACTGATGGGCCTCTTGGCTCACGCTATCAATATAAAAGTTGGTCATTAGCGCTGCGACAATATTGAACAGCAAACCAATAGATACTAAAACCTGTGTCCGTGTAAAACGCCAGCTCATAAGCCCTCCCTGAAACTATAAGTATGGGTTGGGCTTTCGCTTTTTACTAGATTGGCTTCATCATGGTGAAGGTCAAACCTTTATTGTTAACCTAGCGTTAAGCACTTTTCGCAGAGAAAAGCCCGTCACTAAAGCCGTACCCACCAAAATTACCAAAGTAGCGGCTACGGTATTCCAACCAATCGTTTCGTTAAGAAAAACACGGCCCCACAAAATGCCAAAAATGGGGACCAAAAAGGTCACGGTTAACGCCGACGAGGCGCCTACATCGGTGACCAAGCGATAATACAACAAGTAAGCAACCCCGCTACACACCACCCCTAAAAACACCACTGACAACATCAAATTGCTCGAAGGAAGCTCCACCACAGGGAAGAACAACATAGCTGGGGCAACCAATAGTGTTGAAGCCCACATGCCGCCATGGGCATTAGCAAAAGGCTCAACTGATTTGGCTGAGTGTGCGTAGGTACTGGCTATGCCGTAACAGACTGCTGCACCTATCGAGGCAGCAATAGCCACTTTAGCACCAGGGGCGAAACTTGCATGATCAAAACCCACAAGTATTGCCACACCCAGCACCCCAATCACCAGGCCGAGAACCTTTTTCATCGCGAGAGCCTGGCGTAACCACAAGGCTGAGATGATTGCCCCCCATATTGGCGCGGTGGCGTTAAGGATAGACAGCAGTGAAGCAGACAAGGTTTGCGCAGCATAGGCCAGCAATAAAAATGGCAAAGCGGAGTTAAACAAACCAAGAATAAGGTAGTGACGCCAATGCTCTCGTAGCATCAGCTTTTTCTTCAAAAAATAGCCTACTGCCAACAGAAATAACGCGGCAAAGCCAACGCGCAATTCAATAAGTACTGCAGGCCCTAATATTGGGGCCGCTACCCGCATGAACAGGAAAGAGCTTCCCCAAATAGCTGATAACAATAACAAGCGAATAACACTGGCTAAATCCATTTTGTAACCCAAACACATTGATATGCTGGCAGTGTGCTACAAACTAAAACAACAAGCGACCCGATAATAGCTTAGCCATAAAAAAACCGCCTAAAGGCGGTTAACTTGGCCCTAAACGAGCGGCGGTTCATACTGACAAAGACTCACAGCAGGGTGAAACCACTAAAACTGATAGTTAAACTCTATACGATGGTCACCATCTTGAAAGTTAGAATACTCAGTCCAGTTAGCATAATAACGTACATTTGCGCGTGGGTTAACTTGATAAGAAGCCGCAAATTCATGAGTAAAGACATCACTATTACCGATACCAAAAGCGTTATCTTTGTAAAAATCAGAACCCGACAAGCTACTCATCCACATTGGGTTGTAGTTAAGCCAAATCTTGTCGGTAATGGTAATTTTTGAATAAGCCCCCACTAAGGCAAAGGTGCCAGGCGCAGAATAACCCGCAGCATAATCATCGCTACCTTTCGCGTAGTTATTGGCAAACGCCACACCTGCGCCAGCTAACGGATAAAGTTGAAAGGGCCCCATCTTGGGTAGCGCTTGGATAAATGAATAAGAAGCACTGCCCATTTCATTACTAATGTCGTAACTCACATCTAATTGAGAACCGCGACCATTAGTGATATCTACACCAAAATTTCGAAAGCGAATGGAGTCCACAGAGTTATCACGTTGACTGCTTCCATCCCACCCAAGCGCTTCACCAGCAAAACCTTTTACTTCAATAATATTCATCGCCATGGTGGTTGGCTTTCCAGTATCGTAAGTTTGGCCCACTTTTAGGTTTAAGCCTTTATTGGTAAGCCCTACGCCAGCTTGGGTATATACCGCCAGCGGATCAGACATATCTTGTAAATCTTGTTCTTGGTTTTGCTCAACCGAAGCTGTACTCGCTTCTGCATAGCCGTATTGGCTAAACAAACCAGCACTTAATAAGGCGCCAAGCATCACGCTTGAATTAATTTTTGGGGAGGTCAAAGACATTTTATTGCTCGCAGTTAGGCACAAAAGCAAACAAATTTAGGAGGGTGTTAACCAAGCAGCAAGTCTGTGGTGTAGTTACATCAAACTATCGAGTGAATCGATACAATATGCCGATAAAACTTTAACATTAAAAATAAAAAGCCACCCGCAGGTGGCTTTTTAGCAAAAAAATCTAATTAGCGAGCCGCTTTAATATGATCTGCAATTAAGAATGCTAATTCCAAAGCTTGGTCAGCATTTAAACGTGGGTCACAGTATGTATGGTAACGCTGCGCTAAGTCGTGTTCAGTGATTTGGAAAGCACCGCCCACACACTCGGTTACGTTACGGCCAGTCATTTCAAAATGAACACCACCAGCGTATGAACCTTCCGCTTTATGAATTTGGAAGAACTGCTGAACTTCGCGCAATACATCATCAACACGACGTGTTTTGTAACCGTTTGGCGCTTTAATGGTATTACCGTGCATGGGGTCTGAACTCCACACTACATTTTTACCTTCACGCTCTACCGCTTGAATCAAGCCAGGTAGGTGGTCAGCCACTTTATCCGCTCCCATACGCACGATTAAGTTCAAACGACCCGCTTCATTGTTCGGGTTAATGATATCGATAATCCGCAATAACTCTTCAGGATCGGTGGTTGGGCCGGCCTTCAAACCAATAGCATTTTCTACGCCACGCAAGAATTCGATGTGAGCGTGGTCGATTTGACGAGTACGATCACCAATCCACAACATGTGTGCAGAACAGTCGTACCACTTACCGGTTAAGCTGTCACAACGCGTTAAGGCTTGCTCATAAGGTAACAATAGCGCTTCGTGCGAGGTGTATAAGTTGGTTTCACGTAATTGCGGTGCTGTTGCAGGGTTAATGCCACAAGCATTCATAAAGGCCAACGATTCTTCAATGCTACCCGCTAAGGTTTCGTAACGCTCACCCAGTGGGCTTTTCTTGATAAAATCCAAGTTCCATTTATGGACTTGGTTTAAATCAGCCAAGCCACCTTGGGCGAAAGCGCGCAACAAGTTAAGCGTAGACGTAGATTGATTGTAAGCATCTACCATGCGCTGTGGATCTGGCACGCGACTTTTTTCATTAAAGTCGATGGCGTTGATAATATCACCACGGTACGATGGCCAGCTCTCGCCATTGATGGTTTCCATGTCTTCACTACGCGGCTTAGCAAACTGACCCGCGATACGGCCAATTTTTACTACTGGCTTTTGACCGCCAAAAGTTAACACTACCGCCATTTGCATTAAGGCTTTGAAGGTATCTCGAATATGGCTAGTGCGGAATTCATCAAAACTCTCAGCACAATCACCACCCTGCAATAGAAACGCTTCACCCTTAGCTACTTTAGCTAGGTCTTCACGTAAAGCTCGCGCTTCACCTGCAAACACAAGCGGGGGTTGATCAGCTAAAAACTTCTCGGTTTGTTGAAGTTTTTCTTGATCAGGGTAAGTAGGTAATTGTTTTACTGGTTTGTCTCTCCAGCTTGAGGGTGTCCATTGCGTCATGTTGCGTTCCCGAGAGTGTACTAAACCCCCATAATAGGCATTCTCAGCCGCATGAAAAGCGCTAATTTAAGTTTTTTTATTCAAAACTAACTATTTTTTACTTATTGCTCGCCAAAAGGCATCATTTTAAGCTAAAACACCCCCTACAAGGGGTGAGAGCGCCATAAACAACTTGAGAGATGCAGCTGCTCAAAACAGGCGGTAAATGATGAATCTATCGGACTACAGGCGTATAAACCACACTTAATCGTGTGTTTAGCAGGCGCTGGCGGATCACCTTGTTCTGCTTGAGTTTCCCCTAAGAGGTGTAAATGAAACACCCGCATTTGCTGATAGTGTTGGCCATCTTGAGAATACTCGATCAAAAAATCAGGCCCACGGCGACTTAAGCGATACCAAATATGTTGCGGGGTGACAATGTCGGTGGTGGCCCAATCTGAATAGCCTAAATTAGTCACTACCGATCCTAACCGCGATAGCGCTGAAGTCTCAAATTCTATTGATGCCTTAAACCAGTTGTCGCTATCGAGATAGATAATCACCCCAGCCTGATCAAACTGCTGCTGATAGTTAAAACTGACTTTTACGCTAAGACTAAAATTGTCCTGTTGTTCTATGAGTAAAGCGGGCGCATTGTCATTACGAAAACCATAATAAGAGCGCTGCCAAAGATCAGTATGTGGTTCAGTCGTCAGCTGCAGTTGCTGCTGGTCTAATAGAAACTGTTTGGGTGGGTTTATCCACTGCGCATTCGCGAATGCCTTCATCAATTAACGTCCTTAAAGCTTGTTATATCGGGCTAATTTATATTGCAGCGAATGCTTTACCGTCGGCCACTCTTGATTGGTAATAGAAAACACCACCGTATCGCGGTAATTGCCCTGAGCATCAACACTATGGTTACGCAATACCCCATCCTGTTTCGCGCCAAGGCGGGCAATCGCATTGCGTGAAGCGTGATTATGCCAATGAGTTCGAAACTCAACGGCAATCGAGTTCAGCTGCTCAAATGCATAGCCCAGCAACAGTAACTTACACTGGGTATTTACCGCCGAGCGTTGGTAGCGTTTAGCATACCAAGTATGGCCAATCTCCAAACGGCGATTAACCCCATCAGCGTTGCAATAACGGGTAGCACCGATCAATTTACCACTGTGTTTATCGACTACCACAAAAGGTAAAGCCCGCCCTTGCTGCTTATCTAACAAGGCGCTTTCTAGGTAGCTATCAATAGAGCTGGCATTAGGAATACTGGTGTACCATAGCTCACTTAGCTTGCCATCTGCTTCGGCAGCTAACAGCGCGTCGCGATGGCTAATTTGCAAGGGCTGTAACAATACATCGTCGGCGTCTAATTCAGTGTCTATAAGGTAAGCTTGAGCACTCATCGATGGCTCCTAAATTGTCAGGCTCAGTGTTCAGATTAAACTGCAAGCAAGTGAATAGAAAGAAAAAATCAGCGTAAACTTTAATCAAAATATGTTCAACTATTGACTACACTTAAGCCAAGCAGACGCTAATGTGGCTATATCGCGAGCCCAGTTAGCATGGCAAATATTTCACTCATGAATAAGGGAACGTATGGGCATTATTATTTGGTTATTGATTGGCGCAGTCGCAGGTTGGTTAGCCGGCAACATTATGAAGGGCGACGGCTTTGGCTTAGTGGGTAACATCGTAGTCGGTATTGTTGGCTCGGTGGTCGGTGGGTTTGTATTCGGCTTATTGGGCTTCGGCACTACCAGTATGCTGGGCTCTCTGATTACTGCGGTAGCGGGTGCGGTTATTCTACTTTACATCGTCAGTATTGTTAAAAAGTAACCTTAGGTTAAAACGCGGATACAAAAAAGCCAGCCTAGTTAGGCTGGCTTTTTATTTTGCTTTGTTTATTAGCCTTTCACAGCACCCGCTGTTAAGCCGTCAATCAGCTTACGTGAGGTCATAACAAACAAGATCATCAGTGGTACTACCGCAATTGCTGCACCGGCACAAATTGCGCCCCAAGGAACCTGACCAGTACCTTGTAGTGCTCGTAGTGCGAGTGGCACGGTGAACATCTTCATGTCATTCATTACCACCAATGGGCCCATGAAGTTGTTCCATTGACCAATGAAGGTAATCAAACCAAGCGTACCAAATGCTGGAGTAATAAGTGGAACCACTACACGCCAGTAAATAGCAAACTCGTTACAACCGTCCATACGTGCCGCTTCAATTAGCTCTTTAGGAATCGCGCTAGAGATAAACTGACGCATCATAAAGATACCCATTGCTCCACAAGCCATTGGAATGTAAAGCGCACGTGGTTGGTTCATCCACTCGAGCTTAGACATAATCAATGCCGTTGGAATCATGCCTAAGAATGGTGGTAGTAACATGGTGCCCATGATTAACACGAACATAATGTTGCGACCTTTAAACTCAAACAGAGCGAAGGCATAACCGGCTAGTGAACAGAAGAATAAGTTTAATACTGTAGTGATTAAGGCTACGTAGAAACTCAAACCAATGTTGTGCCAGAAGTACGGTAGTGCATCTAAAAGAATACCAACGTTGTTTACAAACTCTCCGCCAAACCATACTGGTGGTGGCACCGATAGAATCGATGAGTTGGTATGCGACGCAAATACAAACATGAAGTAGAACGGCGCAAGCATTATTATCGCGCCCATCCCCACTATAAAGTACGCAATTAAATGGCTTTTAGTAATTTTATTCATGATTAAGTCCTACTTCTTCTCACCAAGTAATTTGTTGTTGCCCCAGGTGAGGAAAGCAATTAGAGCGAACAGAATCCAAGACACTGCTGACGCCGTACCAAAGTCACCTTCAACAAATGCTGTAATATACATGTGCATTGCTGCAGTTTTACCCGCTTGCTCTAGGCCACCACTACCACCGGTAATAATGAACGGTTCTTCGAACAACTGTAAGTTACCAATAATGGTTAGGGTTACTGCAAAGAACATCATTGGCTTAAGCATAGGTACTGTGATGTACCAGAATTGTTGCCAACGTTTAGCGCCATCAACGGTTGCCGCTTCATAAAGATCTTTAGGAATAGTCTGCATTGCAGAGAGGTACAATACGGTGTTCCAACCCACATAGCGCCAGAACACAACAAAGGCGATCATCGTCTTAGTATATTCAGGACGGTTCCAGTCAATATTTGCGGTTGGGAATAGCCAAGATAAAGGCTGAATATCACCGAATATTGTCCAGTTACCCGCCGACGTAAACAGCATATTAATCATGCCGAAATCGCGAGAGAATAAGGTAGTGAATACCAAAGAAATAGCCACAGACGAGGTAATAAACGGCAGGAAGTACATGCCGATAACCGTGTTACGGCTACGTTTAAAGCTGGTATGTAAGAAATACGCTAATGGAATAGCTACTACGTGCTGCGGGATACCGGCAGCAAGAGCGATCCACATCGTATTGAAAACTGATTTTTGAAACCAATCATCGGTCAATGTGAAGGTAAAGTTCTCAATGCCTACCCACTCCATTGCCGCTAGGCCGGAGGCTGGCTCCCAATAGTGGAAAGATAAAAACAATGAAAATAGTAATGGGAACAACCCAAAAACAGCAAAAATAACGAAGAATGGACTAACAAATAAGTAAGGAGCCCACTTATAGCCACTAGCGTTTAGTCGCTGCTTTAGGGTCCGCTTTCTTATTTTGGTTACTGGTGGTCTTACGGCAGACTCGACAGAAGACATCTTTAACTCCCGACAAAAGGAAAAGAGAGGGAGCAAGCTCCCTCAGGATTTAAAATTAACGTCTAGCGCGACGCTTGATTTGTTTCTCAGCTTCAGCTAACGCTGCATCAATGTTCTCATCACGTTCTAATACACCTTCTAGTGCATCGTTGATGATTTGTTCAGCAACTGGATCATGCTTATGCACGTCTAATGCTGGAATGCGGTCAGCAGATTTTTTCCACTCTACGCGAGCCACTTGGCCACCTAGGTAAGGAATAGGCTGGTTAATGAAATCATCATTTTGAGCTTCAATTAATGCTGGGAAAGCGTCTAAATCACGGAACGCAGCAATTTGCATTTCTTTGTTCATTGTCATGAACTTAATGAACTCCCATGCTTCTGCTTTGTTTTGTGCTTTCTTAGGAATGGCGTAGAAAGAACCACCCCAACTTGCATAAGTACCACCTGGTAGTGCAGCTGCACGCCATAGACCTTTACTGTCTGGAGCAATCCAGTTGTTCAAGTGACCGCCTAACCAAGCACCCATCATTTGAGAAGCGATAGTGCCGCGACGTAGACCTTCAGTCCACTCAGAGCTCCAAGCACCCACTTGCGCATCAATACCTGCATCACGAACAGCTTTAGCTAAACGGAATGCTTCTTTGAAGCGGTCGTTGTTAACAGTGATGTTGTTGTCTGAATCAAAGTAGATACCTTGACCATCTTCAAGACCACTACGGATCACAACGTCTTTAATATCCACTGCGCTAGCCACTAAGTAAGAGCCAGTCGTTTCTTTAATTTTCTTACCTGCAGCGATGAAAGAATCCCAGTCTTTAATTAGGTCTTCTTGCGTTACGCCCGCTTTGGTAAAGATATCTTCACGGTAGAACAACGCACCAGGACCGATATCAGCTGGAATAGCTGCTAGTGTACCGGTACCGCCAGTGGCTAGTGGCACAGTAAATTTCGAGAATAATTTTTCGTATTGTGCAGCGCTGTATGGAGCAGCACGTAAATCTTCTAAACCACCAGAAGAAGCAAAACGGCCGATGTAACCATATTCGATACCCATAACATCAGGTAGGTTACCGCCAGTTGCTAACGCTGTGGTCATTGCATTGTGGTGATCTCCGTAAGCCAAAGATACCAACTTAATTTCTACTTCTGGATGAAGCTTTTTATATAAAGGAATGGCTGACTGTACCGCTAGGTCAAAACTTGGGAATGAAGCTACAGTCAGAGTAGTTTTAGCGAATGCCGACGTTGCGGTTAACGCAAGTGTGGCACCTAAAGCTAGAGCTACCGTTCCAATTTTCTTTTTATTAAACATCCTATTCTCCTAAGTACATGAACTTTATTATTATTCAATGTCGCAGTTGGGTAGTACGCCTAAAACCTTTTAGGCGCTTGGAAGCAAACTAGTTCAATTGTGGCAATATTGCTTTGCCAGTTTCATTATTAAACAAGTGGATCCGCGAAATATCGAAGAACAACTCCACTTTACCTTGCATCTCTGCGTTTACATCATCTGCAATGGCAACTTCTGCTATGAAACGTGCGCCGTCTAACTCGCACTGCACATGATAGGTTGACCCCAATAATTCAACGCCCACAACAGTGGCCAAGACGTTTCCGATAGTGTCTGACTCAATAGAGCGTTTAGTTAGGTATAAGTCACTTGGACGAATCCCCAAGGTACAAACCAACTCATCTTCTGCGTAAGATGCAGGTAAATCGATATGTTGGTCTGAGAAAACTAGGCTTGAGGTCGTACCTAGTTTTTTAATAGTGGCCGGAATCATATTCATCTCTGGCGCACCAATAAACGAAGCAACAAACTTATTAGCTGGCTCTTCGAAAATTTCTTTAGGTGTTCCTACCTGCTCAATGTAACCATCTTTCAAAATCACAATCCGGTCTGCTAAAGTCATGGCTTCAACTTGGTCGTGGGTTACATACAACGTGGTAGTACCTAATTTGTCGTGCAAAGTTTTGATTTCTGCACGCATAGAGCCACGCAATTTAGCGTCTAAGTTTGATAAGGGCTCATCGAATAAGAATACTTCTGGTGTGCGAACCATTGCACGACCCATTGCTACACGCTGGCGTTGACCACCCGATAGCTCTTTAGGCTTGCGGTCCATCAGTGGCGTAAGCTCCAACATGTCGGCAGCATATTTAACGCGCTTGGCGATTTCAGGTTTTGGAACGCCGGTCATCTTCAAACCAAACGCAATGTTTTGCTCAACACTCATATGTGGGTACAAAGCGTAGCTTTGAAACACCATTGCAATGTTACGTTCCATTGGGTGCAGGTCATTCACTAGCTCGTCAGCGATGAAAATTTCACCATCTGAAATATCTTCTAAACCAGCAAGCATTCTTAAAGTGGTTGATTTACCACAACCAGAAGGGCCAAGTAACACGACAAACTCACCATCTTGAATGTGTAAGTCGAAGCTTTTTACCACTTCGGTTTTACCAAAGCGTTTTTTCAAATTGTTAAAAGTAACTGCTGCCATGATGTATCGTTTCCATAAGTTTAAATGTGGAGAAGCGTTGACACGAAACAAGAAAAAAAATTCTATTTCACCACTTTCGTGTAAGCGCTTTCTTGGAACTAACTTTAGCTAAGCCTGAAAAGGTCTTCAAACTAATAAAGGTTAAGATTTGAGACGTGTCATAAAAAAAGCCACTATCATGACAATTAGCAATTATTAAACTATATAACGTAATGCGATAGTCACGAAACCACTAGCGATAAGGCTTAGCGAAGATTTTAGAAACTCAAAAAAATATCAACGGCGTTGTCTTGCTAGTAACAATTAATTAGCCGTTTATGTTTTCACGCAAACTTTTTCCGGTACTGATTTGGCGTCATTTCCATTTCCTGGCGAAATAGATAATACAGGTAGTGTTGATTTGAGAAGCCCGCAGCATCGGCAATTGCATCAACCGAGGAATTTGTAGTGGTAAGTTGTTGCTTTGCAAATTCCATTCGAACTTCGTGTAATTGTTGATGCACGGTTTTTCCAAGAATTTGTTTGAAGCGTGTTTCAAGAGTTTTGCGAGATACCGCACAATAGTCTACAACCTGAGCGACTTTAATTCGGCGGTGAAAGTTACTGTTTAGGAAGAACAAAGCCTTGGTAATAAGGGGATCGGTGGGAGCGGCAAGGTCGGCCGAGGCACCACTAACAATCTCTACGGCAGGCACCAATATTTCGCGCGCAGGTTTTCCGTCAATCTGTTCTTGCAACAAACGCACTGCTTGCTCTCCAATTTGCTGAGTGGGTAATACCGCTGAGCACAAAGAAAGAGGCGATAATGCACTTTCGGTTGGATCGGCATCTACGCCAATAATCGAATAATGCCCTGGTACACTAATGCCCTGATCATGGCACAAACTAGCGAATTGACGCGCTTGAGTATCTGAAGCGGCTAACACCCCCACTTGCTGCTCAGGTTTGGTGAGTTCTGGAAGGCTTAACTCCAACCACTCTAATTTGTATTTTAGTGCCAACTTAGCCAGAGCATTTTTGCGTTCTTTCACCCAAGGAGCAGAAAAAGCGGGCACTCCTCCAAAGAAAGAGACACGACGAATGCCTCTCGCCAAGAATGACTGCACGATAAGTTCAACAATGGCATAACTATCAGGGCTAACTCGCGCAAAATTGCGATCAGGTAATAGATTTAAACGTGAACCTGATAACGCTACCAAGGGAAGAGAGAGATCTTTACAAAACTGCGGTACGCCCAATTTATCGAAATCGGCAATCACTCCGCAAAACCGATCTAATGTGATCAGCTTAGCCTCAGCAATGGTCATTACTTCTGGCTGCATCCAATGAGATAATGGACAGCTATTACTAGTCACTCCCTTTAAGATTTCTCTGTCATAGGGGTGTTTTACGTCGAGCAACAATAAAACTGCATTGCGTTCTCGCATTTAGATTCTCCCTTCTCCTGCCACTCAACTAAAAGCGCAAAAAGCAACAAGCTGATGAACCTCATCAGCTTGTTAATTATTATACTTTGCTAGTTAGCGCTGATTAAGTCGCCACTCTATTAGTACTCTAGCAGCTAGCACCAAGCCAACGATCCTAGGCTAAAAGGCTATTTTTCATCTAACCATAAGATGTTGGTCACACATCGAGGATAATACAAGCTACCAATTGGCTTACCGGAGCTGAATTGATCACAACACGCATGTTTACTGGCACCTTCGGTTTGCCAGCGTTGGTGAGCGGCATCAGCCTCTACGCTAAAGGCCTCAGGAATATTTAAAATTTCTCGAGCAACATACTGATTCAAAAATATTTTACTTGCCCAAGAATTATCAGCGGTAGAAGACAGCTTCCATGCGCCATCTGGATATAAGCAGTATTCATCATTTAACACATATTTTAGGTGTGATTTTAGAATTTTAATGTAGCTAGCGTAAGGCCCCGTTTCTGAAACGGCCTCTGTTAAGCCCATCTGATAAGGATAAACTAAGGCTTCAATCGCTGGGATAATGGCACTTTTTGAGTGTCCATCTAATACCGCTGGTACATAGCCTAACTCTTGATCAAAACTCTCTGTTAACTTATCAGCACAGCGTTTTGCCGCTTGTAGAGCAATAGCAGCGTGCTCTGTTTCGCCTAATTGATTGAGCACCTCTGCAATCGCTAAGTAAGCCGCCCAACTTTTCCCTGCTAGGTAAATATTGCCCCGAGCTTGGCCAAGGCTATGGTCTAAAGAATCATAGGTGGTAATTTCTCCCCCTTGCTCGGTTCTCGCTGATTCGAAGCTCATGATTCCATCACGTAAAGCTGGCTCGGGATTATCTCGGTTTAACAGCGATTGTAAACCGTCGATCAGGGTACCACGCTGCTCAGTGGCAAAAGCGCGGTCTTCTGTTTTGCTGATGTATAAGCCACAACACAATACCCAGTTAGTTAGCTGCTCATAGGTCATATGACTAAAACAAAGTCTGTCTAAACCCGCCATTTCGTAAGAGCTTTCTCCCTTAGGGCTCCAATTATTAGACACTCCCATATCATGGGTAAATGACAAGCCACCGCTGAAATTAAGCTCGGGATTAGCGGGGTCAAAAATCTCATCATAGAAACTATATTGAGTTAAAAACTGCTCAAGCGTGTTCTTCACTGTCCAAGGGTTTTTCTTCAATTCAAAGAACAGCATATCTACGGTTAGGTCGAGGGTATTCATCATCAAATACTCGCCCTCATTGACCACCCAAACAGATTGGGTGCCGTCAAATAGCCACTGGGTTGAACCATAATAACTGCGAGTAGCATGCGCGATTAAATACTGTTGATGGGCGTTTAATGAACTGGCTAATAGCTCTTTATCGGCGCGCTCTGCGATGGCGGCGTAACTATCGTAATGACGTAATGCATAAGCAAGTACATCGTTTAAGCCTGTAAAGTGCTGGGTGTAGTAATACTGCATTGCGCGGTTAAAGGTTACGTTACCGTCTAAATAAAAGCCTAAAGCTAAACGAACCGTGACTTTTTCACCGGCTTTCACATCAATCATCACACCAGCGGTTGGGCCTAGCATGAAACACTCGTTGTTGCCCATTTTACTCAAAGCACTTTGTACCGAAAAATGACTAAATGCGCGGGTATGTTTGCTGTTGCTTGCCAGACCAATATTGTTGCGACACGTCACCCCAACCATACCATTTGCATCACCATCAAGCAGCTTGTTCCAGCGTAATTCTTCTCCCTGCAAAGCAAAAAAGCCGGTCCAGTCTTTATCGCTAGTATTATCAAGCGTGAGCTCTACATATACCGCAGGGCAGCTGGCCTGTTTAAGCAATTGATGCTGAGCCAAAGCAGGATCGGGAATATCAAAAAACGGGCTCAGCACTTTAAGGCTAATTCCTGGAGCAGAAAATGTATCGCTCGCCCAGCGGTAATCACGCTCTACCTCTGAAAAAGTGCGTTCGGTGAGTGTTGAGCTGTCATCTTTTTGAACATAACGCTCACTTTGATCATTAGCGCCTTTGTAAAATGGAAAACTATTTACCACACCGTCACCATCTTGGTAGCCGATGAAGATATTGCCTTCGTAAGGAGCTCCTAGCTCTAAACCCATTCCTCCGTGGTCGCCATGCTCACCAAAGGTAAAAGAGGCTAATGCGCCCATTGGCGAGTGATGAGCATGAAAAAACTGCTGATTATGTTGCATAACAACTCCTGGGATTGAAGAAACAGCGCACACGCGCCGCCAAATTGGATTGATTTGCGCCTATCAAAAGAGTGTAAGCGCTTTCACATGAATTCAATCTACCCAAGGCGAGTGTTTGATTCAAAGGAATATAATGGAAGTTTTGAGTTAAGTCATAAAATCAGAAGGTGTAAAGAAACAAAAAAAATGGCACCACAGAAACCTTAAGCATGATACGAAAAACAATAAAAAAACTCCTCGCAGAAAGGAACGAGGAGTAACCGAGTAATGTAGCTGTTTTAAGCAAGCAAACTGCTATAGCTTGCTAAAACATACAGTGCTATTGGGATTAAGCGCACTGCCTACGTTGATAGGTTAAAGAAGGTTATGGAAAAACTAGTTCATGGATTTCAGGCTAATGTTTTTAAAGGTATACGTTACACCTTGATCAGCGCCACCAGCGAAGAAAGCAAACGCGGCTTTGCTGTCACTTTTTGGCATTTTGAATTGGAAACTAAAGGTTTGAGACGCGCTGTTAACACTCACATCTTCAGCATAATAAGTGGCGTAATCACCAGAGTCTTTTTGTACGATAATGGTTAATGGACTTTTAGCACTGGCGCTTACTTCAGCGGTAATTTGGTAGTTCTGGCCTTTTTCAAGGTTCACTTTTGGGTGCTTTAATTGAATATGCCAAGGATTACTGGCTTTTTCTTCTACGGTTACCGTAGCGGTGTCGCCATTAAAGGAAAAATTACCTTTACCGTCGCCCCAACCGTCAACGCCCGCATTGACCTCTTGCCATTTTTTGCCATTGTCTAATTTAATATCTACATTGGCAGCCTGTGACACCGATGCTACCGAGAATAAGCTAAATGCTAAGGCTAGAGATGTTAGCAGTTTCATAATATTTTCCTTTTAAATAACGCTTAAGGTTTGAGATAACTAATAGGTCGAATTCAACTTAATGTTACGTAAGCTATAGCTCACACCTTCTTCACCGTCACCAAACATGATTGAAAAAGTCCCCTTTCTCTCATCATTAGGCATAGTAAAGTCATAAGTGAATACTTGGTTTTCAGTGCTTACTGTTTCTGAACGATAAAAATAAGTCACGTAATCGCCATAATTTTGTTGCACCGCCACTACCATCAAGCTTTCTTGACTGGCCGAGGCTTCAACGGTTAATTCGTAGTGCATATCTTCAACTAAAGCCACAGGGCGTTTTAATTGAATATGCCAAGGATTACTGGCTTTCTTTCTGATTTTCACATTAGCTTGCTCGTTCGCTAAGCTAAATTTACCGACTCCGTCACCCCAACCTTGGGTGCCCGCGCTGACTTTGTCCCAGCCTTTTCCGTCATTGAGAGTGTAGGTAACCATTAACGGAATGGCGAATTGATCTTTTTTGCTGCTATCTCCGGATGTTCCAGTACTGCCACAAGCCACTAAGAAACCTGAAGAAATGGCAACAAACAACACAAAAAAACGTTTCATTTTCATATCCTTATGCGCCTTTATTCCAAGTTAAAGACAAATAGGCCGCTAAAAAACATTTAGCGGCCTACTGTTAGCTATTGATTAGCCACAAGTCCACTCAACCGCGCCTTCAGGGCTCATAGTTGCGTCTTTCTCAAGCTTCACAGTTCCTAATTCATAGGTAACTGATTCGTTGCGAATGTCCAAACGGAATACTTCGTTCACCTTAGTGATATCAAAGTTGCCATTCTCATCGGCGCTGAGACAGCTAACTGGCACAGTGATTGTTTTCCAGCCTTCGCCTTCTAAGTCAGCTAATTGATCTTGGCCAAAGTAGTAGGTATTTCGATCAAGGTAATCCGTCGCACCACCGCTAGTTTGCATTACGATTTGGTGAGCATAGTTTCCTGACGCAGTAGCATTAGTTACGTTTAGATCAAATACATAAATACCAGCTTGATAGTCAGTCATATCCATTTGGGTATCACTACCAACAATGAAATACGCTTCACCGTTGCCAAATGTTTCAACTTCCCAAACGTATTCTTCACCGTTAGCACTTGGAGAAACCTTAAGACCAGCTTGGTCATAAGTTCCATCTTTCGCTAACTCTGTCTTTTGATAATCAGGTGCGTAACCTACTTTAAGTGTAAAACTACCGGTCGCTCCATCATCAATAATAACTAAAGCTTCATCTGCTGGCGGTGGCGGTATTACTGGCGTACCCTCGTCATTGGCACAACCGGCCATGGTTACTGCAGCGGCTAACATTGATACTTTAAATATTGTGTTGTTAAACATTGTTCTCTCCCTATGAAATCCCTTTGAAGGCTCTTGACCCGAGTTGCCCTAGACGCCTTTTACACTTTTATCGTAAGGCGCAAGCAGGCGCATGGAAACGACAGAGATCACAATGTAAGCGCTATCACGAAATAAAATTCACTTTAAATGACTAAGCGATATTTAGCAAAAGCTTGGAGAGATTTGTTAAAAAACAAAGATTTTAACCATAAGATACTGAAAAAGAAGGATAATTGATGTTAATAATATGTTCAACAAAAGACAAAAGTGAGATCTCGCCTGCAATAACCATGAATAGCTTGAGAATAAAAATTCACAATGAATTTACCATATATCACAACACAGATAAAAGTAAGTGGCTATATTTCATAAAATAAACAAATTAAGGTGCAAAAAAAAACAAAGCGGTAGCCTTGTTTTTATATTGGTGAAATGAGCCCTGACTTAAGACGTTTGATTCAAACGCGACTCTAACTCTGCCACTTTTAACTCTAATTCAGCTAATTTTTCACGGGTTCTTAATAACACTTGGGTTTGTACGTCAAAGTCTTCGCGATTTACCACGTCAAGTTGGCTCAGCTTAGCTTGAATCACTTGCTTTACTTTACGCTCAAATTCATCACCTACATTTTTTAGCCCAGGTGGAACCATGTCGCTCACTTGTTTCGCTATTTCTTCAATTTTAGCCGGGTTAATCATTAAACTCTCCTTAATTTGACCTCATTGTATAGAAGCTTATTTGTCGGCTCAAGCGAAGCGAAAAGGTATTTAATACTGATTAGCCAAAGTACCGTCCAAGGCAAAAATGTTATCTAACACACCATCTTCACGTAAACGAACCAACGCTTGCTTTAAGCGTTCTGCTTGCTCCTTTTGGCCGGACGAACGCGACCAATACAAATGAACCTTTCGTGTGGCTAATTGATATATGGGTGTGATTTGTGCCGCCGCAACATGTAACTCTTTCAATGCGTAATTTATCGAGTAATTAGTGGCGATCATTGCGTCGATGCGACCTAGCAGCAACATTTGAATACCTTGCTCGGTATTAATAAAACTTACCCGCTCAACATAAGGGTTATCATCTATATCAGGCCCATAAGCAGAGCCACGAATAACGCCTATACGTTTGCCGGCTAATTGCGATACATGGTGAACAGGCTGCTCTCCAGCATTAGCGATGGCCACTATTTTGACCGTCACCACTAAACCTAAATCAACCGCTATCTCGTCTGAATGAGGGCTAGCAAACATTACCGCAAAATCGGCACTCCCCGATTCCATTTCTTTAATTACTCTTGGGTAAGGTCGCATAGTATTGAGGTAGTCTATACCTGCCTCTTTCACTAAGGCTTGGGTGAAACTCGGCAGTAGACCTTGCCCAGCCAATTCTGCGTCTTGGTAACCCCAAGGCTTGACGATACTGGTGGAAAATTTTGCAGGTTCTAAATCACTGGCTAAAACAGCCCAGTGGAAAGTAACTATTATTAACAACAAATATCGCATGGCCCACCTTGGATTAAAAATCTTCACGCTAGTGACTAAGTATAGCAAACTGCGCCCCCAGCAGATTTTGCAGAACGTTAGCCGATAATTGCAACGATAAACCACGCTTACCGGCACTGACAACAATTTCATCCAGTTGCTCTGCGCTGCAGTCGATAAAGGTAGGTAAACGCTTTTTTTGACCAAAGGGGCTAATTCCCCCTTTTACATAACCGGTGGTGCGCTCGGCCACTGGCACATCGGCCATGCGCATCTTTTTGATTTTTGCGGCCTTAGCCAGTGCTTTTAAATCAAGCTGACCCGTTACTGGTACCACAGCAACCACCATTTTCTTAGGGTCGTGCTCATCACACGCCACTAGGGTTTTAAAAACCCACTGCGGATCAAGGCCTAACTTGTCGGCGCTGTCTTGGCCAAAGTTGCCTTGTTGGGGGTCACTTTTATATTCAAGTAACTGAAATTCTTGTTTGGCTTTTTTAAGCTGCTGTACTGCGGGTGTCATTAATTACCACCTTATACCCGTTTAAATGGATGTTTAATTACGCGCGGCGACTTGCCAAAACCGTTGCATTAATGGTTCGTGTAACCTTCTTGATAACATACAGATCCCCAAATCAAAAGGGGCTAACTCAACCCCAACAGCAATACTTTGGATCCGCTCACGCACTGGGCTGTTGTCTACTACCACTTCGGGCGCTATGCCCACTCCACTGCCCAAGGCCACCATACTCACAATCGCTTCATGACCAGCGACCTTGGCATACACATTAGGCGTAATACGCATTGCCTTAAACCAATGATCAATACGCGCTCGCGCTGGGCCATGCTCCGGTAAAATAAAGGGTACTTGATCCCAAGGAATAGGGTTACGCTCTAATAGCTTACGCACGTTGCACGACACTGTTGGACCAATTATCGACAGCGGAATTTTGCTAATACTGGCAAAGGCAATATTCAGGGGGAGCTGTTCTGGGCGAGCAGCAATGGCAATATCTACTTCGCCATTGGCGACTTTGTCTACCGCCATGGCTACATCACCAGTGGCCAATTTGATATCAGCATTGGGGCAAGATAAGCGGTATTTATCCAAAATATCGGGTAAATGGCTATAACTAGCCGTCACTGAACAATATAGCGTCAACTCACCGGCCAATTCACTAGATTGTAGAGAGAGGTCCATTTGCAATTGACGCCATTGCTCTAGCCAGTTTTCAGCAAAGCTACGAAAACGTTGCCCCGCCTGAGTAAGGTGCACGCTGCGTTTATCTCGAGTAAATAAGCTGCTGCCCAATTCCTCTTCTAAACGCTGGATGACCCGGCTTAAAGTAGAAGCGCTCACATGCATCGCTTGGCTAGTTTTAGCGAAATGTAAGCTCTGACTTAGGTGTAAAAACAGCTCAACACTTCTTACGTCCACCGCTTATTCCCCTTAAACACCATTTTCCCCATTGAACCACAACCCTTATTGCAATATGTGAAATACAATATCCCAAAAACATCATTTTACGCAATGCTACTTTATGTTTATATTGAGGCCATCACGAGACAGGAACAAGAAACGCACACAAAGAGGTGCATCGGGATCTCGTAAACACAACAACACCATCATCATTTAATTAACGCTATTTTTACGGAGTCAAACATGGCTAATTATTTCAACACCCTTAGCTTGCGCCAAAAGCTTGAGCAATTAGGTAAATGTCGTTTTATGGATCGCAGCGAATTTGCTGATGGTTGTAACTTTATTAAAGACTGGAACATCGTAGTAGTGGGTTGTGGCGCACAAGGCCTAAACCAAGGCTTAAACATGCGTGATTCAGGCCTAAACATTTCTTACGCTTTACGTGACGCAGCCATTGCTGAGAAGCGTGCTTCTTTTGTTCAAGCAAGCGACAACGGTTTTACCGTTGGTACTTACCAAGAACTTATCCCACAAGCGGATATGGTACTTAACCTTACGCCAGATAAGCAGCACAGCAACGTAGTAGAAACGGTTATGCCGTTAATGAAGAAAGGCGCTACCTTAGCTTACTCACATGGCTTCAACATTGTTGAAGAAGGCATGCAAGTACGTGAAGACATCACTGTTGTAATGGTTGCACCTAAGTGCCCTGGTACTGAAGTACGTGAAGAATACAAACGTGGCTTTGGTGTTCCAACCCTAATTGCTGTTCACCCAGAAAACGACCCACAAGGTAACGGCCTTGCGATTGCTAAAGCCTACGCTTCTGCAACCGGTGGTGACCGCGCGGGCGTACTTGAGTCTTCTTTTGTGGCTGAAGTTAAATCTGACCTTATGGGCGAGCAAACCATTTTATGTGGTGTGTTACAAACTGGCGCCATCTTAGGTTATGACAAAATGGTAGCCGAAGGCATTGAGCCTGGTTACGCCGCTAAACTTATCCAGTTTGGTTGGGAAACAGTAACCGAAGCCCTTAAGCACGGTGGCATTACCAACATGGTAGACCGCCTGTCTAACCCAGCTAAAATTAAGTGTTTTGACCTAGCCGACGAGCTTAAAGACCTAATGCGCCCATTGTTTGAAAAACACATGGACGACATCATCGAAGGCGAATTCTCTCGCACTATGATGACTGACTGGTCAAACAACGATGTTAACTTGCTTAAGTGGCGTGAAGAAACTGGCCAAAGCGGTTTTGAAAAAGCCCCAGTATCTGACGTAGAAATTACTGAGCAAGAATTCTTCGACAAAGGCATTATCTTAGTTGCCCTCGTTAAAGCCGGTGTAGAACTAGCGTTCGAAACTATGGTTGCTGCAGGCATCATTGAAGAAAGTGCTTACTACGAGTCACTACACGAGACTCCGCTAATTGCTAACACCATTGCCCGTAAGCGTTTGTACGAAATGAACGTAGTAATCTCTGATACTGCAGAATATGGTTGTTACCTATTCTCTCACGCTGCTGTGCCACTATTGCGCGACACCGTGAACAACATCAGCTTAGAGTACATCGGTAAAGGCTTTGAAGAGCAAAGCAACGGCGTTGATAACGCTCGCCTAATCGAAGTAAACGAAGCGCTACGCAGCCACCCAGTAGAAGTTGTAGGTAAGAAACTACGCGGCTACATGAAAGACATGAAGAAAATCGCTGTAGGCGGTTAATCTTCTTACTTTTAGCTAATGACGATTAGCTAATGGTGGAAATAGGAAGCCCTGAGCAATGCTCAGGGCTTTTTTTGTTTTTATATTAATTGGCATTAATTAAAAGCTTTCGCCTACCCGCATTTGTAACCAATCGAAATCACTTTTAAAAAGCAGAGCTTTCGCCTGCGGCGACGTCATTTTCTTTGAACAGCCAAAGAAAACGAAGCAAAAGAAAGGCTGCCCCGCATCTTCTAAAAACCTGCGTTGCTCACTCACTAGGGCGTTGAAGCAACTCGCTACGCTCACACAGGCTTCAACTTATTTCCCTAGCTCATTTCCGCTACTCGGCGAAGATGATGGGGAAGCCCCCACTTGAATAGTTATTGAGGTTTCTTTTATTGAATGGATTTGTGATTAATAATTCTTAACTTCAAATGCGTGTATTTAGAGCTCTTGATTTCGCTAAGCTAAATATATTTTAAGTATCTGTTATAAAAGCGCCGCAACACAAAGCGTCATCTCTTTTCATACCTTCATTATCGCTGAGTAGCGCAAGTGTCTAAGTGATAAAGTCGAAACCTGTTTGAGCGTAGCGAGTTTTTCGACGCACTTAGATACGAGCAACGCAGGAAGAAGATAATGCAGGGCGAGTTTTCTTTTTGCTTCGTTTTTCTTTGCTCGCCAAAGAAAAATGACGTCGCCGTCAAGGCGAAATCTACACAACCAGCTAACCCAAAAATCAATTATTACTCAGAAGAAAAAATTTGTGGAACTACCATTAACTAGAAAGTAAGCCACAAATATGCAGGCTTATGATAACTTTACTCAATAAGAGTTTACGGAGCAAGTTAAGTGGCAGGTAAAAAATATAACTTTGATTGGAGTCCCCCTTTAACAAAGGAAAATGATGAAGAGTTTTCTGCCGACAAACTTAATCGTGCAACTTATGCAAATTTCCTCACCAACTTCTTAATTGCCCAAGCTAAAAGTGGCTATGTACTCAACCTCAACTCTAGCTGGGGAACAGGTAAAACCTACTTCCTAAAACGTTGGCAAGCTTCTATAGAAGAACACCATCCAACGGTTTACATAGACGCCTGGAAGCAAGACTTTTCTGATGACCCAATGATGACAGTTGTGTCGTCAATTACCGCTCAACTTCGCGACCAATCACAAGATAAAGACGAGCAAGCGATTAGAAACATAGGGAGTAAAGCCTGGGGCTTCTGCAAACATGCCGCACCAGAAATAACCAAGGCTGTAATCAAAAAAGTTAGTGGTATTAATGTCGATGAGATACTAGACAAAGATTCTGAAGAAGATCCAAGCAAGAGCGAGGAGTTTGCGGAAGCCACCGGAAAAGTCGTCGCAGCGATGTTTAAAGATCACGAACAAAAACTCAGCAGTATTGAAGACTTTAAGAAGAGTATCACCACATTTATTGATAATGTTACCGCTTGCTCCGAAAAACAAAACCCTACTTTTATTTTTGTAGATGAATTGGACCGCTGCCGCCCTTCCTACGCGGTAGAAATGTTAGAGGTGATCAAACATTTCTTCGATATGCCTTACGTAATCTTTGTCGTAGCCACCGATACAGAGCAACTGCAACATGCAGTTAAAGCGGTTTATGGGAATGACTTTGACGCCAATGTTTACCTAGGTCGCTTTTTCAAACGCCGCTGCACGCTAAAAGAACAACCTCGCCTAGCGTTTATAGCAAATCACCTTTCATATTTAAGCGAAGAACAAACAGATAAGTTCTTTCCAAAAATTTGGCCTCAACTAGATAACGATAAAGGGTATTTTTTCGAGCTATTAGCATCGGTATCAGATATCTATATTTTGTCTCTACGAGAAACTGAACAATTAGTTGATAAAATTCTCGCGATCCTAGTGAACCTTAATGAAGAAAATATCGACTTATTACTACTATGTTCATTGATGATTATTCATGATAAATACCCGGAATATTACCAATGCGTAATGAAAAGACTACCGATGAAAGACTCTAAATATGGGCTTCATACCGCTGACCAATTACAAGCAACGCTAATAAACACAAGTCTGAGAGATTCCATAAAGGTTAAAATTACACCTTCTATTCCTTTTCCTGAAAACCTAGTACCGCATGAAGACGGGTTTTACATTGTTAAGTTTGAAGAGGGTCACCAACAACTCAAGTACCGCGATGTTCTCTCCCTGCAAATAGAAAATCTGAATAATCCGATAGCTGCGCAACAACAGAGAAACATAGCAAATTCCCACAGCAAACCGCAAGCCACTGACATGGCAGGAATGGAGCTTTCATCATTGTCGGTTCCCAAAGAAAGCTACAAAAATTGGGTGGAATTAGCCACTACTTTCGAATAAAGCTACCCACACGGAACAATCCCCATCATCTTCGCCGAGTAGCGTAGATGAACAAGGGAGTAAAGTTGAAGTCTGTTTGAGCGTAGCGAGTTACTTCAACGCCCTTGTGAATGCGCAACGCAGGAATCAAGAAGATGCGGGGTGGCCTTTCTTTTGTGTACTTTTCTTTGGCCACGCAAAGAAAAGTACATCGCCGTCAAGGCGAAACCAACACGACCAACACGCTATTATGTGTAATCAGACTTGCAATCTAAAAGCAAAGCTTTCGCCTGCGGCGACGTCAACGCTCCCCAATAAGGGGAATTATGAGCAACCGCGTGAAATAATCCCCATCATCTTCGCCGAGTAGCGTAAATGAACAAGGGAGAAAAGTTGAAGTCTGTTTGAGCGCAGCGAGTTACTTTAACGCCCTTGTGAATGCGCAACGCAGGATCTGAGAAGATGCGGGGCAGCCTTTCTTTTGCTTGTAAGCTTTAGCTGGACAAAGCTTATGACGTCGCCGTAGGCGAAACCGGCAAAGCAACCAGCGAACTTAAGCTAAATCATCTCTACCTTCGATCAGTACATGATGGCTCACGGATCCCTCAACCCGCGCTTTTAAATAAGGCGCATATTCAGGGTCATTCATAAAGTCTAAAGCGGCTTGCTTGGATGGCCATTCAATAATCACTCGCAGGGTAACCCCCTCCCCCTGCCCCTCTAAGCGCTGATGGTTATTGGTGCGTGCTAAATATTTCCCGCCGTGTTTAGCTAACAAGGCCTTCGTTGGGCCAGTGTAATCGGGGATCCAATCTTGGTGGGTCGGGCTCACTTCTAATACCGAGTAATAAGTCATATTGATACCCTCCAAAACCCATCCAAACCTGTCACTAAAACAAGCTGAAAGTGCTAA
Organism: Agarivorans sp. TSD2052; assembly: GCF_023238625.1. Classification (NCBI taxonomy): domain Bacteria; kingdom Pseudomonadati; phylum Pseudomonadota; class Gammaproteobacteria; order Alteromonadales; family Alteromonadaceae; genus Agarivorans; species Agarivorans sediminis. The sequence goes on from NZ_CP096670.1 coordinate 4,182,396, forward strand.
TGGGCTGACTTAGTCATGAACAATTGGATAAAGCTTAGCAGTGACTGACAAAATTGATAATCGCGTGAGAAATGATAACAGCCCCAAACAGTATTTGAGGCTGTTGTTATTACACCTTAAAAGCGCTGGTCACTTGGTGTAAGTGTACAGAGAGGCTTGACAATTCTTTACTGGCCGCCGAGATTTGTTCGGCGCTTACTGCGGTCAGTTCAGCTACTGAGCTTATCGCAACAACATTATCTTTAATAACGTTAGCCACTTGGGTTTGCTCGGACAAAGCGCTAGATACCCGTTCACTCATGTCGCTAATTTCACTCACTCCTTGATGCATGCCATCTAACGCTGAGTTCACTTGCTGCATATTAGACACGCTTTGATCCACATTGGTTTTGCTTTGCAGCATCACTTGAACAGCATTCTGCGAGCCATTTTGCAGCCGCTTTATCATCGCCTCAATCTCGCCAATTGAGTCTTGAGTGCGCTTGGCTAAAGTTCTAACTTCATCGGCGACGACGGCAAAACCCCGGCCTTGATCGCCTGCACGCGCAGCTTCAATCGCAGCATTTAGCGCCAACAAATTAGTTTGCTCGGCAATACTACTTATCACCGTGAGAATCGAGCCAATGTTATCACTTTCTTTCTCTAAGCCGTGAATAACGGTAGCTGCTTGCTCTACATCATTGGCCAATTGACTAACCGAATTGCGCGCTGCAACTACAGTATCAAACCCTTGCTGGGCCTGCTGCATGGTTTGTTTAGTTTGATCTGAAGTATTGTTGGTGTGTTCAGCTACATCGTCCACCGAAACACTGAGTTGCGACACTGCTGTAGCAACTTGGTCTATTTCAGCCGCTTGCTGTTTAAGCCCTTGCCGTGAGCTATCGGTAATGACCGATAGCTCTTCTGACGAGCTGGATACTTGGCTAACGGCTGCAGCCACTTCTTGAATGCTATGGTTAAAGCTGTCTAGCATATTATTAAACGCCTTACCCATAGCGCTGACTTCTTGCCCGCCCGATTCAGCGGCCCGCACCGTAAGGTCTTTATCCATTGCAACCTGCTGCATCACCGCTAATAAACCCTGCACAGGCTGATAAATACCTTTGCCAATGACCCAAGCACCAGTGCTTAGTACGATTAAGGTGAGAGCCCAATATAGCGAAGAAGACAGTAATTTCTGCTGAAAAATTGCCTCAACATCATCAACGTATATGCCGGTTGCTAATAGCCAATCCCAACCATCAACGATCACAGCGTAAGTCACCTTATCACTTAGCGTCTGCTGATTTGGCTTGTTCCACTGATAGTTGACTTGGGCGACACCGTTATGGCGAGCTTGCTGCCACATGTCTCTAATCAAATAGACCCCATTCGGATCTTTCACCTGCGACCAATCGGTGTTTTCTTTTTGTAAATTGACGCCATAAGCCAGCATGTTCATATCGTTATCTACAATGAATAAATACTGCTCGCCCTCGTAGCGCAAACCTCTTACCAAGGCTAACGCTTGCGTTTTCGCCTGTTCCTCTGAAAGCTCGCCGTTTAGCGCTTGTTGTCGATAAAACTCAACACTGTCGGCGGTGACTTCTACTACTGCTTTTAACTTATCGATGCGATCTTGTAACAAGCTGCGTTTAAGCTCTTGCATTGAAATTAGCTGTAAAACTACCAATACCGAAATGGCTAAGCCAACCAATAAATATAGCTTTTGACGTATAGAAAAAGACTTGAAGTATTCCATTACTAAACCTTGCTTGAAGTTGTCATTTTTACCGGAGATCGAAGCAAAATAGCTCCAACTTGCATCATTTATTGATGCTTTATTATGTTGCGGTCATTTTAATGAGATCCATCAGACTTGTGAACTAAATACTAATGCAAATAATTCGCATGCACATTTATTAAGCAAGATTAGAGTAATAACTCAACAATGGTAGTGATGGACACTTAAATCGACATATTCTAGCCGTCTAAGCAATCAGATATAAACATAGTGACAACTATATTGATCTGCATAATTGGAAGGAAAACTAAAGCACGATATTGACGCGCTAAGCACATTTTTCTGTTTTAAATAATCTGACAGTATAAGTAGACTGCATAATAAATAGTTAAGGCAATCATTTCCACAATAATATAGTGGATAAATATTAATAGTTATCAAGCCGTAATGATTTATCCTACAGCCTTACTATTTATTATTAGGTAACATTAAGGCGACGTTAAACATCGCCTTATTTATTTCATAAAATTACTTGGCGCTTAGCTCAAACCAATTCATATTAAATAAATAGCCTGATGAACCCTTAAAATTAAAACGCAGCGTTTGTGGGCCCGCATCTAAATCTACCGTTGATTCAATGGTTTTCCAACTTTGCCAGTCTCCAGTACCTTTTACTTTTACAGTGGCTTTCTCTACGCCATTTGCCAAGACGACAAATCTACCGCCACCAGTGGCACTCGCTACGCGAGCGCTAAGGGTGTAGGTGCCGGCAGCAGGCACATCAACTGCGTACTCAACCCAGTCTCCATTTTCGATGTAACCAACATTAATGCCACCGCCAGTATCCGAACTAGACTCTGTTTTAATTCCTTCTTGATTAGCAAAGTCTTCTGCTTCAACTTTCATTGCAGCATTGGCTGCCATACTTAAAAATGTTGCAGAGGCTAAAGCAAGAGCTGACATAAGCTTTACTGTTTTTCTATTTAATTTTGTAGTCATTGGCTATCTCTCTAATAATGTGTGTTGTTATTCTTAGTTGTCTTTAGATCAAAAAACTTCACTCTCTGCATTAATTTTTTGTCGCAAACAGCCTGTTTAAATTTCGACCTTATAATTAGATTATATCGTTTATTTTAGGAGTAAAACTTAATAGGTGGATTATTGGTTAGCGCTCACACTTTATGGCGATTTAAGTGATATATAATTAAACAAAATAAAATAAAGTTATGCTAATTCCGATTGTGGGGAATACCTCACTGGTAACCGAACAGGACGACAATGGAAGCGTCAAAGCGAAGATGAGAAATACACTTGGCAAGATGCCATGGTCAGTTCAATACCTAACAGAGTTAAAATGACTCTTGTGGATGGTAACCAGCTAGATAAACGCTATTGGCTTGGTGGTTTGGCTAAAGCAGCAATAATTGGAGATAAAATCGCCGCTCTATCAACTGAAGGCTGCTTATCTTGGAGGAATGACAACACACCAAATGCATTCGTAGAGAATTTTTTATCTAGAACGCGTGGGTCGGCACCTAAATCGGTCAAGAGTTGTACCAAAACAGGATCATTTAGAAGAATCGCACTGGTTAAAGGCGTCATACCATCTACCTGAGAAGAACTATTAATAGAGATCCCTCGCTCTACAAGCAACCTGATATACTTTTCCCTTAACGCTACATCAGGCACACCGATAAGAAAATTCAAACCAGCGCCAGCACTAAGGAAAGCAATATCTTCATCACCTAGGCGATAATTAACTACATAATAATCACATACACTAGATGGTATATAATGGCTGTTGTCATTAGTAGCGCAAACGATAATATCCTCAACATTTGACTGAACTAGAGAGTAGCCAGCCAGACCTATTATGCAAAAAAATGCGAGCACTAAACCGATAAAAAACTTTATCATCTTAAACCCAAACCTATTCATTTCTTAATTGCGTACCTATGACCGTTCCTTAGGCCACCGCGGAGCCCTGAATGAGCATTTCCTACGCTTGCTAACCTTGCTGCATACCATTTTGAAGTATTACCAAAACGATGCGCTAGCCGGTCTCTCAAACGCTCATAAATTTTGACATCTGCCACATCCTTACCCTTAGCCGACTTGAACCCATGTTTCTTAGCAGCCGAACCAAACATTGGTAGAACTTTTTTAGCTCCCGGGCTAGGGGTGTAAGACCCTCGACATATAGAGCCGACCAAACCGAACGCAAAATAAGCCTCTACGGCTTCAACTAACAAACCTTGAGCAAAACCCTGAACCTTGTCGGTGACATTTAAATAATCCATCTTTGGATGCATACTCTTAATATAAACGTCAGAGCTATAAAGGTTTCCGCCTAACTAAATCCCCATTCTCTCGACTCTAATCATATGAAATTCATCCTAGATGAAGCCATTCCCTCGCGACACAATAAATAACAAGAAACTCATTATACACCGTGAAATCAAGTTCCCATAGTAATGACATTTAACTCAAATAGCATTTAATGAAGCCCTACCGAGGCTAAAATACCAACCGAGAAAACGAGACGAACTAGGCAGTAAACATAACCTTATTAAACCTCCGCTAAGCGTTGCTGTAGATGCGATAACATCAAGCTTACTTTGCTAGATAGGTGTCGGTTTTGTGGATACAAAGCCCAAATCCCTTCAGGCCCTTTTTGATAAGGCTTTAATAGTTCAATCAACGCACCGCTTTGCAGGTATTTTTTTACATAACTGTCGGGCAATTGAACAATACCCAACCCTTTTAGCGCGGCATCAAGCAAGGCATACCCATTGTTACACTGCAGCCGACCACTTATTTTCAGCGCCATAGTCTTACCTTGTTCGGCAAATCGCCAGTATTCGATAGTCCCTTGTAGACAATTATGCTGAGCCAACTCACTGATGCCATGAGGCGAACCATGTTGCGCCAAGTACGCTGGCGAGGCACATACATGCAGGCTGCGCTCGGCTAAGCGTTTAGCCATCATGCTAGAATCGGGTAGCTCGCCCAGCCTAATCGCTAAATCTATGGCCTGATCCACTAAATCAATTTTTTGGTTGCTAAGCTGGAGTGATACCTCTAACTCTGGATATTGTAGGCAAAAGTCATTCACCGCAGGGGCAATGTGCTGTTCTCCAAAGGTCACCGGGGCGGTCATGCTTAGCTTACCGCGTGGCGTACTCTGAAGGTTGTTTAAGCTACGCTCGGCGTCAAGCAAACCCTCGATCAATGGCCTACACTGTTGATAAAACAACTGACCGCTGTCGGTAACCGACACGCGCCGAGTCGTGCGATAAAACAACTTAGTGGCTAAACGTATTTCCAACTGGGAAACCTGACGACTCACTTGAGCAGTAGATATACCCAAGCGTTGAGCTGCAGCAGTGAAGCTCTCGGTTTCTACTACGGCGACAAACTCGTTAATACCGTCCCACTGGAACATAGCGGCCAACCTAGCGGTTAATACTGTTTGGCTAACATCTAACAGCCAAACAAGATAATGATTTGGCCAACACTGTTACCACACAGTAAAGGTGAATTAATGAATAGCCAGATTATCACCAAATGAGAAACAAATATAATACTGCTATTAACTACGCCTTTAGGCGATAACTAATCCATAGTGAGGAAGCGCAATGACTGCCCAAACCATCAAATCAAAAGCGGCTGTAGCATGGGCTGCAGGCCAACCATTAAAAATGGAAATTGTCGATGTGGCACCGCCTAAAGCAGGCGAAGTAAGAGTGAAAATTGTTGCCTCAGGAGTCTGCCACACTGATGCATTTACCTTATCGGGCGATGATCCGGAAGGGATCTTTCCCGCTATTTTGGGTCACGAAGGTGGCGGCATTGTAGAATCAATTGGCGAAGGTGTTACTAGCGTTAAAGTGGGTGACCACGTTATTCCCTTGTACACCCCAGAATGTGGCGAGTGTAAGTTTTGCTTATCGGGTAAAACCAACCTTTGCCAAAAGATCCGCGAAACCCAAGGCAAGGGTTTAATGCCCGACGGCACCACCCGCTTTTCGATTGATGGACAGCCTATTTTTCACTACATGGGTTGCTCAACATTTAGTGAATACACGGTACTACCAGAAATATCACTCGCCAAAATCAACCAAGAGGCGCCACTAGAAGAAGTCTGTTTGTTAGGTTGCGGCGTCACCACCGGCATGGGCGCTGTCGCCAATACCGCCAATGTTCAACCCGGCGATACCGTCGCAGTATTTGGTCTGGGTGGCATTGGTTTGTCTGCCATTATCGGCGCACAAATGGCCAAAGCAGGCCGCATAATTGCAATCGATATTAACGAATCTAAATTTGAATTGGCCCAAAAGCTCGGTGCGACCGATTGCGTTAATCCAAAAAACTTCGACAAGCCTATTCAGGAAGTGATTGTAGAGATGACCGACGGCGGCGTGGACTTTTCGTTTGAATGTGTGGGTAACGTTCATTTAATGCGTAGCGCGTTAGAGTGCTGTCATAAAGGTTGGGGCGAGTCGGTGATTATTGGCGTAGCCGGCGCTGGCCAGGAAATCTCCACCCGACCTTTCCAATTAGTCACGGGGCGCGTATGGAGAGGTTCTGCATTTGGTGGGGTTAAAGGTCGCTCTGAGTTACCTGAATACGTAGAACGCTACATGGCAGGTGAATTTAAGCTAGACGACTTCATTACCCACACCATGGCCTTAGATAAGGTCAATGAAGCCTTTGAATTAATGCATCAAGGTAAGAGTATTCGCAGTGTTATTCATTTCGACAAATAGTTAATAAGCAACCTAAATACAGTGCTTTAATGCATCAGCAAGCGTATTAGCACTGTTCTTCTATCCACTTTTACTAATAAGGATAAGCTAAATGCATGACATTGAACTTATCAGCGCCAACAAAAGCTTTGGTGGCTGGCATAAACGCTACAGCCACCGTGCGAGCAGTTTAAATGGGCTAGCTCAATTTGCGATTTTTTTGCCACCACAGGCTAGTGCTAAGCAACCAGTACCGGTGCTGTACTGGTTATCGGGGCTAACCTGTAACGACGAAAACTTTATGCAGAAAGCTGGCGTACAACGTATGGCTGCCGAGCTAGGCATTGCCATTGTAGCGCCCGATACAAGCCCTCGCGGTGACGATGTAACCGATGATGAGGCTTACGACTTAGGCCAAGGTGCGGGATTTTACCTAAACGCCAGCCAAGCCCCATGGAACCAGCATTACCACATGTATGACTACATTGTGAGTGAACTGCCAGCATTAATTGAGTCACGCTTTCCAGTAAGCAGTAAACGCGCTATTGCTGGCCACTCGATGGGCGGTCACGGAGCCTTAACCATTGCGTTGCGTAACCCCGAGCGTTTTAGTTCAGTATCAGCGTTTAGCCCTATCTGTAACCCTAGTGCCGTGCCGTGGGGCCAAAAAGCCTTTACCGCTTACTTAGGAAGTGACCAGCAACACTGGGCACAATACGACGCCAGTTTGCTAATGCGCGAAGCAACCCAGTTTGTCCCTGCATTGGTTGACCAAGGAGAGGCTGATCAGTTTTTAGCTGAGCAGCTAAAACCCGAAGCATTAACGACAGCGGCCAAGCAAAGCGCTTACCCTTTAAGCCTAAATATGCATACCGGTTACGACCATAGCTACTTTTTTATCGCCAGCTTTATTGAGTCTCACCTGCAGTTTCACGCCAAACACTTGGCGTGAAACACCGCTAGCCCAATATACAAAAAAACCAAGCTATGCTTGGTTTTTTGTGCCTCAAAGGCGTGTGATTAAAGGCTTAAATTAAACGCTAAGCGGGCGATTTCTTGGCCATTAACATGCAAGGCGACAAAGTGTTCACCAGGATAATATTTGCGAGTAGAAATGACTTTAAAAGAGTGGCTTTTCTCCATCGCAAACATTTCATCTTTATCTAAACTTAAGTTCTTCAGCTTAAATACTTTAGCGGAGGTTTTGCCATTCGCCTTCATAAAATGTACGGCATAATCTAATACAAATTTTTGATTGGGCTGCTTAGCCCGAATCGCCAAGGCGAAGCTGAGTGACTCCCCCATTGTCACTTGATGATTAAGCAAGGCAAACTCTTCAAGCTCTAATTGCGGCTTGGCCGTATAGCCGAGCAGCGGAAAAGTTAAGGGGTGACCTTGTTTAACTAAACTACGCGTAGCATGTTTAATCACCCAGCTTCGTTCGACGCTGCCATTGTGCTGCCAAGCTTGGCAAAGGCTTAATACCAACTCTGGATGATCTTTACTAATATCATTGAGGTTATTCGCCACCGAACGTCGTACATAAAGGCTATCATCGTCTTTTAGCTGATCTAATAAAGGAATAATCAGCGCCGGATCGGCGATGAGACCCTTTAACTGTGCGCCCCAGGGCAAGCGAGGGCGGCATCCTTCGCTAACTAAGCGCCGCACGTGCTCATCTTCATGGCTTAACCAAGCATGTAATTGCGCCCAAGTGAGGTCTGGATGTTTTTCAATAAACGGTCGAATGGCGAATTCGGCACTAAACAAAGGGGTAAGACCTGCCAACACCGGCAAGGCTATTTGAGGATCTTCTATCCCGGCGATCGCCACATAATCGGTCACAGGCCAAATGGCAAAGCCACGTAGACTATCTTTGGGGTCGCCACGATCCCAATGAGCAGGCAACTTACGTAATAGCGCAGCAGTTTGCGCAAAGTCATTAGGTAGCGTTTGCTGCAGCACCTCAATAATGTGGGTAACACGCTGCTTAAGCTCTAGCTCATCAATGCCCTTTAGCGCCAGCGCCATAAACTGCTCGGCATTAAACTGTGGATAGACTGCTAACAAACCATCAGCGATGCGTTTTAATGCCGGCTCAGCCAAACCATTCTTCATTAACATGGGTTCCATCTACACTTTCCATCAAGATAATTGAAACCACTATAACCAAGCCCCAACCAAGGCTGCTAGTTAAAATTTAGGCCACCATTTTGAAAATCAAAAATAAGTTTATAGCGATACTGATACAAATCACAATTTGATTGAACAACACTATACTAATGACTTTTAAATCAATAAATTGACAATGAATTAATCACCGATTAAAAACTTAACTGAAGGCTATAAATGGATTTAGTAAAGCTCGTTTCACTCCCAGTCATTGCCTTATCGTTTCTCATAGGATGTGGGGGCGGAAGTTCAAATAGTTCTCAAACTACGAATAATGAAGAATCAGTACCTGAATTACCTAGCGTTCAGGGGGAGTTCAAATCGAAAAAAGATAGCGGATTTGTCTTTCCTACCAACCTAATTAGCATGTATGCGAGCAATAAATGTCAGCGTTATGACAGATATTATGAAACAGAAAATGTTTTAGTATTTGGCAGCGCCGTTCCTACAGCGGAACTATTTGAGCGATTTGCCACCTGGACCGAATTTGGCCTTACCGAGTTAAAGCAAAAAATGGGCGTTGATCTCGTTGCGCTACAACAAAAATATTCCTTTAGCTTAGAAACCTATTTAACAGCAGCAAAATACCTACAAGAACAATTAGGCCATTTCGAAGGCAACATGTTGTATCAACAAATTACCGGTGAAGAACTCCCCCTTAGTTACGAAGACATAACTAGCTTTCCCGAACAGCAAAAGTTCTTATATAAAAAAGTCCGCCAATTGAGCCTAGTTCAGCTAAATACTCTTATAAAAATCATTCAAGAGGATTCTGCTTACAGTAAACTTTCAGCGAGTTTTGCTCAGGCTTTACCGGGTAAACCTATAGTGTGCTTAAATCCTGCTTATAACAGCAGTGATTTGTGGGCGACTGGCAATTTAGTCGGCTATACAGCCCGCACTAATGACGCAAGACCTAGCTCGGCGTACATTGTGACCCATGAACTTACCCACACTCTGCAGCATCAATATGTCACCTACTTAAGTCAGGTAGATCGCTGGTTTTTAGAAGGAAGTGCCGAGTATGCAATGGGTCATGAACCTGACCCTAACAATCACACTAAAGGCTACCCTCTTGATGACAAATATCAGAGCGTATTAGGCAGTAATTCTTATTCTCACTATGGTATAGCGGTTACTTACTTAGAAGGCACATCACCAGGCTTTACGATGAACGTACTAAAGCATATTGCTGACCACGGTATATACCATGTCGTAGAATACGGCGACTACTCAGAATACGAATACGATAAGTTCAATCAACCAAACCCCGATTTTAGAGCCGCATTTAATGCCTATGCTAAACGCCCAGACGGTAGCGCACTGACTTATGCCGATTTTGAAAGTGAATACCACGAATTAATTGATCAGTGGATCGCCATAAGCCCTACTGCTTTATCCCGTTCGAGCAGCCAATTAATAGATACCAACTCAGAACCGTTCTTGCTAGAGCGCTAATTTGAAGCGCATAAAGCCTGATGATTGATTCACAGGCTTTATGCTTAATATTTGGAAGTTAAGGCACCAACCAGCGAGTGGCCGACCAACGAGTTAACAGCCAACTAACGGCAAAAGCCAAGGCTAAGGCCACTGCTGTTATTACCAGCAAAGCAATGCTCGAATGGCCAAACCATTGGTAGATACCGTAATCTGGATTTCGCACCGGAATGAGGAATAACGGATGAACTAAATAAATACCAAAGCTGTATTTTGATATGGTTTTAATTAGCGGCCTCAAGCCATCAGGTATACGTTCAGCATAAGCCTTAGCCAATACAAATAGGCTCATGGCAATTACCGCCGTATTAAGACTTTTATAACCCATAAATACGCTGCTGTATTCACCTTGCTGCCAAATGTAAAAAGCACTGCCAAACACATTAAAAGCCAGTGTAGCCACACCCGTCGCTAACCAAAACTTCAAATAAGGTGTTTGATCATGGTTAAACAAATACCACCCCATAACCAAATAACCGCTATACAAGATAATATTCTGACGTAAGGGGGTTTCTACCTTTAGCCAATGCATTAAGGTGAGAACTAACCAGGCCGCTAACAACAATAATATGCGCTGTTTTTCCATCTTATAGAGCAAAGGCGCGAGCAATGGAATGACAAAATACAGCGGAATGAAATCATAGAAAAACCACAAGTGGTACCACGTGTGTTCGTTAGGCGCATTTTCCAATAGATTGGCAGTAACATCCCAGGACCAAATGCCTTGTTGGTAACCGCCGATAAACGCATAGATAACGGTCCAAGCTAAAAATGGGAGTAATACTTTTGCTAACCTTCTCGGCAAATAATGGCTTACATTAAATGGCCGTTGGTCCGACATCAGCAATGCACCACTAATCATAATGAACACCGGTACAGCCCAACGACTAATCGCATTAAGAGAGACTGCTGGCAGCCATTCGTGCCAAGCCAAATCAGGCACTAAATCGCGATAAGGCCCTAGCACGTGAATACTCACCACCGCAATGGCAGCAATAAAGCGCAAACATTCAATATAAAATAAGGAGGGTCTGGTGGTTTGCTTAGCACTCATGAAAATTTGCTTACTTAAGGTAAATATTTAACTCCAACTGTAGCACAGTCATTTGCCTATGAAAGCCTTTAACCTTACACTAAGGCATTGAATAAAAGCCAAATTGCAAGGAGTGCAAGTGCCCATTTACAGTCTATGGCACGATAAACGTAAGTTTGTGGTGGTGCTGTCGCTATTGTTGTTATGTGCTTTTTGGCTAACCTCATGGTTAAGTTATCAAGTCGCCCATAACTCTTTGAGCGAACAGATTGAAACCAATCATTTGCCATTGACCAGTGATACAATTTATTCAGAAATTCAACGCGACTTATCACGGCCCATTTTTATTTCTTCGCTAATGGCGCAAGATACCTTTGTTCGTGACTGGGCCATTCAAGACAACGAGACAGCCGAACCCATTGTTCGTTACCTCACTGCTATTCAACAACGTTATCAAACCGTTACTGCCTTTTTTGTTTCAAGTAAATCATCTCGCTACTATCACCCTGACGGCATCATAAAAACACTATCAAAAAATAACTTAGATGACGCTTGGTTTTTCCGCGTCAGTCAGCTGCCTCCCGCCCAAGACTATGAAATCAACATTGACTATGACACTGCCGATGCAAACCGTATTACGGTATTTGTAAACTACAAAGTGTACGATTTTGATGGAAAGCTGATTGGTGTAACGGGTGTTGGTCTAAACGTAGAATCCGTTAAAGAAATGATTAGCCTTTATCAACAGCGCTATCAGCGTAGCGTTTACTTCATTGATGCCACAGGCAATTTAGCCCTCAGTGATAACAATTTCCAAGGGCCCCGAAATATTCATCAACGCGAAGGCTTGGCCGAGCAAGTTGATTTATTGCTGAGTAGCCACAATGGCCGTTATCACTTTATGGAACAGGGAAAAATGCACTTTTTGAACGCTCGTTATATTCCAGAGTTTGACTGGTATTTGATGGTTGAACAGGAAGATGCTCCCGCTACCCAACAACTTCAGCAAACCTTAATACTCAATTTAGTGATCAGCATTGCTGTGACCTTAGGCATGCTACTTGTGGCCAACTTTACTTTGGGGCGCTACCAGCGTCGCCTAGAGACATTAGCCTCTACCGACAAACTAACTGGCGCCTTTAATCGGCAGAGTTTTGAAGGACAACTTGAGCAGGTGATAGACATACAACACCGAGCCAGTAGTCCCTGTTCGCTGATAATTTTTGATGTCGACCACTTTAAGCATATCAACGACAAATTTGGCCACTTAGTTGGAGATAAGGCGTTAATAAAAGTGACTGAGATTGCCGAAAAAAATATCCGCCAATCGGATATTGTATGTCGCTGGGGAGGGGAAGAGTTCGTTATACTCTTGCCTAACTGTGATGCCTTAGCAGCCTTAGAGGTCGCTGAAAAAATCCGTATAGCCATTAACAATGATCAACAAACTATCGATGGTCATCAAGTCAATTTGAGCATCAGCTGTGGTATTGCGCAAATCAAAACCCATGAAGTCCTCGCCAGTTTAATGATTAACCGCGCAGATCAAGCCATGTATCAAGCCAAGCAAAATGGTCGCAACCGCAGCGTGGTTGCAGATTAACTCAATAACAGAAACTTCGCCCACCAAGAAAAGGTGGGCGCTAACGCTATTGCGCGCTAGGTGGGTAGTTAGCTAACATCAAAGCGATTTGCTCACTAATGAATTTAGCACGACTCTCTGGCCCCATGGTTTCACGTAGTTGGCTTTGCGAGATAGACCGCCAAACTATTGATGTGGTCTTTGGGTCTAGAAACTCGACCACTAATTTACCGTATTTACGTTCTTTGTAACGATCGGGTGAACTCATCCCTATCGCCCCATGCTTACGCCCTACACCTACCGAAAAAGAACCACCGTAAGACTCTAACTCGGTTGCTGTATCAACGCGGTAATCAACCAATAAATCTGCTTGTTCGATAGTCACAGCCTGCAAATGTTTCATCTGCAACTGGCTAGTTAACTCTCGCTCAATTCGTTGAGCGTCAATGCTAACCACCGCCCCTTCGGGCATGGGTGAGAAGGCAAAATCTTGATACTGGGAGAAATCTTGATCAACATTGTAATCAGTGGCGGGTTTAACCGTACAAGCCACCGTTAAACTCGCCACACAGGCGATAATAAAAAAACGATACATTTGCTACTCCAACTGCCAATAAACTTTAACGACGATAATCTAAATCTAACATAAGTCGGCGCTTTTACCGCAGTTTGTTAATACTTAACCACAGCGCGGCGCTCTGTTATAATCGCCGCCGTTATTTTTATCGTGGTTTATCATGTCTCAATTTGAACAGCGCTTTGGTGGCATCGCCCGCTTATACGGTACAGCCGCACTGGCAACATTCCAACAATCTCACGTTTGTGTCATTGGCATCGGCGGAGTGGGTTCGTGGGCAGCAGAAGCTTTGGCCAGAAGCGGTATTGGCCGAATCACTTTGATTGATTTAGATGACATTTGTACCACCAACACTAATCGTCAGATCCATGCTACACGCAATACTATCGGCCAATCTAAAACTGAAGTAATGCGCGAGCGCATTCTACAAATCAATCCAGAATGTGATTGCATCGAGATTGAAGACTTCGTCACCAAAGATAATCTGAGTGAATACATCACTAAGGATTTTGACTACGTGATTGATGCCATTGATAGCGTCAAAGCCAAATCTGCGTTAATTGCCTACTGTAAACGCAACAAAATTAAGTTGGTGACGGTAGGCGGCGCTGGTGGACAAATTGACCCTACTCAGATAAAAATCACTGATTTAGCCAAAACCATTCAAGACCCATTAGCCGCCAAAGTGCGTAATGAGCTGCGGCGTTTTTATAACTTTAGCAAAAACCCTAAACGTAAATTTGGCGTGGATTGCGTTTATTCTACCGAGCAACTGATATATCCCAGCAGTGACGGCACCACTTGCATGGCAAAACCCGATGCTGGAGGCAGCATGCGTATGGATTGCAGTAGCGGTTTTGGCGCCGTGACTCACCTTACCGCTAGTTTTGCATTTGCCGCGGTATCTCGAGTGTTGAAAAAATTGGCCTGTTTATAACACCGTATGTATGCCCATATATAGAGACAAGGCCTTGATAGCCTATGATTAAAATCATCATTTTTGATTAATGTGTCGATTTTTTTGTCGCTAAATGAACGCTAAACCTAAAAAAATATCGGATTTAAGACTAATTACTAAGCGCTGTTCTATGCTTAATTAACCAGCAAAGGAGAGCCAAAATGTCTTGGGATAAATCCAGCCTACGCTTTAAAATTCTGTCGGTACTGATCGCATCGCTAATATTATTAATGGCTGTCGCCATTTACACTGCCGTTCAATTACGAGAAACCGCGCATAAATTTGATAAACTCACTCATACCGAAGTGCATCTAGAAGAAGTCACCCTGCTTTCTCACATTGCCTTTAAAACACAGATTCAAGAGTGGAAGAACGTATTACTGCGCGGCCATGATGCTAATCAAAATAAAAAATACTGGGGACGCTTTCAAGAGCAACAGCAACAAGTACAACAGATGGTCACGACCTTGGTGAGCGAACTACAAGCGTCAGACTATCCAGAGTTAGCCAATATCGCTAGCAGTTTTCTGGCATCTCACAAAACCATGGGCACAGCGTATGCAAAAGGCAAAGCCGCATACGAAGCTGCAGGTTTCGATTATAGAGTGGGTGATAAAGCGGTGGCAGGCATTGACCGAGCGCCATCGAAATCAATGCAAGCCTTAAGTGAGCAACTAGCTGCAATCACTGCCAAGCGTTTTGCTGAAAACAATACGCAGGCCACAGCGGTCAGTAATATTAGCTTTATCATCATTGGTATTAGCGGTGTATTGGTTATTTTTGTCAGTTTTATTTTCATGGAACGTCAATGTATTAAACCGATTAACTCTCTGGTAGAAGACATCGACGTATTAGCCAATGGCAAGCTAAACATCACGGTAAACCTAAAGCGCGGCGATGAGCTAGGAAGACTGGCAGACGCAACCCGTAAACTGCAGCAATTTTTGCTTACCACGGTTGCCGATTTAAGCCAATCAGGAGAGCAGCTACACAGCTCTTCTGGCATGTTAAACAGCATGTCTGAAGACTTAGCTAAAGGTACTCATCAACAACGTGAAAGCTCAGATCTGGTGGCAACTGCCATTCAAGAAATGTCACACTCTGCCAATGAAGTGTCCCAAACGGCTGCCAATACCGCCGATACCACTCATAATACCGATCTCACCGCCCATAATGGCGCAGAAGCAATGAAACAGGTAATCAACACTATAAATACCCAAGTATCAGATATCAGCCACGCCGGTGAAGTGGTAAAAGATTTGGCCACTGATACCAATAATGTGGGTGCTGTCTTAGATGTGATTAAGGGGATTGCCGAACAAACCAATCTACTGGCACT
Organism: Agarivorans sp. TSD2052; assembly: GCF_023238625.1. Classification (NCBI taxonomy): domain Bacteria; kingdom Pseudomonadati; phylum Pseudomonadota; class Gammaproteobacteria; order Alteromonadales; family Alteromonadaceae; genus Agarivorans; species Agarivorans sediminis. The sequence continues at coordinate 4,198,025 of NZ_CP096670.1, forward strand.
CAATGCCGCTATTGAAGCGGCCCGCGCTGGAGAGCAAGGCAGAGGCTTTGCGGTGGTGGCCGATGAGGTCAGAACACTGGCGCAAAAAACTCAACAAAGCACCAGTGAAATTCAAAATATTTTGGAGAAAATACAAGGGGGCGCTAATAACGCAGTGACCGCTATGGAGCAAAGCCAAAACCGTACTGATGAGGTGGTGCAACAGGTGGAAACCGCTGAAAATCTAATCTCGGAGATTGTCACCTCTATTGGTAGTATCAACGAGATGAATTTACACATTGCGTCTGCCGCTAAAGAGCAAACCACCGTCGCAGGAGAGATAGCCACCCTGATTGAGCGGATTGCCGATGTGGCTGCCCAAAATTCTCAGCAAGTGGATGAATCAAATCAAATTAGCGAGCAACTAAATGCCCTCGCCGATGACTTTAATACACAACTCAAACGCTTCGTTTATTAATGCTTTACTGCAATAAAAAACCCAGCATTATGCTGGGTTTTTTGTCTCTAAGATAAGCTCATTGACCTAATCGGCAACCGTTTCACCTTCTAGGTGATCAACACTTGGCACCGGTTTATGGTTAGCACCTAAGTACGAATAGATCACCGGTAATACAAACAAGGTAAATACCGTACCAATCGATAAGCCGGCACAAATCACCATACCAATATCGAAACGAGCCGCAGCACCAGGTCCAACAGCCAATAGCAGAGGAATTAGACCCGCGACCATCGAAATAGTGGTCATCAAAATCGCACGTAAACGAATACGCGCCGCATGACGAATGGCAGTAATCTTATCTTCACCACGCAAAATTTGACGCTCTTTGGCGACTTCGCACATCAAAATACCGTGTTTAGTAATCAAGCCCACCAGGGTGATCATACCAATTTGGGTATAGATATTAAGCGTTGCCAAGCCCCAACCCATCATCAACAAGGCGCCACATATCGCCAAAGGCACCGACACCATAATCACAAGTGGATCTCGGATGCTTTCAAACTGCGCCGCTAATACCAAGAAGATAATCGCCAAGGCTAAACCAAAGGTTGCGAACAGCGCCGACCCCTCTTGCACATACTGACGCGATTCGCCTTTGTATTCAAAACCATAACCCTTTGGCAAAATCTCAGCCGATTTTTGCTCCAAGAATGCCAATGCATCCCCCATGGTTTGGCCGGGCATCAGCGCACCATTCAAGGTAACAGAGTTAGTTTGGTTCATTTGCAACAGGGCATCTGGCTGACCCGTTAAGTCCCACTCAATCAAGTTAGCCAAAGGCACAGGGCTACCATCTACGGTTTTCACGTAAAATTGACCTATCGCCTCAGGGCTTAAGCGGTCTACCCGCTTAACCTGCGGAATAACTTCATAAGAGCGACCGTCATAGTTAATGTGGTTAATGTAACCATCCCCCATTAAGGTGCCCAGCGTACTGGCAATGTCGGCCATTTTTACGCCATAAGCACCCGCTTTATCGCGGTTCACTTTGATATCTAAGGTGGCGGTTTGAAATTTGGTATCCAAGTCGGTAAATACAAAGAAACCACTGTGCATCGCAGCTTGTTGCAGCTCTTGCGCCAAACTCACCAAAGTGCGGTAATCACCAGTACCTTGCAATACAAATTGCACAGGGAAACCGCCACTCCCGCCGGGTAACACTGGCAGTGGGAATGATGCCACCGACACACCCGCAAGATCGGCAGTTTTTTCCTGAATGGTTTTAACCAAAGTATCTTGGTCCATGGTGCGATCTTCCCATACCGTGGTATTTAGGAAGCCAAGACCTTGCGTTGCGCTAGGAATACCCGCCAAGGTAAATGAACCGGCGATATCATCTAACTCTAAGCCAATACGCCCCACTTCAGTGGTGTACTGGTCCATATAGTCAAGGTTGGCGCCGGCTGGGCCATTTGCCATAATCATTGCCGCCCCCTTATCTTCCGCCGGTGCTAACTCGGTGGGGATGATTTTCAGCAAGGGATAGAGCGAGGCCATCACCAGTATCGCGAATACCACAATCACCGGTCGACGCTTAAGCAAAGCGCCAATCATCTTGTCATAACCGCTATCTAGACGGTCTAAGAAGTTATGTACGCCAACCTCAAATCGACCCGGGTTAGGGTTGTGTTTAAGTAATACCGAACACATTACTGGCGAGAGCGTTAAGGCCACAAAACCCGATACCACTACTGCGCCCGCCAAGGTTAAAGCAAACTCAGCAAACAGCACCCCAGTTAAGCCTTCAACCAAGGCAATCGGCGAATACACCGCGGCCAAGGTGATGGTCATTGAAATCACCGGTAAGGCAATTTCACGCGTTCCGACAATGGCGGCATCAAAAGGCTTCATACCTTGTCGAATATGCCGGTCAACGTTCTCCACCACCACAATCGCATCATCTACCACCAAACCAATAGCAAGTACCATGGCTAATAGCGTGAGCAAGTTAAGTGAGAAGCCGAGCGCTTGCATAGCTAAACAAACACCAATCAGCGATAAAGGAATCGCAATCACCGGAATGAGTACCGCGCGCAAATTCCCCATGAATAAGAAAATGACCACCACCACAATAATGGTGGCTTCCACAATCGTAGTCAGTACTTCATTAATGGATGATTCTATGTACTCGGTTGAGTCGTAGAGTACTTTCATCCCCATACTGTCCGGCAGGTTAGCCTCAATCTCCGGCAACATGTCGATCACAGACTTAGCTACAGTAAGCGGGTTTGCTGTTGGTGTAGGGTCAATGGCCACCACCACTGCGGTTTGCGCATCCGCTTTAGCGCGCACTGTTTCACGCGCAGCGCCTAATTCAATGTCGGCCACATCACTTAAACGCACAATACCATTGTTGCTGCGAGAAACGATTAACTGCTCGAACTCTGCGCGAGATTTTAAATCAGTATCCGCTTCAACGTTGTACAAGAAAAAACGACTTTTTGCCTGGCCCGGCGCCGATCTAAAGTTGTTATTTTGTAGTGCACTCACCACCTCGGCGGCGGTAAGCTTATGGTTAGCTAGCTTAATAGGGTCAAGCCACACTCGCATCGACAACTGAGGACCATATACGTTGGCTTTTGCCACCCCGGTGATGGTCACCATTTGCGGTTGAACATTGCGGTTAACATAATCAACAATTTGCGCCGATTTAAGCTCATCACTACTAAACGCAATGTACATAATCGAGGTACTAGAACCAGTAGAGCGCGAAATGTTCGGGTCTAAAGCTTCACTGGGTAAACGGGCCCGTACAGCATTAACCTTAGCCATCACTTCTGATAGCGCGGCATCGGGATCTGAGCCTGTCTTCATATAAGCAGTAATGGTACTGCTACCCATGGCAGATTTAGATTCCAAGAAATCCAAATTGTCAGCCTCAGCAATTGACTGCTGCAAAGGTTGGGTAATAAAGCCTTGAATAACTTCAGCAGGCGCGCCGTAATAGGCGGTGCTCACCGTAATTACTGTGTTGGTTAACTCTGGGTACTCTCGAATTTGCAGTTTGAAAATGGACTGAATACCCACAATCAATAACAGCAAACTCAAAGACAGAGCTAACACCGGCCGCCGAATAAAAATATCGGTAAATTTCATGACCTAAGCTCCTAGTCTTTTGGCAAGTTTTGGTCGCGTTGTAAGAAACTATCTTCAACAATCCGCACCATTGCACCATTGCGCAAACGAACCTGGCCAGAGATGACAACTTGCTCGTCAGCAGCCACACCTTGAGTAATCACGGCTACATCGCCGCGGCGTTCGCCAACCTGAATAGTGCGCTGTCTTGCCACCAAGCTTTCACTACCGTCTTCAGCAGTCACTTTATCTAATACATAGAGAGATTCTCCGTATAAAGAGAAAGAAATAGCTTGCTGGGGAACCACCACCTGATGGGGTTTAACCGGTTGCCAAATACGTACACTGGCATACATGCCTGAACGTAATAAACCGTCAGCATTAGGTATAGTAGCCTGAACCTGAATCACCCCACTTTGTGGGTCTACGGTAGGTTCAACGGTGGTAACTTGGCCTTTAAACCATTGCTCTGGATAAGCATCTGAATTTAGCTCAATCTCAGTACCACGCTTAATTAGAGAGATATCTTTTTGCGGTACAATAAAACGTAGCAACATGTGGTCAAGGTTTTCTAAGCGCGCCATATCCTCGCCCGCTTGAAGATATTGACCTAAATTGATTTGGCGAATACCGATCACCCCATTAAATGGCGCTCTAATCTCACGACGCTCAATGGTGGCTTTCAGTGCTTCGATATCATTCACTAAGGCTAAATAATTAGATTCAGAGTCATCAAACTGAGTCTGTGATACTGAGCCACGCTCTAATAGCGATTTATTACGCTCCATCTGTCGCTTAATCGCCGGCAACTTAGCCTTAGCACTGGCAAGATTAGCTTTTTCAACTTCGGCTTCTAGGCTCACGAGCAAATCACCCGCTCGCACTGTATCACCCGATGAGAAATGAATTTTGGTTACCAGACCGGCTACCGAACTGGTGATGTTCACCCCTTGGTAAGGTTCGATAAACCCAATCGACTCAATTGCAGCTTGCCAATCTTGAGACTTAGCTAAAGCAACTTCTACTGGCATCTCTGGCACCGGTCGCTTAGCCATAAACTCGGCAATTTTTTTCTGCTTAAACGAGTAAAAACCAAACACGCTACCAAACAGTATCACTGAGAGGACTAGCATGATTGCCATCCATTTTTTCATTTCCCAACTCCAATCACTAAGGGTGAATCGTAATAGCATCCCAGCTGGATAATAGAGCGGCATCCATGTCTTGCTCTGTAAAATTAACGTCTCTTAAATAGGCAAACCGACAAATTTCATGCACCGAACCAAAGGCTAAAGCATAGAGCATTTCCCCCGGCAAGGGCTTAAAACAGCCTTGATCAACGCCTGCGCTGAAAAAGAGTTTTACCGGTTCAAACAACTCCTGAATTAGCTCTCGATGGCGAGTATTACGTGGCAAGGTCTCTAAATGAACCCATAAGCGTTGTACTGTGGGGTTCATTTGATGATAACCCAATGCGTTAAGCCATAAGCGTCGGTGCTGGTTTCTTAGGCCTTGTTCTTGTTGTATACCATCCAGAAACGCCTCTGCAAAAAGGCGCAAATTACGCTCATGTAACTCCGCCATTAACTGTTCTTTATCTTTAAAGTACAGATAGATAGTGCCAGCAGCCACTTTTGCTTGCTTAGCAACACGTTGCATCGTCAATGCTTCTAAGCCCGAACGACTAATCAGGGTTTCAGCAGCGGCAAGAATGCGGAGGCGTTTATCAGGAATCATAAAATGAACGTTTATTCAGTAAGAAATGGGGATTATAGAGATCATCAAAAAACAATCAATGAATAATCGTTCATTTTTTACTTTTTAGTTTTTGATGACTTAAGTCTAGCGTAGATCGACACGCAGTGATCAGCTAAAATACTCGGCCAAATTAGAAGGAAAGCTTAGTGAAGTTAAATCCCGCTCAATCGAAAGCCGTAAGCTTTGTATCAGGCCCATGTCTTGTATTAGCTGGTGCTGGCAGTGGTAAAACACGTGTCATTACCAATAAAATTGCTCATCTGATTCAAAATTGTGCTTACAACGCCAAACATATTGCAGCGGTCACCTTTACTAACAAGGCTGCGCGCGAAATGAAAGAGCGTGTAGGCCAAACCTTGGGCCGCAAAGAAAGCCGCGGCTTACGGGTATGTACCTTTCACACACTCGGCTTAGATATTATTCGCAAAGAGTATAAAACCTTAAAGCTAAAACCTAACTTCTCGCTATTTGACGATCAAGACCAAATGGCGCTACTCAAGGAACTCACCGAACAACAATTAGACGGCGATAAAGACCTACTTAAACAGCTAATCACTACCATTTCTAATTGGAAAAATGATCTTATATTGCCTGCGCAAGCAGTAGCTAGAGCTACTGGGCAAGGTGAGCAAGAGCAGTTATTTGCCAGCTTATACCAAGCTTATCAGCGCCAACTAACTGCTTATAACGCGCTAGATTTTGACGATCTGATTCTCATGCCAACCTTATTGCTGATGCATGATGCTGCGGTGCGTAAGCGCTGGCAAGATACCATTCGTTACCTATTGGTAGACGAATATCAAGATACCAATACCAGCCAATATCAGCTGGTAAAGCTGATTACTCAAGAACGCGCTTGTTTCACGGTGGTAGGCGATGACGACCAAAGTATCTATTCTTGGCGCGGAGCCCAGCCGAAAAACTTGATGCAACTGCAACAAGACTTTCCTGCACTGCAGGTCATCAAACTGGAGCAGAACTATCGCTCTACCCAGCGGATCCTAAAATGCGCTAATATTTTGATCGAAAACAACGAGCACATCTTCGATAAAACGCTGTTTTCAGAACTTAACTATGGTGAAATCGTTAAGATTTTATTTGCTAAAAATGAAGAGCAAGAATCTGAACGGGTAGTGGCCGAATTGATTGGCCATCGCTTCATGAATAGCGCTAGCTATAAAGATTACGCCATTTTGTACCGGGGTAATCATCAGTCTCGCTTACTCGAGAAAACCTTAATGAATAACCGTATCCCCTATAAAATTAGTGGCGGAACTTCATTTTTCTCGCGCGCCGAAATTAAAGACATCATGGCCTACCTACGGGTGCTGGTTAACCAAGATGACGACAACGCACTACTGCGAGTAATCAATACACCTCGTCGTGAAATTGGCCCCACCACCTTAGAAAAAGTAGGTACCTACGCTAACGAACAGAACATTAGTTTATTTGCTGCGACCACTCACTTCGCCATGACCACGATTTTGCCTGCGCGTGCCCTTAATGCCGTAAGCCAATTTTCGCAATGGCTGCTGGCTCTAGCAGAACGGGTTGAACGAGGTGACGCCCAACAAGCCGTTAGGGATTTAATTCGTGATATTCACTACGAAGACTTTCTCTATGAAACCAGCCCTAGCCCCAAAGCAGCCGAGATGCGAATGAAGAACGTCTCAGAGCTATTTCGCTGGGTCAGCGGTATGTTAGAAGGTGATAGCGACAACGAGCCAATGACCCTACCGCAAGTCGTTAATCGTTTGATTTTGCGCGATATGATGGAACGCGGTGAAGATGATGAAGATAGCGATCAGGTACAACTGATGACCTTGCATGCTTCTAAAGGTTTAGAGTTTCCGTTTGTTTATCTAATAGGCATGGAAGAAGGCTTATTGCCTCACCAAAGCAGTATTGACGAAGACAATGTAGAAGAAGAGCGCCGTTTAGCTTATGTGGGTATCACTCGCGCCCAACGAGAGCTCACCTTTACTCTCACTAAAGAACGTCGCCAATTTGGTGAGCTAATCAAGCCTGAACCAAGCCGTTTTTTATACGAGCTACCTCAAGACGATTTACAGTGGGAACAACGCCGTAAAAAAGAAACCGCAGAACAGCGTCAAGAAAAAGGCTCCATTGGTATCGCCGCCTTACGTGCAGCTTTAAACCAAGATAAATAGACGTTAATGAACCCGCACGCTCAGCCATAGCACGGTGCTGGTGTTCTGGATAAGCCTAAGTCGTTGCTTGACCAACCAAGCAACAGACCTCTCCTGCGCACAAAAACCAGCAGCAAAAACCTCTGTCACCGAATCACTAGCAAATGTGATCCTGCGCTAATAACTCACCATGAGCATTGGAGATTTGTGACCGAAACGGTTTTCATCCCACAATTTAACCTTACTTGCTAAAAAATTGAGAATAGACTCACAAAATAGGGATAAAAACGTAAGGACCACGAAATGAATGCTCTCGTTGAACAACGCCAACAATCACAATTGCGCTTTCAACAAGGCAAAGACAATATCATCGTTGGTGATATTGATGCCTGTCCTTTAACCGTTGACGAATTAGTGGCACTTGATGCGAGCTCTCCTCACGTAGTTGAAGTATTTGATGGCGGTTTAACTGCCACGGTATTCCACTTATGCATTAAGGGACGCCATTACAATCTTAAACGCAAGCGCCCTCAAGCATTAGTGCATAACGTAGATGGTGAAACCTCTTTTCTAAACGAAGTTCAGCGCCGCCGTGATATTCAACGCTTAAAAGATTCCCCACAAACTGCCCTAGCCTTTAAGCATATTGTCGCCACCTTATACGCTGACTATCGTCGGGGTTTTATCCTGTCCCCGTGGATCGACGGTAAACCTATATGCAGCTTTAGCCGAGAGATATTTCGCCAGATTTTTGCTAGCCAATTTGCACTTGAACAAGCGGGATTAATGGAATGGGATATGTCGCCAGGCAACATCATTTACGATGGTAGGCAAATTCACTTATTCGACTTTGGCTATATGTACCCTTACGATCCGCTAGAGCATTACAACAGTGATGGCTTAGAAGCGCCGGCATTTCACGCTGTTGAACGCTTAGAAACAAGAAACGTATTTGGTTATCTTTTACGCTACCAAGATGTGATGACCCAAAACGACCAATTAGCTTTGTATCGAGAGCTCAAAGAGGTAGCGTTAGATATCTATACAGAAAAACTGATTTGGCTAAAACAAAATTACGCTAAACCCGCCATCATTCAATGGCAAACGGCCATTATAGAGCGCTGGGAATACGCCCTCGATAACGAACGGTCATTAAAAAATCTTTTCATTGCTGAGAGCTTCCGTTCCCATTGCCTCGATATTGCTGATGACATTAGCGGAAAAAGTTGTACCGCAATGACCTTAAGGCGCATAGACAAGGTAATAACGATGTTAGCCACCGTTTATCTACAATTAGAGAACAATGGTGCGTTGTTATTTGATAACGCCAAATTGGGCCAAGTGGAGCTGATTAAAAAATATCAGGAATACCGAAGCCTTGCCGCTAACTACCAGCAAAAATAGTCGCTCATATTCAAACTGTTAAGCTTTGTTTACAAAGGCCTCAAATATAACTGACGCCTTTGTGATTAAAGCATCACACTTCTGTACAATTTTTACCCTCCTCTAATGTTTTTTCTCTAACATAGCTATCAGCATTAAGCAGCATATTGATCTGCTGTTAGTGCTTACAACTATAAGAAACATATAAAATTCACCCTAGTTGAGCGGATTTCCAAAATATTCGCCATAGCAGGGTGCATAAAAAAACAGCAAAAACAGTATAAGGAAAGGATCCATGAACAAGTTATCGATCGCTCTTGTGGGAGCGACGTTGCTGTCTGCGCCTGCGACAGCCGAGTGGAACTTTAGGGGAACAGCAAACCAATGGCTTGCCACCCCCCTAGCAGTAGTTTCAGGAACCGAATACCAAACCTGCCAAAGCTTTGGCGACAATGACCCACGCTTTAAAATTGACCGCTTTGGCGATTGGAATGAAGCCTATCCTGCAGCCGATGTGCGGGTAACAGCGAACAAGAGTTACGACATTCGCTTCTTTAGCGACAGTAAAAATATTACCACTACCGAAGTCACTAGCTGTGGCGATGTAGAGCCACCGGCAGACAGCTGGTTCTATCGCGGTACGTCTAACGGTTGGGCGACTACCGCCATGACCAGTACCGACAATGTAAACTTCTGTACTACCCAGACTTTTGCTAACAACGACCCACGTTTCAAAATTGACCACTACGGCGATTGGAATGACGCTTACCCAACGGGTGACTTCACTGTAAGCGGTAACGCCAGTTACGACATTTGCTTTAACTCAAGCTCTAAAGCGATTACAGCTACGCCAGTAGATGCAGAAGATACTCAAGCACCTACCGTAAGCGTTAATCCAGCGGCCGGCACTTACACTGAAGCACAGCAAATCAGCTTAAGCGTCAGTGATAACCAAGACAGTGCGCCGGCTATTTACTGCACGACCGATGGGTCAATACCTACTGCTGCGTCTGCACCCTGTAACGAAGTGAGTTTTAGCGCCACCGATGTGGTCACCCAAGGCGTAGACTTAAGCTTAAAAGTGTTTGCCATCGATACTTCGGGTAATTCTTCGGTCAGCAGTTTTGACTACACCATTACCGACGCGCCAGTCGATACGTGGTACTTCCGTGGTACCTCAAACGATTGGCTAGCAACAGCAATGACTACAGAAGACGGGCAAAGCTATTGCACCACCCAAAGCTTTGGTAGCAATAACCCTCGCTTTAAAATTGACCACTTTGGTGATTGGACCGAAAACTATCCAACTGCTGATGTAACCGTAAACCCAGATACCACCTATGATATCTGCTTTAACGCTACGACTAAGCAAGTGACCACCACCGAAATTGAAGGTGAAGACACTAAAGCGCCAGTCGTTAGTGCCAGCCCTTCTGGCGGTCGCTATACCACAGCGCAGCAAATTAGCGTAAGTGTTACCGATAACCAAGACCAAGCGCCGAAGTTGTACTGTACTACCGACAACAGCGTGCCAACGGCGGCGTTAGCGGTATGTAACCAACAAAGCTTTGCCGCCAATGATGTGGTAAATGATGGTATCGACTTAGTATTAAAAGTACTGGCGGTAGATGCTTCAGGTAACGAGGTTATCACCACTTTTAATTACACCATCGACCCAACCATGACTATTGGTAGTGACTTCCGTGAAGAGAATGTTTACTTCATTATGACCGACCGTTTTGCCGATGGAGACACCAGCAATAACAACATCTGGGGTGACGAGTATTTACCTAATGGTGCTGCCGATAAGTACAACACCAACACCAGTAAAACGGGTCCGTTGTCGTACTACCACGGTGGTGATTTCCAAGGCATTATCGACAACCTAGATTACATCCAAGACATGGGCTTTACCGCGATTTGGATTACTCCAGTGGTTAAACAACCTGAAGGACGTCGCTTTAACGCTAATGATGACTATGAGGCTTCGGCTTTCCATGGTTATTGGGGTTACGACTTCGACAAGATTGACCCACATCTACATTCACTAGGAAAAGACAACGATGGCTGGGCTGGATTTGACGCCTTAGTGAACGCATTACATGCTCGTGGTATGAAAATTATGCTCGATATTGTGGTCAATCATGGTCAACCAGGTTCGTCGGTTGTGGGCTCAAAAAGTAAATGGGCCGACCGCGCGTTAGAAATCAAAATGGATGGACAAACCTGGAACTGGGAAACCAATGACCCCTACATGGACGGCGCTAAAAATGGCTTCTTTAGCTATGCCAGCACCGGCAATACTTGGCTAATTGACCTACTCGACTTTAATGAGCATGGCGATGAGGATCAAAATGCCACCCAGCACTTAATCAACGTTTATAAACGCTTTATCGACCACGGTGTAGATGCCTTCCGAATCGATACCGTGTCTTACATGACGGCTGATTTTTGGGAGCGCTTCACACTGGCCATGGACGATCATGCACGTAGCCTAGGCAACGATAGCTTTTACATGGCGGGTGAAGCATGGACAGGCGATCGCAAGTCTGCGGTGGATTTAATTTACAACGGTCAGGGTAAAAAATTCCACATGTTGGATCTACATGGTTCATCTATGGATTTTCCAGGTTGGATGGGCAAAGCCTTTAAAGGCGAAGCTGGGTTTGAAGACGATAACGGTTATGCGCGTATTGCTGGCGCAGACGGTGATGCCTCAGGCATTTATGACCCCACCTATCTTGCCACTTTTGTCGATAATCATGACGTGACCCGCGCCAACGGTATCCTTAGCGAAACCCAATACATGAACAACCTAAACTTTGTTTACTTGTTCCGCGGTTTGCCAGTGGTGTTTTACGGTACCGAGGTACTTTACTCAAACTGGCCACACTACATTACCACCACTGAAAAAGACGACGTAGTAGCGCGCTGGATGTTGGGCTCAGAAGGGATTAACTACGCCAAAACCAATCAACCAACCCTGTATAAACACCTAAAAATGTTAAACAGCCTACGCAGTTCATCGGAAGCCATTCAAAAAGGTCAACAAACCAACTTGTTGCTAGACGGTGATCACGCTGCAATTAAACGCGATAACGGCGCAAGCGTTGCTTATGTTGCGCTAACTAAGGGCTCGGCCTTTAGTTACACCTTTAACAATCTAAGTGATGGTAGTTATCGCCTAATTACGCCTAACACAAACAGCGCAAGCTATAACGAGCAAATTGTTAGCGTATCGGGTGGCAGTCACTCGGTTAGCGTTGCTGCCAATAGCTTCGTAATTTTAGACAAGCAATAAGCCCTAAAGAGCTTCATCTGACCATTAGCTCATAGTATGCGCTAATGGTCAGAACCATTAACTATGGATGAGTTAATACTATGAACAAAACAACAATATTCATTGGCTTAATGCTTGCGACTAGCAGTGCACAAGCCGATTGGTTTTACCGAGGCACCAGTAATGGCTGGGAAACCAAAGCATTAGAGGTGGTATCAGCCACTGAATTTAAAACCTGCCAAACCTTTGGCGACAATGACCCACGCTTTAAAATTGACCGCTTTGGCGATTGGAATGAAGCCTATCCTGCAGCCGATGTGCGGGTAACAGCGAACAAGAGTTACGACATTCGCTTCTTTAGCGACAGTAAAAATATTACCACTACCGAAGTCACTAGCTGTGGCGATGTAGAGCCACCGGCAGACAGCTGGTTCTATCGCGGTACGTCTAACGGTTGGGCGACTACCGCCATGACCAGTACCGACAATATAAACTTCTGTACTACCCAGACTTTTGCTAACAACGACCCACGTTTCAAAATTGACCACTACGGCGATTGGAATGACGCTTACCCAACGGGCGACTTCACTGTAAGCGGTAACGCCAGTTACGACATTTGCTTTAACTCAAGCTCTAAAGCGATTACTGCTACGCCAGTAGATGCAGAAGATACTCAAGCACCTACCGTAAGCGCTAATCCAGCGGCCGGCACTTACACCGATGCGCAGCAAATTAGTGTAAGCGTCAGTGATAACCAAGACAGTGCACCTGCTATTTACTGTACTACCGACGGTTCAACACCGACTGCAGCGTCTGCACCCTGTAACGACGCAAACTTTAGCGCCACCGATGTGGTCACCGAAGGCGTAGACTTAAGCCTGAAAGTGTTTGCCATCGATGCTTCAGGTAATTCTTCAGTAAGCAGTTTTGAGTACACCATCGCCCAAGCAACCGGTGATACTTGGTACTTCCGTGGTACCTCAAACGATTGGCAAACTACGCTAATGGCCAGCACTGGCGGCGACAATTATTGTACTACTCAAAGCTTTGGCAGCAATAACCCTCGCTTTAAAATTGACCACTTTGGTGATTGGACCGAAAACTATCCAACTGCTGATGTAACCGTAGATGCAAACTCCACCTACAAAATATGTTTCAACGCAGCATCTAAAGCCGTAACTACAGAGAAAGAAGCCTGTGTAACAGACTGTGGCACATCAACCGAAACCTTAGGGGCAGTATATTCGGCGACTGAAACTACTTTCTCTATTTGGTCTCCAGACCATAGCAATGTAAAAGTGAAGGTTGATGGAATAGAACATAATCTACAGCCAGTGGGCGATTTTGCAGGTTATAGCCAAGTTTACCAAACTAGCGTAGCCGGCGATTTACACCTAAAACCCTATACTTTCTCAATTAACGGCGTGCAAGTTCGCGACCCATACGGAAAAATGGTTCAACCTGGTACTGGCGATTACGAAGCCATTAACATTGTTATGGACATGACCCGCACAGATCCTGTTGGCGGCTGGGCAACCAGACCAAACTTGGTTGAGCGAGAAGATGCCATTATCTATGAAGTACATGTACGTGATTTTACTATCGATGCAAGCTCAGGTGTCAGTGCGGGTAACAACGGTAAATTCTTGGGCATGGTAGAAGCTGGAACCACTTTTAATGGAGTGAAAACCGGGATCGACCACCTGAAAGAGTTGGGTGTTACTCATGTGCAATTGCTGCCAGTATACGATTTCGCTACCTGTGACGGTTTGCCAGATAGTAATCCTTGTTACAACTGGGGTTACGATCCACGCAACTTTAACGTACCAGAAGAGCGTTACTCTAGCGTACCTACTGATTATGAAGCGCGTGCTCGTGAATTCAAAACTATGGTTAACGAATTCCACAAAGCGGGTATTCGCGTGGTCATGGATGTGGTGTACAACCATACCTTCGATGATGAAATGTTCGAAAATATTTCTGGCCAATACTACACTGCCACCGACTTATCTGGCACCGGTAACTCCATCAATGCCGACGTACCCATGGTAAGCCGTATGATTCAAGATTCTTTAGAATTTTGGGTTGAAGAATATGGCATCGATGGCTTCCGCTTCGACTTAATCGGCATCTTTTCTTACCAAGAAGTAGAAAAGTGGGGACGTCACCTAAATAACAAGTTTGCTGATCGCAAGCTACTGATTTATGGCGAACCATGGAACGGTTATGCAACCGATCCACTAGAAGGTCAACGGGTACGTTACGGCACCACTCATAACATGGCTGATGAGCACATAGGCGTGTTTAATGGTGCGTTCCGTGAGTCTCTAAAAGGTTCCAACGACGATACTCGCACTGGTTACATGTTTAACAATGTAGACGCAGCTGAATCTGGTTGGGCAATCTATGATGGCTTTAAAGGTTCACCTTACAACCCTAATGACGGACGTAACAGCACTTGGTTCCGCAACTATGCGGCAGACCCAGAGCAAAGCATTAACTACATTTCGGCTCACGATAATTTTGGTTTGTGGGACAAAGTGTACTTAAGCACTGCCAGCAACGTGCAACAAGACAGCTCACACCAAGTGATTAGTTTTAATCCACCCAGTGATCTAGGTTACGCGAAACGGGTGGTTAACTTTGGTATGGGCATGGTACTTACCAGCCAAGGTATTCCATTTATCCATGCCGGTGACGAGTTCTTACGGACTAAGACAAATAACCAGCAAATTAATAGCCCTTCAGCGTGGAACTATGGTGCTCATGGCGGTACTCACAATACCTATAACGCACCAGACAGCTTCAATGCGATTCGTTGGGGCAACAAAGCGGATAACGCCGCCACCTTTAACTACTTTAAGCAGTTAATAGCGCTACGCCGCAACCATGCGGGTTTACGAATGAATACGACTCAAGAAATTGACCAGTATTTGACTGTGAGTCGCCCAGACCAGTTTGGCGGCCAAGTCATAACTGGCCATATCACCGATCCCAGTGATAGTCACAACCTGTTTATCGTTTATAACAGTGGTAACAATCAAACCGTTAGCCTACCAGCCGGTAGCTGGAGCAAAGTTGCTGACGCAAGCGGAGCGGTACAATCAGCTACAGTCTCTGGAAACGCCTTCGTTGAAGGCTCAGCCGTGACCTTGTTTACCCAAGCTCAGTAAGCTAAGTCAACTAAAAAGCCCAAGCAAATTGCTTGGGCTTTTTTTTGTCTGCTCGCTAAACTTTATTTGCATCTAGCGAGTGCAGCATTAAATTTAGGTAAAAACTGCGGATGCTTTTTAAGCCAATTAAAACTAAAGAAACTAACAATCTTAACTTCACTGATAGTCTTAACCTTTAATTCTTTATTTATATGCCCGTGATCCATTTCGTTTAGATAGACTTCTGTCGGTGCGAATACCGCCCCCAAACGGCCTCGCTGCAGTAACTCGAACAACACATGGTAATCATAGCGAGTCTGAATATTACTGTAACCATTTTTCAGCAACCATTTTTGCAAAGTAGAGCCATGTAAAACGCCAATCTGCAGCGCTTTCATTTCCGGACTATCTATCGACAACGTTAAGCTCTTTAAGGTGTACAGGTTGCGCTGTGTTAACAATAACGGTTCACTCGCTACACCAAAGTTATCAGTTTGGTTCACTTGGTCTAATACAAAAACGCCGTCGAACTTGCCGTCTGTAAATTCTTTTTTAGCCCGAGCTAGCGGACGAACATCCACTTGATAAGCTTGGCCCATCTCGGTCAATGTGCACTGAATTAAATCAATCGCACTGCCACTCAGTCTTTCTCCCTCTAATACCTGATAGGGAGGTAAATGATGGGTCACCAAACGTAAAGGCTCTGCCTGGCAATACGCTACCGCGCTGAACATCGTTATCGCCAAACAACAACGGCGTAAATTATTCAATAGGATCCATCCTCATACTAGGAACACCTTTTAATAATAGTCGCACAGCGCTTATCAATCATTGTTATTTGCTGCCGCTTAGCTTTGTTGCACCCTTGGTTTCGCTAACGACCAAAAAATTTATTAACCAAGCAACTAACTTTCATAATTTCTAAATGCACATAAAGCGACTAATATTTAACCATCTCAAGTCAATCTTCAGCAAACCTTTGGTAGCGCTGATTTGACGAGAGAGTGGTAAACATCGTTATTCGATGAAGGACAGCAGTTAGATTTACTGTTTATAGCATTTTCTTTTCCTTTGTGGACTCATTCCCAGAGCCCGCCCTCGTTGGCGGGTTATTTTTATTGCATGTCATGCTCGCTACATCGCGCTAGCTAACTACTCTGAACCCACGCTTAAATTGGATAAGCGTGACAGAAATAACAAAACTTTGAAAAAGTGATTTTTATTCCTTTTAAAAGGGTTACTTTGTCTGAATAAGCCTACAAGCTGAATAAGTAGTTAATGAAGAAAATTACCGATACCGAGCTAATCCGCACCGCCAACCGCAGAGATATCATTCAAAGTCTGCGCATTCATGGTGAGTTAGCCAGAGTTGAGCTGGGTGGCTATACCCAGTTAAGCCCAGCAACCGTTACCTCAATCACCTCAGAGTTAGTCCAGCAAGGCATTATTTTTGAACAAAATGTAGTGCTTGAACCTGGCGGCGTTCGCGGGCGGCCTAAAGTAAAATTACAACTCAACAAAAACTCCGCTTTTTACTTGAGTATTAAGTTATCCCTCAATGAAATTGGCTTAATGCTTGGCAACATAAACGGCGAAATAGTTGCACACCGCACGCTGTCGATGGTAACGGTCAGCTTAAATGAAACACAATTGGCTGATACCATACATTCGGTAGTAGAAAATTTCATTACCCAGCACCAAGTTGACCGAGCCAAGTTACGCGGATTAGGCCTCGCCGTACAAGGCGTTATCGAGACGCAAGGTAAGGGGATATTATGGAGCCCGGCGGTAGATGGTGAACACCTACATTTAGTGGATCTACTCAGTCAGCGAGCCCAACTTCCGGTATTTATTGCCAACGATGCAAACTGCCTCGCGGTTGCACTGCATAGCCAGCCTCAATACCAAAATATTAATAATTTTGTGGCTATTCAGCTTGGCTACGGCGTGGGGATGGGCTTAATTGTGAACGGTGAAATTTACCAAGACGCCGGCGCCGCAACCACTGAGTTTGGCCATACTAAATTCACCTTAAATGGATCTCAGTGTCGCTGCGGAGGGCGCGGCTGTATAGAAGCCTACCTAGGTGACTATGCTATTTATCGAGATGCCAGTGCCATCTATAATTTGCCACAATCTGAATTTCTCCATCCTTCAGAAAAGCAAATGCAAGCCCTCTGCGAGCGTGCCCAAAGCGGCGACCAAGTGATGGCTAACATTTTCAACCAAGCCGGCACAGTATTAGGTTTGGGATTGGCCAACATTATGGCGCTATTCAATCCGCAAAAAATCGTTATTTCAGGGCCTGGCGTACGTGATTATGCGTTTATTCATGAAGCGATGAGCAAAACCTTAAAAGAAAACCTCTTGCCCTACCATCAAACCGATGGAGTGGTCGAGAAGTTCTCTTGGGATGAAGACATGACAGGCCTCGGTATGATTGCGATTATTCAGCAGCAAACCGACTAATAAAAAAGGAGCTTAGGCTCCTTTTTAAGCAGGCTTAAACTTGCCGCTGTTTCACCACGAACTGACTCGCATAGTGGCCGATAAGCATGCTAGCGATAAACCAATAAATGGCGGAATCACCACGTAACAAGCTTGCCACTGCAGGGCCAGGACAAATACCTACCATACCCCAACCGATACCAAACAATATCGAACCACCCATTAAACGCTTAGTAATAGCCTGATTGGTCGGCACACAGTGATACTCATCGCCATTTATGGCACGCTCCCTTGGCTTTATGACCAGGTGATAAAATGGGATAAATACCAATAAAGCCCCACCGATAACAAAGGCCAAACTTGCATCCCAAGCACCAAATACGTCTAAAAAGTTAAGTACTTTATTGGGGTCGACCATTTGCGAGATATTCATTCCCAAACCAAATAGCAGGCCTGTAATTAAACCAACTACTATTTTATACATAACCTGCTCCTAAATAAGCGCTCACTCCTACCACGAGAGCTGCAGTTATCATAAATACCCCTGTGGCAAATATCGAACGAGGTGAAAAGCGACCAATACCGCATATGCCGTGCCCACTGGTACAGCCATTAGCCAACTGAGTACCTACGCCAACGGCAAGCCCGGCAAACACAATCCACGATAGAGAGTAATCTGGCAGTACAGGCACGCTAACACCAAGAGGCTGAGTCACCAATACGCTGGCAGCCATGGCACCAACAAATGCTACCCGCCAAGGCCATTCACTTTTGGCTGCACCAAAAATACCACCCAGTACACCACTTATGCCTGCGGTTCTGCCACTTAACAGTAATAATAGAGACGCAGACAAGCCCAAAAGCATGCCCCCCAACAGGGCGCTCCATGGGGTAAAATTACTCATAGATAACTCCAAACGTTTAAATCAAAAAATAGGTTAAGGCGGTCGCAGCTTAACGACAAAATTGTTGTTGTAAGCTATTCAGCAGTTGCTTGATACGCGGGTCAGCAAGACAATAATAGACGTTTTGTGCTTCTTTGCGCACTTCCACTAAACCACTTTCTCTTAGCACCTTTAGATGCTGAGAAAACGCTGATTGGCTGTTCTGGCTGAACTGGCGTAATTCAGTGACGCCCATTTCACTATCACTTAGCAAACACAATACTACTAGGCGATCTGGGTGGGCGATGGTCTTTAGTAGTTCACTCACCAACTCTGCATTTTCTCGCATAACCAACACATCTTGCATACAGCCCCCTTTTTACTTGCCGCTATTATACAAAGCACAGTAAATTAGTCAAACCTAATTTAGCCTTAAATAATTTAGTTTAATTTATATTAGATTATTGCGAATTAGATTTTACTAATATATAGTGATGACAGACTTAACAAGGAGAACGATCATGTCATTAGAAAATGTTGTTCGTATTTTTGCAGGAGCGATGGTGCTACTTTCACTGGCATTAACCCAGTGGGTTCACCCTAACTTTATTTGGTTTACGGTTTTTGTCGGCTTTAATTTGATTCAAAGTGCAATCACCGGTTTTTGCCCAGCCGCGATGGTATTTAAGCGTTTAGGTTTTAAATAGTAAATCATTGATATAAATCATCTTTATGATTAGTTTTTATTCTGCCCTTGAGCAGCGAAGCTATAGTTAAATTTTTGGAGTTTGTTATGCGTAAGATTGTTATCGTAGGTGGTGTTGCTGGTGGCGCGTCCGCGGCTGCCCGAGCTCGCCGTTTAAGTGAAACTGCCGAGATTGTTATGTTAGAGCGAGGCCCGTTTATTTC
Source organism: Agarivorans sp. TSD2052 (assembly GCF_023238625.1). Lineage (NCBI taxonomy): Bacteria > Pseudomonadati > Pseudomonadota > Gammaproteobacteria > Alteromonadales > Alteromonadaceae > Agarivorans > Agarivorans sediminis. The sequence goes on from NZ_CP096670.1 coordinate 4,217,563, forward strand.
TTTTGCGAACTGCGGCCTGCCCTACCATATTGGTGGTGACATCGAACAGCGCGATGCTTTATTACTGCAAACTCCTGAAAGCTTTAAAGCCCGATTCAACGTTGATGTGAGGGTGATGAATGAAGTCATTAGCATTGATAGAGAAAACAAAACTGTCACTATTCGCGATCTGCTAAACCAACAAGACTACCTAGAAAGCTACGATGCTTTAGTGTTGAGCCCTGGCGCTGCTCCGATTGTTCCGCCACTTCCCGGCATTCAAAACAATCGTACGTTCTCATTACGCAATATTCCTGACATGGATAAGATTATTGCCAGCATCGACACCAACAAACCTAAACATGCCACCGTTGTGGGTGGCGGTTTTATTGGTATCGAGATGGCCGAAGCCTTAATTCAACGCGGTATAAGTACCAGCCTGATTGAATTGTCATCACAGGTTATGGCCCCTGTAGACCCCGAAATGGCCAGCCCTTTACATCAAGAGCTTCGCCACCATGGTGTCGATCTACATGTAGGCGTCGCGTTAGAAGCTGTATTTCCATCCCATCATGAGAAAGAGGATGAATTAGCCAACCTTGATCCTCAAGCCTTAGCGTTACGCCTAAGTAACGGGGATATACTAGAGACTGAACTACTGATTATGGCGATAGGGGTTAAACCTGAAACCACATTAGCCAAACTCGCCGGAATTGAGCTGGGCGAGCTGGGTGGTATTAAAGTAAATAGTCAATTACAAACCTCTGACCCAGCGATTTACGCTGTGGGTGATGCGATTGAAGATCCTGATTTTGTCACCGGGGACGCAGCACTAATCCCACTGGCAGGGCCGGCAAATCGTCAAGGCCGAATGGTCGCCAATAACATCTTTGGTGCGAACGAGCATTATCAGCGGAGCCAAGGCACCGCAATTTGTAAGATATTCGATATCGCTGTGGCCTCTACCGGTTTAAATGAAAAAACGCTTAAGAGAAAGGGACTTGATTATCAAAAAGTATACGTGCACGCGGCCAGCCATGCTGGTTACTATCCCGGTGCACATCCGATTAATCTCAAGCTATTATTTCATCCGCAAAGTGGTTTGATTTATGGTGCTCAGGCAGTGGGTAAAGACGGTATAGACAAACGTATCGACGTACTTGCAGTAGCCCAACGCGCCGGAATGACAGTATTTGATTTACAACATCTAGAGCTGACTTATGCTCCGCCTTTTGGCAGCGCCAAAGATGTGGTAAACCAAGCAGGTTTTGTTGCGGCCAATAGTATTGATGGCACGACTCGCTTGTGTCACAGCGATGACATCAATCAGCCCACTGAACAGCAGCTAATTTTGGATGTGCGTAATCCTGGTGAGCTAGAGAAATTGGGAGCAATCCCAGGAGCCATCAACATTCCAGTAGACCAATTACGTGACCGCATTGCTGAACTACCTAAAGATAAAGAAATTTTAATTTATTGCATGGTGGGCTTACGTGGCAATGTTGCCTATCGCCAACTGGCTAATCATGGCTTTGAGGCTAAAAACTTAAGCGGTGGCTATAAAACGTGGCTAGCGGATCAAGCAACTCAATAGACCTAAAATGGCGCTATAAGATAGCGCCATTTTTTACCAGGAGGGTAATTCATAATGCAAACTCTAGTCACTGTTTTCCTTGGTCTGCTATTGTTTGCAGCCAATGCCGCTCAGGCAACATCACCCGCTACTAGTAGCTTCACTGTAAGCTCACAAGCGATACCGATTACCGTTGAGTTAGATGCCGTTATTGAAGCGGTAGACGCCGCAACGCTGGCCGCACAAACATCAGGCAGAGTGCTTAAGCTCTATTACGACGTGAATGATTTTGTTGAAAAAGGTTCGGTCATTCTAGAAATCACTAGCACTCAGCAATCCGCCTCTTATGCCTCTGCTAATGCCCAGCTTAGTCGCGCTATTGCACAAAACAACGAAGCCCAACGTCAATGGCAACGACTGCAAAAACTTTACCCCCAAGGGGCGGTGTCAAAGGGTCAGCTCGACCAAGCAGAAACTGAAGCCAAGGCAGCAAAAAGCGCGGTTCACGCGGCGAATGCGGCTTTAGTTCAAGCAAAAGAAACCCTAGAATACACGGTAATTAAAGCACCTTTTTCCGGCATTGTGACTCAGCGTCATGTGCAACTAGGCGAAACCATTTCTCAAGGTCAGCCGCTATATTCTGGCTACTCATTAGAGAACATGCGGGCGATTGCTTACATTCCACAACGCTACCTTGATGTGATCAATAGCGATACGCAGTTTTCTCTTACGCTTGCCGGGCAAACAGAGCTGCTGTCAAATGACTTCACTATTTTCAGGCACGCCGACCCGCAGTCCCACTCATTTAAAATACGCCTCAATCTTCCTACCGACAATACTGTCATGTACCCCGGCAGCTGGGCCAAACTGGGCTTTAGTTATGGCCAACGTCAGCAAATGTGGGTACCCCGCTCCACAGTGCTAGAGCTTAACGAACTGAGTGCAGTCTACTTAAAAACCAGTCAAGGTTATCGTCTTAATCAAGTGCGCTTAGGCGATACTAACGCAGACCAAGTTCAAGTGCTTTCGGGGCTAGAAAATGGTGATGTCATTGCGTTGTCAGCCTATCAAGCAATGCTAGATAAGGAGCAATAGTCATGGGAATAGCTGGACGCATTGGAGAGCGTTTTCTGCACTCGCCAATAACCCCATTGTTAGCCTTAGTGGGCTTATTAATGGGGATATTTTCGGTAATGATTACCCCCAAGGAAGAAGAACCGCAAATTGATGTGACTTTTGCCGATGTTTACATCCCATTTCCGGGTGCAAGCCCCAAAGAGGTTGAGCATTTAGTCACCCTACCTGCTGAAAAAATAATTTCAGAGTTAAATGGTATCGACACCTTGTATTCCTTCTCTCAACCTAATGGTGCAATGCTCATTGTGGTGTTTGAGGTAGGCGTTAAGCGAAACGATGCCATCGTCAGTTTATACAATCAAATCTACGCCAATTTAGACAAATTACCCACCGGAGCAGGCGTTGGCCAACCCTTAATTAAACCACGGGCGATTGACGATGTACCCATCGTAAGTGTGTCCCTTTGGGACGAGAGCCAGCAACTAACGCCTTTCGAATTAACAAAGGTAGCCCACACCCTAGAAACCGAACTGAAACGGATCCCCGGCACCAACGATGTATACACCTTAGGCGAGCAACCTTTGGTCGCGTCAGTGCGCATCGATCCCGTCAAGCTGAATGCTTATGGTGTTGAGTTTAAGCAAATCGCTCAGCAACTACAGGCAAATAACCAGCAATCTGGCTTGGTAGACCTGATTCAAGATAACCAAGTCATCAAAGTTCAAACCGGGCAATTTTTGCGGACCGCCAGCGAACTCGAAAACCTAGTGATAGCAGTCCACCAGCAACAAGCCGTATACCTCACAGATGTCGCCGAGATTAGCCTCAGTGCCGAGCTACCCAGCCAAAGCGTTTGGCTGGTGAATCAGCAAGGTAGCTTCCCTTCGGTGACCATTGCCATTGCTAAACAAGCGGGCGAAAATGCGGTGCAACTGGCGGAGCGAATTGAACAACGAATCAATCAATTAGACAATGTGTTAATCCCTCATCAAGTGAGCCACCAGCTTAGCCGAAACTATGGTGCCACCGCAGCTGACAAAGCCAATACGCTGATTGGCAAACTGATTTTTGCTACTGCCGCTGTAGTACTTTTAGTATTGATTACCATGGGCTGGCGCGAAGCTGTGGTGGTGGGCATCGCCATTGTGATTACTCTGGCCATTACTCTGTTTGCTTCTTGGGCTTGGGGTTTTACCCTGAATAGAGTTTCGCTATTTGCGCTTATTTTCTCCATCGGAATACTCGTTGATGATGCCATTGTGGTGGTCGAAAATATCCACCGCCATATGGGGCTAGCGGCCACTGACCTAAACAAACCCGATTTACTAAGTATTATTCCGCAGGCGGTAGATGAAGTTGGTGGACCCACTATTTTGGCCACCTTTACGGTTATAGCCGCGCTGCTCCCCATGGCCTTTGTGTCTGGCTTAATGGGGCCTTACATGAGCCCTATTCCAATTAATGCCAGCCTCGGCATGCTTATTTCGTTATCAGTTGCCTTTGTATTGTCACCTTGGCTCAGCGCCAAGCTACTGAACAGTAGCGCCCATGGCGTAGCTGAGTCATCAGAAGAGTCGAAGTTACAGCGTTTCTTTGAAGGCTTAATCGGTCCGTTTTTGGATAAAAAAAATGGCAAAAAAGCCCGTGGCTTACTGTGGTTAGCAGTAATACTCATGATCGTCGCAGCGATCGCCTTACCGCTTAATAAGCTGGTCGTCATGAAGATGCTGCCCTTTGATAACAAATCTGAATTTCAGGTGATGGTAGATCTGCCCGAAGGCCGCAGCTTAGAGCAAAACCAACGCTTATTGCTCGAGCTTAGTGATTACCTAATGACGGTACCTGAAGTCGCCGATTTACAACTGTATGCTGGCACCACCGCCCCCATTAATTTTAACGGTTTAGTGCGACACTACTTCATGCGCAACAGCCAAGAGCTCGGTGATATACAAGTTAACTTGGTTGATAAATCGGAACGTGAACGCGATAGCCACAGCATCGCAGGCTCAGTACGTAAACAGTTACAAGCCATTGGCTTACCTTATCAAGCCAATATTAAGGTGGTCGAAGTCCCCCCCGGCCCGCCAGTGTGGTCGCCCATCGTAGCTGAAGTGTATGGGCCCAGTGACGAGATTCGTCAGCAAGCCGCCAATGCCTTGATGCAGCACTTTCATAACACCGAAGACATCGTTGATATCGACATCATGCTGCCAGGCCCACAAAGCCAATGGCGGGTAACCATTGACCGCTCTAAAAGTTCGCTACTAGGGATTAACTATGGTGATATTGTCGAGGTAATTAGCACCGCCGTTGGCGGTAACGATGTGAGCTACTTACACAGTGAGCAACAGCAATACCCAGTGCCGATCCGCTTGCAGCTAAAAGAAGGCGACAAACTAGATTTAGAGCAAGTGCTTAATTTACGCTTAACCAATCAGCAAGGCCAAGCGATACCTTTAAGTGAGTTAGTGAGCATTCAGCAAGGCATCATCGATACACCAATCATGCATAAAAATACCATTCCCATGGTCATGGTCATTGCCGATATGGCAGGCGAATTAGATAGTCCCTTATATGGCATGTTTGACATGGCCTTGAGTGCTGAAGAGGCTGGTTTACCCTTTGCCCAGCATTATATAGAGCAACCCGACGGGCTAAGTGACATTGCAATTTTGTGGGATGGCGAGTGGAAAATCACCTATGAAACATTCCGCGATATGGGCCTGGCCTATGCGGTGGGTATGATCATGATCTATCTATTGGTAGTGGCACAGTTTCGCTCTTATTTAGTACCGCTGATTATTATGGCGCCTATTCCATTAACCATTATTGGGGTGATGCCTGGACATGCCTTATTAGGTGCACAGTTTACTGCCACCTCTATGATTGGCATGATTGCTTTAGCGGGGATCATTGTGCGAAATTCGATTTTGTTAGTCGATTTTATTAATCAGCAAGCCGCCGCTGGCATGCCATTTTCTAAAGCGGTGATTAGCTCGGGTGCGGTAAGAGCCAAACCAATTATTTTGACTGGATTAGCCGCTATGATTGGCGCTTTGTTTATCTTAGACGACCCGATTTTTAACGGGCTAGCGATTAGTTTAATATTTGGAATATTGGTGTCGACCTTGCTCACCTTGGTAGTGATTCCGGTTTTATATTTCGCTTTAATGCGTAAACATTACCCAAGCGAAATGGCTTAAGCTTGACTCATAAAAAAGCCCGGTGTAAACCGGGCAAAAGCTGAGACGCATAAAAATATTTTATTGAGCGCTCACCGTAATAGCTTTAGTCACACTATTAAAGTTGATCCGGTAAGCACTGTTGTCAGACACTTGATAATCGGCAGTTGGGTACGACTCGGTCCAATTGCCATCATCAATTTTGAAACGCGCTGGCGCTTCTTCACCGTTAAAGCTTTGAACGGTGTAATACAAACCACTAGTACTGTCATAATCTAGCTGAGCTTTACCCCATCCATTTGCAGTACCACGGAAGTACCATACTTCATCGCCACCGTTATCAGGATTGGTGCCTCCAACACAGTTCGTAGAGGCAACCCAACTACCTAGTGCGTAACATAAGTTATCACCCGTAGTGCTTAAGTCAGCCGACTGGTTAGCACCATTATCATTGAAGATAAGGTTCAGGCTGCTTAGTTTAGTAGCAAAGTCATAACAGTAATAACCTTCTTTTTGCACCATAGCCACACCAGGCCATTGCGCATTGGCAACTGCAGTTTCTCCGCTTACAGACCAGTAATAAAGTGTTGGCTTACTAAAGCCCGCTTGGTTGTCGTAACACACTTCAGTACCACCAACAGGTTCAGGATCAACAACCACTACTTCAAAGCCACAATCTTGTAGTGAACGCCAAGTGCTGTCTTTGTAACAACCGGCACCGCCCGCCACCGTTAGGTCGGCAGTTTTATTGGCCCCGCCATTACTAAAGATAGCATTAACGCTGCTTAGTTCTACCCCTACATCATGGCACTTAAAGTCACCATTTGTTTGCATGGCTACACCAGGCCAAGCTGCATCAGCTAAGCTACCTGCAGGTTGTGCGCCCCAGTAATAGAGGCTAGACAAGTTTTCAGAAGTACAAATTGACGTCGCGACTACCGGAGTAGCCGGTTTAGGATCGGTGCCACAGTTGGTAGTACATGGGCAATCAGCACCAGTACATACCTCACCAATTTTTGCTCCTACGTGAATCGCAGCAGCTTTATCACCGCCGACACTGAAGTTAGCTTGGCCACCACTTACCGTGATCACCGTTTGGCCACTAGCATCTGCAGCCGCATTACATTGACCAGTACTTTCATTAAAGTCTGCTTCAATAACGTTACAGTACTGACCATCAGGCATGCCGGTGTCAAAGCTTTGGTTGATGTTGCTACCATAACGTTTGTTAATAACTACAAAGCCTAAACCACCGCGGCCAAAGGCTATTTGGTCATTGCCACCTTGCCACCAGTTGCTAATACGCCACTCGCCTGCTGTATGGTTACGGAACCCCACCATATTAGCGATACCGCGCCATTTGTGCTCACACACCCAGCTGCCACCATTAAAGCCACAAGCATTACCGGTATGCACACCGCTGCTTGGTGGCCCTGCATCAAAGTCGCCGTTAAAGTAGTAACCCGACATGATTTTCGGATAACCATAAGGGTAAGCGAGAGCAAAAATATTCGCTAAGAAGTAGCCGTCTCCTTGCACCCCATGCCAAATTGGTCCGCCGGGGTTATGACGCTCTTCATCGTGGTTCGTCACAAAGGTGACCGCATCAGAGCTAGAAAGCTCCATTTGGCCGCCTAAGTCTTTCAACCAAGCAATATTGCTATCTCGGAAGGCTGGACCTAACTTACGGGCAAATTCAAACTCTGTCACATCGCCAATAAACGTGTATTCGGTTGGGCGAACAGGCTCGCCAGGTGCACCAATCACTTCTTGGAAAATGTAAGGGTTACCGTTTAACTTGCCCTTAATTGCCGCTATATCGCCAGCAGGAATATGCTTGGCAGCGTCAATACGGAAACCAGCTACCCCCATGCCTATAGCATCATTCATGTAATCAGCAATTTTCTGGCGTACATAATCTGATCCCGTTTTAAGATCGTTAAGACCCACTAAATCACAGTTTTGTACTTGCCAGCGATTGCCGTAATCAATATCACCTGTACAGGAGTTAAAGTCATTGGGTCCATAAGGCACTTCAGGGAAGTTTCTATCGTAAGCCGCCATGTGATTAATCACTGCGTCTACATAAATATCTACCCCAACATTCTTACAACGTTGAACCATGTTTTGAAATTGTTCACGGCTACCGCTGCGACCTTCAAACGAATAACTAACCGGTTGGTAACGACTCCACCACGCACCCGCGTCGTGGGACTTAGTGGGGGGAGAAACTTGCACAGCGGCAAAGCCTTTAGGCCCAAGCAAGGTTTCACATTCTTGCGCGATATCTTCCCATTTCCATTCGAAGAGGTGTACAAAGGCGGTTCTAGGAGCCGCCATGGCACTGGACGCATAGCCCAGCACCGCACCAACTAGCAGGGCGCTAGTGGCGAGTTTGCTAAATTTTCTCATTGATACTTTCCCATGTAATCGTTGAGCGTCTCTTATGTTTTTTTAGTCACCATCACTCTTTGGTGTTTTATATGGTGAGTAGGTAGAAGACATCGGGAAAAGAACCACAAGTACGGCTTAAACTTAACTATCCCTAGTTAATTTACCTAGTGTTCTACGTTACGCGCAAATTTCGTACAATAGGAAAGTTAGACCAGTTAATGAGCAAGCGATCACAAATAATTAACAAAGCCAACAAAAACAGCGGGCAGCGATCAAATTTCAACCAGACCAGAGAAAAATGTTACTCATCACTAGCTTAGCCATTACAATCGCCATAATAAGCTGAGAATTAAGGCAGTGACATGATAAAGCAATGGTGGCATTCAGCCGTGGTATACCAAGTTTATCCGCGTAGTTTTTGTGATAGCAGCGGTGATGGCAATGGTGATATACGCGGCATTATTAGCAAATTAGATTATCTAGAAAAGTTGGCTATCGATGTAATCTGGTTATCACCCGTCTACCTTTCGCCAATGAAAGACAATGGCTATGACATAGCTGACTACCAGGCCATCGACCCACGCTTTGGCAACTTAGACGATATGCGTGAACTGATTAACTCAGCTCGCCAACGGAATATTGGCATCATGATGGATTTAGTGCTGAACCACACCTCTGATCAGCATGCTTGGTTTAAGCAGGCGCAACAAAGTCGTCAAAATCCTTACCGAGAGTATTACATTTGGCGTGACCAACCCAATGAGATAGCATCCATTTTTGGTGGGCCTGCCTGGCAATTTGACGCGAATACCCAGCAATACTATTTCCACTTATTTGCTGACGCACAGCCCGACCTAAACTGGGAAAACCCCAACGTTGCCAAAGAAATCCAACAAATGATTTCGTGGTGGATAGAGCAAGGTGTCGCTGGCTTCCGCTTAGACGTGATTGACCTAATTGGTAAACAAATTGACCAAGGGATTACCGAAAACGGCCCCCACTTACACCCGCTACTGCAGAATTTGCATCAAGCATGTTTTGCCAACAAGCAATTGGTTACTGTAGGCGAAACATGGGGGGCGACACCTGAGATTGCCAAGCTATACTCAGACCCAGCACGCCAAGAGTTATCCATGGTATTCCAGTTTGAGCACGCCTCCATAGATTGGCATCCCCAGTACGGTAAATGGCAGGTACAAAACTTTGATTTAGTGGCATTAAAAAAAGTACTGAGCAAATGGCAAACTGCCTTTAATGGTGATGGCTGGAACGCCTTATTTTGGAATAACCACGATCTTCCGCGCATTGTCAGCCGTTGGGGCAATGACCAACAATATCGCCGCCGTAGCGCTAAACTATTTGCCACCTTGTTACATGGAATGCAGGGCACTCCCTATATCTATCAAGGTGAAGAAATAGGCATGACCAATGTGCGTTTTGAACAGCTCGATGATTACGACGACATCGAGATAAAAAGCAGTTATCAAGAAAAGGTGGTTGAACAACAAAGCCTTAGCCACCAACAGTTTATGCGCGGAGTCTATACTAGTGCCCGCGATAATGCCCGCACCCCAATGCAATGGGACAGTAGTAACAATGCCGGCTTTAGCCAAGGCCAACCATGGCTGGCACTCAATCCTAATTACCCTGAGATCAATGTAGAAAAAGCGCTGAATGACCAACACTCTGTGTTCTATCACTACCAGCAACTGATCCAGCTACGGAAATCTTCAAAATATAGCGACACCATGATTTATGGGAAATTTTCACTGTTACTCGCTGAGCATAAGCAAGTATTTGCCTACTTGCGCCAGCATAACGCCCAGAGTTTATTAGTGGTATGTAACCTAAGTGAGCAAGCGACTACGATTAGTTTTGACTATGAGGTCGACGACGTAATCTTGAATAACCTGCAGCAAAATAGCCTGCAAGTTATGCAGCTAGAGCAACTGAACTTAGCACCATATCAAGCATTAATATATGCACTAAGTTCCAGTTAGCGTCTATTCACTAAGACTATATTGCTCAGATAAGCGATGGCATAACCACTTATACAAATTGAACGCGGTTGGGCTATTTACCGTGGGTAATAGCTCGTCATCCAAAAATGACTCGCCCTTAAAGGTTAATACATCTCGGTGTTGAGTGACCTCTCTAACTTCAATGCCTGGGATGTAATCTTCATGATCGCGCAGCAGTTGATTAGCAATATCAATCAAGGCTTCTCTAGTTATAGTTTGTTTGCTCATACACTATTTTTCGTGACTAAAAGAGAAGCTTTAGCATACACATTTGCCACGCAAGGCAATAGTTATTAAATCAAAACTTGTGGCATTTTCCTCAGCTTCAATAAATTACAAAACGCGCATTTATTGCTCGGCTTCAAGCTGTTATTTATTGCCATGCCATTGCTGGATAACTAAGCCACTAATAATTAACAATAAACCGATATAGGTGGCAGACTCAATTTGCTCACCTAAAAAATAGCCTATAAAAAACAACGATAAAAATGGCGAAACAAAAATTAGGTTACTGATGCGCGCCGTGTTGTTTGTATATTTAAGCGCTAAAACCCAACAGACAAAAGCGATACCCATTTCAAACAAACCAACATAAGCAGCCCCTAACCAAGCTTTAGCATGCCACGGCGGCAAACCATCGGTGAACCAGCAATAGCAAAAAACCATCGGCAGACTAAAACAAAAAGCCACTAATAAACTGGCAACTGCATCACCTTGATGTCGAGTATTAATAATCCAATAACCGGCCCACAGTAAGGTGCTAAATAGCGCGAGTAACACCCCCGCTACACTATCAAACTGCATCGCCAAAATATCGCCACGAGTGGCTATCACTAGTACTCCCAGGTAGCCCAAAGCCATCGCCACTAAATCTTGCTTGCGTAGTTGTTGCTTTAAAAAGGGGACAGCTAACAACGCTAAGGTAATTGCCCACGTGTAATTGAGAGACTGTGCCTGTTGGGCAGGCAGTAAATCGTAGGCTTTAAATAACACCAAATAATAAAGAAATGGATTAATCGCGCCTACCAATAAAAAATAGGCCGGCCTAGCAAGCGCATACCGCCAGGCTAAGTGAAGCTTGTTTTGCCACAGCAATACACTACTAAGCAATAAGATCGAGCTAATAGAGGCTAACAATACCAACTGGATTGGCGTTAACCACTGCAGCGCTAATTTGAAGGCTGTTGCCACGGTAGACCACATCAGTACGGCAGTTAAGCCAAAACAATAGGCTTTGGTTTGTGTTTTCATCAGTGCAGCTAAATATTGGAAACTAAAGTCGGCAGTGTATGCGGCATAACAGGCTATAACAAGCTGCTTATAAATGATTGTTATTAGTGACGCAGGCCATTGAAGCGCTTTAGCTAAAGCCAAATACCAACCATTCAATCAGTCCCTAACCAACGCTTACGCCACCAGAGTATATGCTGATTTTCTAGTGAAACTCAGAATATTAGCCAGTGTAGTTTGCCTTTCCAACAAAATGCAGGTTAACTTACAGGCATTGTTTAAGGCATAAGAATTTTTGAGCGTATGGATGACCTAGAGACTTGGCTAAACAGCAAATTGGCCATCACAATTTGTTTAATATTCTTCACCTTCTTAGTCCGCTATTTAGCCCTAAAACTCATTGGAAAAAAGCAACGAACTAACGGTAAAGATCATCGTGATTTGATTAGTAATTTCAAAAACTTTTTGCTGTTTATATTGGTATTGTTGCTATTTAATCTATGGGCAGGAGAGATTCAAAAATTTGCCTTCTCCTTAGCCGCATTTGCAGTAGCAATAGTCTTAGCCACCAAAGAGTTTATCCAATGCATTATTGGCTTTTTCTATCTTATGTCTACCAGACCATTTCGCGTGGGCGATTGGATTGAAGTAGACAATCATGCTGGAGAAGTGTCGCAAATTGACTGGATTAAAACCACGGTATTAGAAGTCAACATTGATACTTATCAATACACTGGCAAAACCCTCTCTATTCCCAATAACAAGCTAATTACCAGTGCCATTCAAAATTTAAACTTTATGAAGCGCTATGCGATACACAACTTTGTATTAGTGCGAGATAGCCATATCAACCCCTTTAGCTTTATCGCTCAGCTAAAAGAAAATGCCAGCCAATATTGTGCAGATTTCGAAGATGTCGCCTTACGCTACAATCAGATTATTGAGCACAAAATGGGGATCAGCATCACCGGTCCTAAGCCACAGATAGAGGTCGGCACCACTGACTTAGGCCATATTAAAATTGAGGTCACTATTTTTTGCCCCACCGACCAAACCATGGACATTGAACAAAAAATCACGGCCGACTTTTTTGAGTTTTGCCTGCAACACCATGCTCAAACAAGCCAAAACAATGCACTCAACGCCCCTAGTCTTGGCGAACCGCCCTAATAATGCCGCCTTTTATCAACAGGACTGCTAGCATCAAGCCCGTTTAGCTTCGAACCATTGCATGGCCTCGGCCAGCGTATACCGTGCAGTGTCGAATACCAGATAGCTAATGTGGCTAAAGCTAGTCTCTAACTTGACTATTTGCAGCGCTCCCTTAAAACCCACATCTGTCAGCTTCTTGATCACGTATTGCGGCGCTTGCTCATAAACAATGGTTAAAAAAGGCAGCTCATCGCCTGTGACTATTCCATGCTGGTTAAAGCTTTCAAGTGTCTCTGACAAAAGGTCAGAGTCCGTAAAGCTGATTATTTCGACGATTTCTTGCAACAACATCAATAACTCAATTCCATTTTAATCAACCACTTGCTTAGCAAAAATGATACTACTCCACTTCTGCTGACACGTTACATGCATTGGCGGTATGGGGTCAAATAAGAGTTTTCTGACTTGGTACTTTAATTGAAGCACTCAAATTTAATTGACAATAGAAACAATTGAACTATATTGCGTTAATTATCAATTAAACCTGAATGCTGCTATATGACTAGCATAAATAAATCGACGGTTTGCTTAAGCTTGCTATTCGCTATCTCTGCTTGTAATACCAATAAGCAGCTCACTGACCAAGATTACCCGCTGTATACTAGCTACAGCATTGAAAATCTCACCAACTACCCATTAAGCCTAAACAGCAGCTTAAACCCGCAATTAGCACCGCTGAGTATCGAACAGTTTCAAGGTACTATCGCGCCGGGGGAGCGCCGCAACATATTGGAATTAGTGGATATGAGCCAGGCCAGCAACCCACCTTCAACGAGCTTTAAGCAACTGAATGTTAAAGCCAACCTTGGCGAAGGTATGCGCACCGTGTACCAGCAAATTGACGACCAAGACTGGCAATATACACTGCCAGCAAACAGCAAAGAGAATTATCTGTTGCGTCTTGCTGATGCCGATCTTGCTCTCTAAGACTGAAAATTAAAGGGGCTTTGCCCGCTGTACCCACTTCGTTAAATTTGCTACCCTGCGCGGCCTTTTATAAGTATGAGGCGCCTACTGTGAGCCAATCTATTGCTGGTTTCGATTTCGGAACATCTAACTGTGCCGTAGGCATTATGCAAGGCCAACAAGCCACATTAGTCAATTTACCCGAACACGGTAGTTATATGCCCTCTACCTTGTTTGCGCCTCAATCAGAGATGATCTGCGGCTGGCTCTATCAGCAGCTTGAGCAACAAGGTAAAGCACAGCCATACAAGCAAGCGCGTGGTCAGCAATTAAGTGCCAGTTTACGCTCGTTAAAAGAACTCAAACTAGATGGTTACGATGAGCATTTAAGTTTTGGTCAACAAGCGCTTAAAGAATATCTCATCGACCCCGCCGATTGTTATTACGTACGCTCGCCCAAGTCTTTTTTGGGTGCTAGCGGCATCCGTGAACGTCAACAACAACAATTTGAAGATATCGCTGCTGCCATGATGTGGCATATTGCCGAGCAAGTGAAACAAACCGGCCAGGCTGAACTAGAAAAAGTGGTCATTGGTCGACCGGTTAATTTCCAAGGCTTAAATAGTGAACTGAGTAATCAACAAGCCATCAACATTTTGAGCAACGCAGCCTCTTTTGTGGGGTTCAAACAGCTTGAGTTTTTATATGAACCGATGGCTGCCGGCCTCAGTTACCAACAACAATTAAGCCACGAACAGCGCGTGTTGGTGATTGATATAGGGGGTGGAACTAGTGATATCTCGATGCTCACCATGGGGCCAAATTACTTGGCCACTAAAGACCATCAAAGCCTAGTGCTCGGCTACAACGGTGAGCGTATCGGCGGTAACGACTTTGACATTGCGCTAAATTTTGAGACCTTAATGCCCAGTTTAGGCGCGAAGCTTACACTGAGCAGCGGTCAACCGATGCCGATAAAGCCCTTTTGGGACGCGGCTGCCATTAACGACTTCCCAGCACAAGCCCGTTTCTATGAAAAAGATACGACTTTACTGCTACAACGCTTAATTAAAGAACCGCAGCTAGCACCGTTAAAAGGTTTATTACAGCTAAGCCAGGAGCGCTTAACTTATCAAATGAGCGCTTCAGCCGAGCAAGCTAAAATAGCCCTAAGCGAACATACTGAGACCCTTGTCGACCTTAGTTATCTCAATCAACAGTTATCGGTGAGCGTGAGCCTAGACGCCTACCGCCAAGCAGCCGAGCGTTTATTAAGTAACATCGCCAAATTAAGTGATGATGTTGTCGCCCAGGCAGGCTGCCAGCCAGAAGCCATTTTCTTAACCGGTGGTAGTGCTAACTCACCAATGATTAAACAATTCTTAGCGGATCGCTACGCAGCGCCATTAATTTGTGGTGATAATTTTGGCAGTGTCACCAGCGGCTTAACACTATGGGCAGACCATATCTTTGATACGGCTTAATGAGACCTAAGCATATGTTTTTATAACTGATACACTTGCGGGGCTAATTCAACCCTATTTTTACCCCGTTCTTTGGCGATATACAAAGCACCATCAGCGCGCGCAACTAAGGCTTCTGCACTACTGTCATACTCCGATAGCATCGCTAGTCCGATACTGACAGTGGTGCTAAACCGATGCTCTCCATGCACGATGCGGTAATCCGCCAAATGTTTGCGTACCCGCTCGGCTACCTGCATCGCTTGTTGTTGCGTAGAATTTGGAAGTAAAAGCAAGAATTCTTCGCCCCCCCAACGGGCTAAATAGTCTCCGTCCCGCAATACTTTTAAGCTTTCAATCGCAAATACCCTAAGCGCTTCATCTCCAGCAGGGTGGCCATAACGGTCATTAATTAACTTAAAGTTATCTATGTCTAAAAGCAGGCAACATAAAGGGCGTAGTGAGCGTTTACTGCTTGCGTACGCTTCAATTAAAGTAGCATTCATTGAGCGACGATTAATCAAGCCCGTTAGTGCATCATGATTCGCTTGAAACTCTAAGCGCCGCTGATGTTGATGCTGTTGGGAAACATCCATCATCACCGCTTGCACAGCGGGTTTATCCCCCCATCTCACCGGCGCTGCGGTTATCTGTAACCAAACCGATGTGCCGTCTCGGCGCACATATTCAACCACAAAGTTATTGGTGGCCGCTTGCCTTTCAATCAACTGCTCATGCGATTGCATGGCTTGCTGTTGGTTTGCCTCGGGGATCAGTGACAACAAAGAAGGCATGTTAAGAATGTCCTCAGGGCTGTCGTAACCAATTAAATCCACCAACGCTTGATTAGCATATAAGGGCTCAAAATCGCGATGTACCAATATTCCTTGGATCGACGTTTCTAACAATGAACGATAGCGCTGCTCACTTTCTTCTAGCCTTTTTTCTGCCGCCACTTGCTCGGAAACATCAATAATGGTGACCTGTATGGCAGGCTCTCCTTGCCAGTCGGTCAATTGATCAATAATCATTACCGAAAAACGTTTGCCTTGGCGGTTTCTATTTTCATACACTTTGGCTTTAGGTCTTGCGCTACCACACATAATCGCTTGGTTCGCGGCGATGGCCTCTTGGTGATCTTCAGTACTAATTAAAGATAGCAATGAGGGAAGAGCCAGAACTTGCTCGGCGTTATCATAACCAAAAAGGTGCGCGTAACTTTCATCGACATATAAGGGAACAAAGTCTCGATGAATTGCAACACCATAATAACTGCGAAGACCGCGTACTTTTGCCATTAATGCCTTAGCCTATCTATTTAAGTTAAAGCGTAGTCAGGCTGGCTGACTAACTCAAATATTCACACTGACTATCACTTTATCAATACGACTGTTAAAGTAAAGTTAAGCTATGGACGGCAACCAAGAGTATCAATGTGTTGAAAATCATCTACCCGATATTGCTAGCAACCCTCGCTAGCCAACTAATCGCCTTTTCCGTATATGCCCAGGAGATTAATGCCACTCGCGAAGCAAACGCCGGCCCTCGGTTAAACATGCAACTTAATGTTGAAGTGATAGGGATTGAGCAAGCGGCCTTACAATCGGCGCAAGCGCTAGACAGTATCGCTGAAAGTATCAATCATCTCGCGACAAATCCGGAACTAACACCTCAGCAACAACAGCAATTTGAAGACACGCTGTTGGCGGTTACACAACTCAGCACTCAATTAAACAGTAGCCTTCAACAATTGCCAAATACCGTCTCTCAAAGCACCCAGCCCATCGTAGAATTAGCAGACGATTTATCCAATAAAATTCAGCTGTGGGTACTCATTATATTGGCAGCGTTGGTCGTGCTTATCATCGTGGCGCTACTGGCCATCTACTTTAGTGTGCTCGCTCCCACAAGTAGAGCGGTTATCACCGCCACCAGCCAGCTTAATCAGCTGGCGTCCAGCTTAAAAACTACCGCGCAATTAGTGGAGCAAACCACTGCACAGAATCAAGTATTACTGATGCGCTTAGATAAAACCAAGCCTCAGAGCTTTGCCCAAAAAATTAAACGCCATGAATAAAAACGCTAGCCAAATAGCTAGCGTTTTTATTTAGCATTAAGGACTACTCACCCAAAAAACCACCGGTTTGATGCGCCCATAACTGGCTATAGATCCCCTTGCCTTGAATCAGTTCAGCATGCGTGCCTTGTTCAATAATCTCACCCTTGTCCAATACAATTAAGCGGTCCATAGCCGCAATAGTTGATAAACGGTGAGCTATTGCTATCACTGTTTTACCTTCCATTAATTGATTTAGACTGGTTTGAATAGCCGCTTCTACTTCTGAATCTAAGGCCGATGTCGCTTCATCCAACACCAAAATAGGAGCATCTTTAAGCAATACCCGAGTAATCGCGATCCGCTGTCGTTGCCCTCCGGAGAGTTTTACTCCGCGCTCACCAACATGGGCATCATAACCAGTGCGGCCACTTTGGTCTGTTAAACCCAAAATAAAATCGTGAGCTTTGGCTTGTTTTGCTGCGGCGAGCATTTGCGCCTCGCTAGCATCAGGACGACCATACAAGATGTTATCGCGCACCGACCGATGCAACAATGAGGTGTCTTGTGTGACCATGCCTATTTGCGCGCGCAAGCTGTCTTGGGTCACTTGGCTAATATCTTGGTCATCGATTAAGATTGCCCCGCCTTCTACATCATGAAAACGGAGCAACAGGTTGACTAAGGTGGTTTTGCCTGCGCCCGAACGCCCTACCAAACCAATTTTCTCCCCCGCTTTAATGCTGAGATTAAGCTGCTCAATCACCCCCGTTTTTTCGCCATAGTGAAAACGAATATCGCGATAATGGATCCGGCTTTCAGTTACGCGTAATGGCTTAGCATCTACTTGATCGGTAATGGTTTGGGCCACCGTTAGTGTTGCCATGCCATCGGCCACCGTGCCAATATTTTCAAACAACGAGCCAATTTCCCACATGATCCACTGCGCCATACCGTTTAAACGCAATACCAAGGCAATGGCTATAGCGATTGCCCCAACTGAAATATCACCCACCATCCACAAATATATGGAGAGAAAAGCAATACTAAAGGTGAGTAGGTAATTAGCCATTTGCACTGACACATTTAAGTAGGTCACCAAACGCATTTGTTTATGGACGGTAAGCAAAAATTCTTCCATGCCCTCTTGCGCATAGTCGGCTTCACGCTGGCTATGAGAGAACAACTTTACCGTAGCAATGTTGGTGTAACTATCAACGATGCGACCACTCATCAATGAACGAGCATTGGCTTGCTCAGTAGATATTTTTTTTAATTTAGGCACAAACACTAACTGAATACTGATGTAAACCAGCAACCAAATCAGCATTGGCCAAATCAGCCTTAAATCAGCCTGCGCCACCAGCACTACCATCGAGGTGAAATACACAATCACATAGACCGAGAGGTCTAAGAGCTTCATGACGGTTTCACGCACTGACAGAGCCGTTTGCATCACTTTAGTGGCGACTCTTCCCGCAAAATCATTCGCAAAAAAAGTGACACTTTGGCGCAATAAATAGCGGTGAGCTGACCAGCGAATCGCCATCGGAAAATTGCCAAGCAACGCTTGGTGAATCAATAAAGAGTAAGCTAGAGTCAGCAGAGGCATGATAACTAACAACATTAACCCCATGCCCCACAAGGTGGATGCTTCGTCACTTAATAAAGTGTTGGGGTCTTTAGTACTTAACCAATCAACCAGCTTGCCCATAAAGCCAAACAATGCAACTTCACATACTGCAATTAGCGCAGCCAACACAGCCATCAGTAATAAGGGCGCAACCATACCCTGACAATAGTGCCGACAAAATTGGTATAAACCTTTTGGGGGTTGGTTAGGCTCTTGTTTCGGAAACGCTACCGTGAGCCGCTCAAAAAAACTAAACATCAAGCAATCCTTGCGATAAATCGCGGAGATATAAATTACAAATACTACTTACTACTTTAACGCACTTTATCAGTGAGACGCAGTATTGCTGAGCATAAAACGACAATTAACTAATTCTCGATGAACATCAGAATAAAAACCATAAAAAAGGCTGAAACCAGACGTTCCAGCCTTTGCCATCAAAGTGCGGGGGTAAAGAGGTTTACTGGCTTATATTAAGCTCGGTTTGTGGGAAAAAGTTAGCCCACACTATCCAAAAAATACCCGCTTTAAGTGTTTCCACTCGCTTTAGCTGTTCGCCATTTTCTAAGTTACCCGCAAAATCTAAACCTATTACTGGCTGCTGATTTGGATTATAAAACACCCCTAAGCTTTGCATCTCTTGATCGTAATTAACCACAATGGTTTGCCCTTCAGCTTCAATACTCACTAAGCCACCTTGGCTGCGTAAAAACGCTTCGGTATAGGCAAAATAACTCTCCCCTATATTAAACGCCCACACTAATTGCTTACTGGGTAAGCGTTCGTCTACATGTTTAATCGTGGGAAATATGGGTTTTTCCATTTTATGTTGTGCATTGATGGCCAGGCCAAAAATCAGTTCAATCATACGGTCGTAAACATAAACCACTGGGTTTCGCCAAAATGGTGGCCGTAAACCTTTTTCAAGGTAATCATTTACAAACACTAAGCCATTAGGGTAAGCCTGTTTAAACTTGGCAAACGGCATTCTAAAGGTAGCCACCTGCTGCATTTCGCCAGCATTACCGGCCGTTACATCACATTCTTTACGGCCCCACAGCTGCTGGATTGGTTGGTCGGTATTCGCGTCAGCCATCACCAAATTATTTTCTAGCTGTAACACTGGGCGAAGTGACAAAGCTTGACCATTAATTTCAGGTACAACAGCCATACCTAAATTGGTTAAACCGCAATAGGTCATCACGACATTTGCCGGGCCGTCGGAACGATCACCAACCACATGGGGACGAACCAATTGTTTATCAGAATGCGCACGTGCTTGGCCAGCGTATTCATAAACAATCACACTTTCATCATCGTGATAGTACTGCTGCGCTTGCTCGGTATTAACAAATACCGCATTGTCTTGGCGGGCACGCATCATAAAATCTGGGTTTATTGCGCCAGAGAAAAACATCAGCAAAATGACCACACTGATTACCAGCATCATCATTAACGGGATATGACTCGCTAAAACCAGCCACAATCCCCAAGCAAGCACCAAGCTTAGCAAGGTGTTTCGGCTCAAACGTTTTCGTTGATGCCAAGCTCGCATGGTTTTACTGCGTGTAGACTTAACCACCCACTGGCCAAAATCCCCCAGCTCCATAAAAATAATAAACGCGAAATATAAGGACGCCGCTAAGCCCGCTCCGATTAATAAACTCGTAAACATAAACACCTCTGCTCTATCATTCATTCAATTGCAGCTAGCTTAATGTGAAGGAAGTAGCGGAAAAACCGACGACAATACAACTTATTGTTGCATATAATGGAACAACGACAGCCCGCAAGGATCGCGATATGAATTTAGAAGATATGGAACTATTTGTTAATCTAGCCGAGCAAGGTAGCTTTACTAAGGCAGCCGACGCGACGGGGATCCCTAAATCCACGATTAGTCGCCGAATCACCAATCTAGAAAAACACCTTGGGGTGCAACTGCTAGCGCGAACGACTCGCAGCCTGAGCTTAACCGAAGTAGGTAACAACTACTTACAGGGCTGCGAGCAACTTATTCAACAAGCTAAACAGTTAGAGCACGATACTCAGCAGCAAAACGACCAGCCAAGTGGCACCTTAAGTATTTTCATCCCCAATACGCTGCTACGCATATTCTGGCCGGTAGTGATAGACATGATTAATGACTACCCAGAATTAAAATTTGAAGCGTTTAGCAGCGAAGGTCGCCAAGAAGAGCAAACATCGACCCGTTACGACATCATGTTTCATGTAGACGAACCAAAGGATTCATCCTTAATCGCCCGACGTATTACCACCATTAAGTACGATTACTACGCCAGCCCCAAATATATTGCGCAACACGGTTTACTTCAGCATCCTAGTGACGTGAACAAGCACCGAATTATTTTTAACTCTGTCTCTCAATCACCCACTCACTTTTGGCGCTTTGAGCACCAGGGCGAGCTTGTGCTGCAATCCATATCACCATTTTTTAGTGTGCAAAACCCTGAATTAGGCTTAGATTTGTGTTTACAAGACAAGGGAGTTGCTCTAGTTCCTGATATGCTGTCTAAGGGTTTAGTACAACAAGGCAAATTAGTTAAAGCTTATGCACATCCGCAGCAACTTAGCGGCTACCTCTATGCTATTTACCACTCTCGTAAGTATTTACCAGCCAAAGTGGCTATATTTATAGAAAAACTACAAGCTTTTATGGAACACAAATAGCCGTACTTCCACTCGGTGAGCGTAGCGCTCACCTATGAGGCGATCTCCCGTATTGACTAAACCCCATCTATTTACGCCGTGATTAAGCCAATTAGTGGAACAATCATTCCCAGCTAACAGGCTTATTCTGCAATAGCAAAGTTCATATGATGCCTCCATCAACATGACTTACTGCAGGAACTTACCATGAACATCAAATCATCATTGTACGCACTTATCTTCGCTGGTCTTATTTCAAGCTCGGCTCACGCCGCAACCGTTCAGCTAAAAGATGGCCGTTCTTTGCAAGGCGCCATCGTGTCGCAAAATGCAGAAACGCTGGTCTTAGATTTAAACGGTATTGAGGTAAAGCTCCCTACCGCCCAAATTGCCAATATTAGTTTCAGTGACAACTTAAATGATAACAACACCATCAGCAGCTTTACCGACAGCAACCAAACAGAAGCCGCTAACACAGACGCGAGTCCAATTGAGCCCGCAGAAGTCCCCGCTGGCACCGTGATAACGGTGCGCATGAGTGAAGGTGTAAATACTCGCCAGCACGAAACAGGCCAGCGCTTCACAGGCACCTTAGAAGCCAACTTAATGTCGGGTGATACGGTGGTAGCCAAGCGTGGTAGCACCGTTTATGGTGAGCTAAGTGAAGTAAAAAAAGCGGGCCGAGTAGCAGGCTCAGCCAGTATGAGCATCACTCTAACTAGTGTGTTAATAAACGACCAAATGCATGATATTCAAACCGATTCATTAAGCTCTAATGGCTCAAACACCGCCGGAGACACCGTCGGTAAAACGGCTCGGGCAGCCGCTATTGGTGGGTTAATAAATGGCAGCAGTGGAGCCAAAAACGGGGCAAAAGTAGGGGTGGGCGCATCGCTTATTACTCAAGGTAACGATATAGAACTGCCAAAAGATAGTCTTATTGAGTTTACCCTAGCAGCCCCTCTAGTTGGCTAAACTAAGCTACTCGGCGGGAGGTAACTCTCCTGCCTGTTGCAAACTAAAGGCAGTAGCTGGCTCTGTTTTATCTAACAACTTCTCTACTTTTTTAATTTGTTCCAAAGCGGCAGAATCTTTACGGTAGCTTAAATACACTGGCCGCAACCAAGCCTCTGAGTGCGCTACCGTGAACAACTGCTGGGACTCGAGAAAAGGCTCCACAATGGATGCGGGTAAATAACAAGCTCCGCCTTTTTCCAATATAAAATCTAAGGCTATTCGTCCGGTTGAGGTACGTAAAAAGGGGGGTGGCATTTTACTATGGCGAGTCGCATGTTCAGAGGCAAAGCGGGTCCCCCAATCAACATATACATAGCCCTGCTCTAAAGCCTGCTGCTGATTTTTGGGCTGGGTCGATACCAACATCAACTCCAAATCGGCGACTTTCTTACAGGCTAATTCATCTGATTTTAAAGGATCAACCCCGACCCCTATATCTAAGGTTCGTTCTATTAAGGCGCGATTCATATGCTCCCTACCTAGAGTTTCTGCGGTAAATGCATAGCCCTCAAAATGCTCGGTAACCACACTTAGGCCGTTTTGCAAATAGGCATCCCATACATTAGGTGTACCGGCAAGAGTAAGCTGAATAGCGTGGGCTTGAGTGAGTAATAGTTCCGCTTTAGATTGCTCAAGAGTTCGCACCATGTTTTCCGCATAGGCAATCAAGCGCTCCCCAGAGCTGGTTAATTTAATGGCATTACGATCACGGATAAATAAAGGCGCATCAAAAAAAATTTCAAGCTGCTTAATTCGGGCGCTTACCGCAGCCTGAGTGATATATAAATTTTCTGCCGCTCGCCCAAAGTGTTTTTCTTTAGCCACTTCTAGAAAGGTGCGAAATACTTTTACATCCATAGGGTTATCTCTTTGCTCTAGTGCTTGCGAGATTAACAAACAAAAATTGTTCTTACGACAAAAACTATTCGTTTTCATATTTGCCCAATAGTCTCTACCTTGCAGCCAACTTAGCTGCGCTGCTTAGCCAGCCTTTTTCCTGAATAAGTTGGAGTAACGGTAATGACGACTGATTTTCGCTTTGGAAAAAAACGTTTCTACGATGATCTGAAATTTAAACGCGGTTTTAGTAAATCCGGTGATTTCACCCTGCTAGAGTCTGAGTTACTAAGCTTATTTGGTGAAACCATGAAGGCCCTTGAAACCGGTGAACTGCTGCCTGAAGGCAACCAAGAACAACGGTTCTTGCTGGTCACCAGCTTACAGCTAGAGCCGAGTAGCAAACTAGAAAAACTATGGATGAAATATAAGACATTGGCTTATTCAAGGCGTCGCTTTCATACCTTAAATAGCAACGCAAAATCGCCCGGCGGTAAACATCACATCGCTGAAGAAATATTTATTGATGATGACGACTAAACTAAACACGGCATCAGCTCATACCATTAAGGAATTACCATGCGTATAGCCATTTTATCTCGCGGAGAAAACCTCTACTCCACTCGTCGCTTAAAAGAGGCTGGTGAAGCCCGTGGCCATCAAGTAGATATCATAGATACCTTACACTGCTATATGGACATAACTAGCAGTAAACCCACGGTTCGCTACAACGGTGAGGTACTGCCTAACTACGATGCGGTCATCCCACGGATTGGTTCATCAATTACTTTTTATGGTACAGCGGTGGTTCGTCAGTTTGAAATGATGGGTACCTTTTGTGTCAATGAATCGGTTGCCATTAGCCGTTCACGCGATAAGTTGCGCTCACTACAATTATTGTCACGTAAAGGCATTGGTTTGCCACGCACCGGCTTTGCCAGCAAGCCTGACAAGATTCAAGATCTAATTAAAAATGTAGGTGGAGCGCCGCTAGTGATTAAGTTGCTTGAAGGCACGCAAGGCATTGGTGTTGTACTGGCCGAAACCAATAAAGCCGCCGAAAGTGTGATTGAAGCCTTTATGGGCTTAAAAGCCAACATTTTGGTACAAGAGTTTATTAAAGAAGCCGGGGGGGCCGATATTCGCTGCTTAGTAGTCGGAGGCAAAGTCGTCGCCGCTATGAAGCGCCAAGCGGCAGAGGGTGAGTTTCGTTCTAACTTACACCGCGGCGGCGCAGCACAGTTGGTCCGCTTGAGCAAAGAAGAGCGAGCCACTGCTGTTAATGCGGCAAAAGCCATGGGTTTAAACTTATGTGGTGTAGATATTTTGCAATCTAATAATGGTCCAGTGGTGATGGAAGTGAACTCTTCGCCAGGTTTAGAAGGCATAGAAACATCCACCAAAAAAGATGTAGCAGGCATGGTATTTGAGTTTATTGAAAAAAATGCCAAACCCTTCGCCACTAAAACTCGTGGTAAAGGCTAATAGCATTAGGACTAAAGCGTTAAGAGGCTAACGATGATCATTGCTGGAATAGAAGTAAAACCGGGTGAACATAAACAAATAGAAATTCCGGTAGCGAAACTATATACCGATACCAATATTTCTATTCCAGTGCATATCACCCGCGCAAAACGGGCGGGCCCAACGGTATTTATCAGCGCGGCAGTGCATGGTGATGAGCTAAATGGCATCGAAATTATTCGTCGCTTAACGCGCTCCCCTAGTTTTAAGCTGACCAAGGGCTGCTTAATTGCTGTGCCCATGGTAAATATTTATGGGGTACTTAACCAAAGCCGCTATATGCCTGATCGGCGTGACTTAAACCGCTGCTTTCCAGGCTCTGAAAAAGGATCGTTAGCGGGCCGTTTGGCACACATTTTTTTAAGCGAAATAGTGGCGCAATGTGACTACGGCATTGATTTACACACCGGCGCGATTCATCGCTCAAATTTGCCACAAATCAGGGCTAATTTGAAAGATCCTGAGACTAAGCTCTTAGCCGAGGCCTTTGGTGTACCGGTTTTATTAAACGCCGATTTACGTGATGGTTCGTTACGTGAATCCGCGGTAAATAACGGAACCAAAATCTTGCTTTATGAAGCCGGAGAAGCCTTACGCTTTGATGAATTATCGATTCAAAGTGGAGTAAAAGGCATTTTAAAAGTACTGTCGCATTTAGGTATGATTAAGAAGCGGCGCAGTAGCAAAAAAGCGCCGCCTTACATTGCCTACAGTAGTTCGTGGTTACGCGCGTCTGCTAGTGGCATTGTCAGTGAATATGCCCAATTAGGGGATCTGGTGGAAGAGGGGGATATATTGGCTGACATTTATAGCCCTTTTGGCAAGCTGATCAACCAAGTAACGGTTAAGCGCTCGGGTATTGTGATTGGCAAACAAAACATCCCCTTGGTGCAAGAAGGCGATGCCATGTATCACCTCGCCTATTTTGGCGCCGACCAAGACGAAGTGGCAGAGCAAATAGAAACCCTGCAAGAGTCAATTAAGCCCCTAGATAACGGCTTAGTACAATAAGGTAAAGTAATGAGCATTAACGAGATCTTATTAAGCGCTTTAGCCCTAATCGGCTTCATGGCTGGCCAAACTAAACTCAACCAATTGGTGCTAAAAATTGGGCAGGAACGTAGTATTGCCAAAGCGCGGATTCACTACGTAACTTGGGTATTGCGTAGTATTATGGCCTTAGTATTACTGATGATTCTCAGCATCATTAGTGATGTTGGCTTTAATGACTTCGGGGTATTTTTTTCCTCGGTATTTGCAGTTATCGGCGTTGCTTTATTTGCCCAATGGTCAATTTTGAGTAATGTAACTGCCAGTATCATTGTGTTTTTCTTCTTCCCTTATCGGGTGGGTCACCAAGTTAAAATCTTAGATGGTGACAACTCCATTGAGGGGCGCCTAGAAGAAATTACCTTGTTTCACGTTATTTTGGTCGACGAGAACGGTGCTAAACTCACCTTCCCTAATTCGATGGTATTTCAAAAAGCGGTGGTGATTAGCGCCGAACAGAAAACGCAGCTTGATGCAGACCAACCGATTGAAACGCCAACAAGCACGGAGGAAAAAGCCAATGGCTAAGTTAATCATTGGCAACCTAGAAACCTGCCATTTACCCGAACTCGGCATTAGCGAACTACCCGTTCGCATTGACACTGGAGCTAAAACCTCATCTTTGCATGTGGATAATATTGAACGTAAAAAAATCAAGGGTAAGCCACATATTAGCTTTGATTTGCATCCAGATATTTATAACTTGGAGCAAGTTTGCCGATGTTCGGCGCCTATCTTTGATACGCGCCGCGTAAAATCATCTAATGGCGAAGTAGAGCAGCGTTATGTGATTCAAACCGCGTTCCAGTTAGGTGAGCAAACTTGGCCTATTGAGATAACCTTAACCAATCGCCAAGATATGAGTTACTTAATGTTATTAGGGCGCCAAGGCATGGGTGATAAAGTATTAGTAGACCCTTCGCAAAGTTTTCTAGTTGATTCTGCCGGCTAAAATGGCCGCAGAAAGGACCGTATACGCACTAACAAATACCGACAGGGAGCAACAACATGACTAACGAAGTTACGCCAAGCTCCAACCAACAAATATTTGATGGTCACCATGATGAAGCCCTAAGTCGAGTCCTTGAAACACTTAACTCAAGCACCGATGAGCAAGATTTAAGCTTTGTCGGCCAATACGATAATGCGGTCTTGGCTAACCTGGTTGAATCACTCCCAGAGGCTTATCGTCAGCAGGTTTGGCCTTACATTGAAACAAAGCGTAACTGGGAAATATTGCACCTACTGCAATACGAAACGGTAAAGCACCTATTTAGTCAACTTGGCGAGCAACAATTAAACGATCTGCAACACTATATCAGTGATGCAGAAATTGTTGAATTTGCTGATTTTCTTCCAGAGAAAATGGTCGATATTTATCTGGAACAACAAGATGAGCTGACCACTTCACAGCTGCAAGATGCACTAAGCTATGAAGACGAACAAATTGGCCGTTATGTCGATACCCATATACTACGTGCCCGCCCCAATTCTAGCGTGCAACGGATTAAACAGCGCTTAGCTGACAAAGCCGACAAACACGTCGCCATTTATTTGGTAGACGCTAATGGACAGTTTCACGGTGCCTGCAGTATGACTGACATAAGCAACGCGGCCGATGCGACACGTTTAGCGGAAATCTGCCAAAGCATTGAGGTGTTCGACCACCAGCAAATGCTCAGTGACGTAGCTATGTCGGTGAATATTGTGCCCGGTCATGCTTGGCATCCGGTGCAAAAAGACGGCAAAATTGTTGGCGCTATTGCCCTTTCTAATCTAGTGCAATGGCTACAAGAAAAAAGTTTAGATGTGGTGATTAACGACGGCCCTTCTGATGAGGAAGACTTGTTCACACCGGTGCCAACAGCAGCCAAAATGCGTGCTATTTGGCTCACGACCAACTTAGCCACTGCCTTTTTGGCTTCATGGGTCATTGGCTTATTTGAAGGTGCCATACAGCAACTGGTGGCGTTGGCTATTTTAATGCCAGTAGTCGCCAGTATGGGTGGCATCGCTGGTAGCCAAACCTTGGCGGTAGCACTGCGTGGTATTGCCCTTAATCACTTACAGCAAAGCAACCTTAAGCTTCTGTTAAATAAAGAACTTAAGATTGCTGCCTTTAACGGTTTAATGCTCGGTTTGGTGATTGCAGCAGTGGTGAGTTTTTGGTTTGATTCCGTGCCATTAGGTGTAGTGATCTTCATAGCAATTGTATTAAATAGCTTAGCGGCAGCAGCCTCAGCGACCTTAATACCGTTTGTATTGAAAAAAATGAACATAGATCCTGCAGTAGCGGGCTCTGTAATTTTAACTACCGTCACCGACATAGTGGGTTTCGTCGCATTTTTAGGGCTAGCTTCGCTTTTTTTAATTCGCTAAGCCACGCGTAAATCTAGGGACACATAGATGATTAGAACTTGGTTAAGCCGCGACGACGGTTCGCCTAGCTTGGGCGATGCAAGCCAGATAGACAGTTGGTCATCACAAGCTAGTCACAGCATTTGGATCGATATTGATTTACAAGCGATGACACAGCTCGATGCCGAACAACTGTTAAAACGCTTCAATTGCCACTCCTTAGCAATAACCGACGTATTTCGCAGCCGTCACCCGCCTAAAATTGAGCTATTTGATGAGCAAGTATTCATCATGTATCGGGGCATTCAACAGTGCTTAGGCGAACTAAAATTCGACCATATGCAACTGGCCATGTTTGCTGGTAACAACTACCTTATCACTGTTCATCAAGGCCAATCACAAGGCATAGAAAACTTAATCAACCAAGGTTTTAATAAATACTTACAGGCTCCCTTGAGTTTAGCCTGTCGAATAATGCATAGCGCTTCAAACTTATATTTAAACCAGCTGTTAGAGTTTGAAGACCATTTAAGCGAATTAGAAGAAAAAATTAGCCGCCATGGCGACGATCAATTGTTAGCCGCTATTACCCTGCAAAAAACCGATATATTGCGACTAAATCGAATTTTTAATTATCACCTTAGCGTCAGTAAAAAGCTGGTTAATTTGCAGTCAGAACAAAGCGTTACCAACATAACTATCGACCAGCCGGTATTACAAGACTTGCACGAACGTTTCGAACGCCTACATAGCTTAACGACCATGTATTATGAGATCTGTGGGGATTTAGTCGACGGTTACTTATCGATTAGCTCACATAAGCTCAATAACACCATGCGTGTATTGACATTGATTACCGCGATATTTGTGCCACTAAGCTTTTTAGCTGGCATCTACGGCATGAACTTTGAAGTCATTCCTGAGCTACACCACCCCAATGGCTACTTCATCTTGTTGGGCAGTATGCTGTCAATTGCGATAGCGTTAATTGCATTATTTAAATGGAAGCGCTGGTTTTAAGCGTTAGACGTTACGCTATAGACAACTGGAAAAACTATTGGTAAATGATAAGCTGCTTAACAATTAAGCGTGCAACTTGGAACAAAAATGAAACGATTAATCTTAGTCACATCGCCACCGGCCAGTGGTAAAACCTATATTTCTAAACAGTTGGCCAAGGCGCTTAAGCATGTTGTTTATCTCGACAAAGACACGCTGATTGTACTGTCGCATCAAATATTCAAACTGGCCAACGCTGAAGTAAATCGCAGTTCTGATTTCTTTGAACAGCATATTCGCAACTACGAGTACCAAGCGACTTTAGCCTTGGCCATGGAAGCCTTAGATTACGACGACATCGTGTTAATTAACGCACCTTTTACTCGAGAAATAAGAGATACCGCCTATATCGATAACTTGAAAAGTCAACTGCTTGAAAAAAATGCCCGACTCACCGTGGTATGGGTTGAAACCGACGTAGACGTGGTGAAACAACGGATGATTGAGCGAGACTCTCCTAGAGACACTTGGAAATTAGAAAACTGGGATGAGTATATTAAAGGCGTTGATTTCTCGATACCTCATTGCATTGATAATCCGGAAGTGGTGGACGATTTACTGCTGTTTAAAAATTCCAACCAAGCACAGTATCAGCAGTCTATGCAACAGATACTGTCGGTCTTAGAGGCGAGTCATAAGCCTTAAGTGGTAGGTTACTGCCTAGCCTTCCCACATTACATTGCATTGCTCTTTAGCCGCTGCGCTTAATAATTCAATCAAGGGTAATGCGCGGGTACTTAGGCTAACAGGCGGCTCAACATAGGTATCTGGGTCATCTTCAGTTTGATGTTGAGCTTGCGCTTTTATCTCTTTGTCGATGGCCGTTTTTAGCTGGCTGAGTGCCGCTGGCACATCTTCAGCTCGAAGCGCACCAGGCACTGTTCCACTGTGGCCCATCATCTTCAACAAATGCAGTCCTACCTCACCAAACATGGTCACCTTGGCATAGGCTTTACAGCTAAATGTAATTAACATACTCATCGTTATCCTCTTGGCTATAAGCATAAAGCTTAACGCTGAATACAAACAATAACCTGAACCCAGCATACAATATTGTGATTTTTCAGTCATCGCGACATTTTGCTAACTTTAGCTAGCCAATCAAACTTGACCTAGCGCTTGAGCAATAATGTCGAATACTCGCCGCACTCTAAGGCTAGTTCGTAATTCTTGATGGCATACTAGCCATAAAGGGAGGCGCATGGCTGGCCCCAGGTGTTCAAAAGCACGCTGCAAGTGCGGGTCCTTATCACCCATATCTTGAGGGAAAAACATCAGGCCCAGTCCTTCTTTACACAAACCCAGCTGTAATAGCTGAAATGAAGTAATCAATTGAAAATTCTGTTTTGTCAGCTGCCAACCTTGTTGATTGAGAACCTTTGATACCGCGCTCGTTCGGTCAAAACCGATAAGCTGAATGTCACTGAAATTGCTGATATCTGAGAATGCGGGCAACTGTTCCAAATAGCCTTTGGTTCCGTAGAGCCAAATACGCTCTTCTCCAAGCTTCTTAGCAATCAGATCATGCTGCGTTGGACGAAAATTGCGAATCGCGATATCGGCTTCCCTTCGCTTTAGATCGCTGGTTTGATTGGTAACGATGACTTCAAGGTCTATTCCCGGTTCTTGTTGTCGCAATCTAGCGATGATTTTAGGTAAACGAAACACTGCATCTAACTCTCCAACGGAAATGGTCACTGAACCTTCAAGTTGTTGAGATTGTCCGCTAGCCGCTAAAGAAAACTGCAAGGCTGCATTTCCCATGGCGCGTGCATGCTCTAATAGTTCTAGGCCACTTTCAGTTAACACCAAGCGTTGCCCCACCCGTTCAAATAAGCTGACTGCTAGCTCCGCTTCGAGTGCCGCCACCTGACGGCTCAGCGTTGGCTGCGTCATATTCAAGGCTTTAGCTGCGGCGGATAAAGTGCCTTCTTCTGCGGTGACCAAAAATGCTCTCGTGTTGTTCCAATCGAATTTAGCTGACTTCCAGTTCATACGAAAATGCATACTTATTATACTAATTTAGCCAATTTACCTTCTATTTACGTATAAGTATAGTGAGGCCACATCATTGATAATGGGAGAACAAAACGATGACTACTCTGGTCGTTGGGGCTAGCGGGGCAACCGGTCAGTTGTTAGTTGAGCAATTGCTCAAACAAGGGCAAAAAGTAAAAATTATCGTCCGCTCAGTGGGATATTTATCTGACGCATTAATCCACAATCAGCAACTTTCGATTACCCAAGCCAATCTCTTAGACATGAGCGATACAGAACTACACCACCACGTATCAGGCTGCCAAGCGGTCGCTTCATGCCTTGGTCACAACTTAACGTTGCACGGAATGTTTGGCCAACCACAGCGACTCGTTAGTGATAGCGTTCAGCGATTATGCATGGCGATAGAGAGAAGCAAGCCCGCCTCTCCAGTAAAGTTTCTACTGATGAATACAAGCGGTAATGTAAACATACCAGCAGGCGAAACAATATCGACTGCACAATCCTTTATTATAGGGTTAATAAGAATGCTCTTACCCCCGCATGCCGACAACGAAGAAGCGGCGGCGTATCTGCAGTCGCATTTTAGCACCAGCCACAATAGCATCGAATGGGCGGCAATCAGACCTGATAGCCTAGTGAACAACGATGTGGTCACTCAATACGATGTGTATTCATCGCCAATACGCAGTGCAATTTTTGATGCAGGTAAAACCAGTCGAATCAATGTGGCCCACTTCATGACGCAACTGATCATCAACGAGCTAATCTGGCAACAATGGAAAGGCCAATGGCCCGTTATTTATAATGCGTCTAATTAACATGGTTTACTGACGAGAACACAAAGACCCAGCATGAAGAGGATAGTCCTGCTCTGCCCTACAACCTTGTAATAGCGACTAACGGTACAGTTAATCGCTATGGGATTAACCGTCTACTACTCTAGCTCTAAGTACACCTTGTCGAGTAGCGACATCGCCAAGTCATTATCGTAATAGGCAGCTTCGTTAATAAACGCCGGATACACCGTTTTCTCACCCTGGTAGCAAATATCTTCACCCGTAAAGGTGCGGAATATTGGGTCTCCAGACTTTATCGCTTTAAAGTCATTGTCTTGCACATTGCTATGCACCATAGCCAGGCGTTCACCCTGGTCATCTAGCGGCAGTTTAATACTATCGAGATATAAAAAGGCTTCTACTTGCTTGGGTAGTTCCGGGACTTGCTGCTGATTGTGTAACTCAACAAAATCGAGAATATGGCCAGTCATGTTTTCCATTTGCTCAAGAATATCTTGACGCAATACTGATTGTGGCTGCGGGCCAACTTCAACCAACACCCCGTATTTTCCACAGCTGGCCAAAAAGCGATGGTTGGCTAAATCGTCTTCTGGCTCATCTAAAAATACCACTGCCTCGGGCATTTGTAGTTTCACATACGCCGCCAGTTGTTTGTAAAACGGCGTTGGCTCGAGCAAGATTAAGGTGGGCCCCATATTAGAGGTGGTGTTATGTAAATCAATCACCAAGTCCATATTGGGGCTGGCTTTGGGGCCTAGCTGCTGATGTAATACTTTGGCTCGCGACTGCTCGTAGTTACTTAAGCTAAGATCGTTCAGTTCGGACATTGTAAACTGTCGATTAAGATCGGCATCGATATAACGCTTGTTTTCGCCATAAGCTTTGGGGTTAGCAAATACGGTGTCTACGCTGATGCTAGGGCGGGAGATAAGTTCGGGAGATTGCTGCCACTTGTTGAGTAAATAAATACCGCTGAATTCGTTTCCATGCGTACCGCCAACGATAGCGACTGTGCTAATTTTAGACAAAGCAAACTTTCCTTTAAGCTATTGAGCAAACAGCCTTGAGCTTAAAAGGAAACGCGCTTTGACTCAAGCCAAAGCGCGGGCTTGTTACTCTTCCAATTCTAAATCTTGTTCTTGGTCTTGCTCTTGCTTACCGATACGGTAGGCTTTTGGGGTGAGCTCTAGGTCTTTCTTAAATACCGCGTACATATATTGCAATGACGGATAACCACATAACTCTGCGATGTCTGAGGTTGATAACTCAGTATTACGTAGCAAACTCATCGCTTGCTCTAGCTTGGCACAGTGGATCTCTTGGTGTACCGAGTGACCAATGTCATCTTTAAAACGTTTTTCTAAGTTTGAACGAGATACCCGCACATAATCGAGTACTTGCTCAACCTTAATCCCTTTACAGGCATTGTGGCGAATAAAGTGCATGGCTTGAATCACGTAAGGGTCTTTTAAAGCTTTAAAATCGGTTGATTGACGCTCGATAACCTGTTCTGGTCCCACCAATTCACGTACGTTGCGTAGCTCTTGCCCTTGCAATTGACGGTGCAATAGCTTGGCAGCCTGAAAGCCCATTTTACGACAGCCCTGCGCTACCGAGCTTAAAGACACTCGGCTTAGGTGGCGAGTTAAGTCTTCATTATCGATGCCAATAATCGACACCTTATCAGGTACGATAATGCCTAGGTGGTCACACACTTGAAGTAAATGACGCGCGCGCGCATCTGATACTGCAACAATACCCACCGGTTTGGGCAGTGACTGGATCCAGTCAGCTAAGCGGTTCATCGCATATTGCCAAGATTCAGGGGTGGTTTCCATGCCACGGTATACCGCACATTCGTAACCATCGCTAGCCACTAACTGCTGAAAGATTGACTCTCGCTCCATGGCCCAGCGATTATTTTCATTGGGCGGCATACCATAATAAGCAAACGATTCTAAGCCTTTGGTTTTGAGATGCTCATACGCCGCTCCTACCAAGGAGCGGTTATCAGTAGCCACATAAGGAAACTTAGGGTACTGATCAGGGTTTTCGTAAGAACTGCCCACTGCCACTACAGGTACCCGCAAACCAGTAAGCGCTTGCTCTATTTCGGGGTCATCAAAGTCAGCGATAATACCATCGCCTACCCAATGCTGCAGCCGATTGATACGGCAGCGAAAATCTTCCTCAAGAAAAATATCCCAGTCACATTGCGACGCTTGCAAATAATCCCCGATCCCTTTGATTATCTGGCGGTCATAGACCTTGTTAGCATTAAACAACAATGTGATTTTGAAACGTTTATCAAACATATGGGGCTCCTAAAAGCGTAGTGCCTAAGGTTATTTAATTTACTATGTAAAAAAAATGGCTTTTATGCCACCGTGAAAAAACATAATGTGATGATGATCATGCACAAATTGAGTGAAACTGTGAACTCAGGCACGCCATAGAAAAACGCTACCCTACTAGCAGTTTTCGTAATTGAGTCACTTTTCCTATTCACGGCAGGATGGCCTTATTAAATTAACCAGCTAGGTCTATTTGTCTTTAACAAAACAAGTTGAGCAGCTCGCGTCCCAATAAGGAACTTCTATGTACATTGGTATTGATTTAGGCACTTCAGGCGTAAAAGTGGTTTTACTCGCAGAAAGCGGCGAACTATTAAGCCAAGCAACCGCTAGCTTAAGCGTTTCTAGGCCTGCTCCACTATGGTCAGAGCAAGCCCCCCAAGATTGGTGGCAAGCCACCCAAGATGCTTTAACCAGCTTGAGTAAGCAGCATTCTTTAGCGCAAGTAAAAGCAATTGGCCTAAGTGGACAAATGCATGGCGCAACCTTACTCGATGCCAAAGGTGACATTTTACGCCCAGCGATTTTATGGAACGACGGTCGCAGCGCCGCTCAATGTGAAGAAATAGAACGCCTAGTGCCTAACTCTCGAGACATCGTTGGCAACTTGATGATGCCTGGTTTTACCGCGCCTAAACTACTGTGGATTAAGCAAAACGAACCAGAAATATTTGCTCAAGTAGACAAGGTATTATTACCTAAAGATTATTTGCGTTATTTGTTATCAGGTAACTTTGCTTCCGATATGTCTGATGCGGCTGGCACCATGTGGTTAGACGTAGCCAAACGTGATTGGAGCGATGAAATACTGGCCGCTACCGGCCTAAACCGCGCCAACATGCCTGAGCTATTTGAAGGGAGCGAAGTCACCGGTACCCTAAAACCTGAACTGGCCGAGCGCTGGGGCATGCCTGCTGTACCTTTAGTAGCGGGCGGTGGTGATAACGCTGCTGGCGCTGTAGGCGTGGGCATTACTAAACCAGGCCAAGCGATGTTGTCGCTAGGCACCTCAGGTGTTTACTTTGCAGTAAGCGATGGCTACTTAAGTAATCCAGAATCTGCTCTGCACAGCTTCTGCCACGCCTTACCAGGTGCTTGGCATCAAATGTCGGTTATTTTAAGTGCTGCTTCATGTTTAGATTGGGTCGTTAAGCTGACAGGCCAAGCCGACGTACCAAGCATGTTAGCCGCTGTTGAAGCCGCACCAGAATCTGAAGATACCGTTTTCTTCTTACCTTATCTTTCAGGTGAGCGGACTCCGCATAACAACCCAGAAGCTAAAGGCGTGTTTTTTGGCATGACCCACAGTACTGGCCCACTCGATTTATGCCGCGCAGTATTAGAAGGTGTCGCTTACGCCTTTGCGGATGGCTTAGATGCACTCCATTCAACCGGATTAAAGCCTGAAGAAATCACCCTAATTGGTGGTGGCGCACGCAGCCAATACTGGCGTCAAATGCTAGCCGATGTATTTGGTCAAAGCGTCAGTTACCGTTTAGGCGGCGAAGTAGGCCCAGCTTTAGGTGCGGCTCGTTTAGCCCAACTTGGCGTCACTGATAATGCTGATCTTGACCTTATTTGCCCTGTGCCAGAGCTCGTTGAAGTGCATCAGGTGAATGCTCAACGTCACGCGAGCTATGCTGCACGCCGCGCAACATTCCAAGCTATTTACCAGAAACTAGCGCCGTTGTTTTAATCATTAAGGCCGGCTAACAGCCATAACCCTGTTATGGCTGTTAGCAATATTGACCATTAGTGAATCTATTTAAGCATTGGCTTAAATAGACTTATTTCAGCGAAATAATCGTAGTAATACGGAAGACAAATACCATGGCAAAAAACTACCGCGTAGCGTTGCTATTAAACGCAAATATGGCTTACGACCGAGGCATTATTACCGGCATTTCCTCGTTTGTGAAAAATGGCGCACCTTGGAACTTATTCATTGGCGAGCAAAACCTATTCTCAGTGGATGATTTTAGCAAGTGGCAAGGCGATGGGGTTATTGCTGATTTTGATCACCCTGAAATTCGCGACGCGATCAAGTCTCGCAACATACCGGTTGTCGGTATTTCGAGTAGTGAATTGTCGGCTAACAGCATGCAAAATTACCCTTTGGTCATGTCGGATAACAAACAAGTTATCAATATGGCGGCGCGCTTTTTAAAAATGCGCCGTTATACCCATTTAGCATTTTGTGGCTACCCTAACCGACAGTTTAACGATTGGTCTGCCGACCGAGAACGGATGCTGCAGGACTGGTGCGAGCGTAATCAATGTGCCTATAGTCAGTTTAGCGGCAAAGCGGAAGCTGATAGTTGGGATAGCGATTTACAAAGCTTATGTGACTGGCTACGTTGCCTGCCAAAACCGGTTGGGATTATCGCAGCAAACGATGTACGAGCACGCCAACTAAGTTATGCCTGTGAGTTAGCCAAAATAAAGATACCTGAAGAGGTGTCAATTATGGGTATCGACGATGACGAGTTAAATTGTACCTTGAGCCTGCCAACCCTAACATCGGTTCGCCAAGGTACTCGCGCTATGGGCTATTTGGCCGCATCTTTACTGCAACCACTCATGGACGGAAAGCAATTACTAAAACAGCACCATCATGTACAACCTGAACGGGTGATTGGTCGCGATTCAACCGACTACTTCCACTTCAAAGATAATCTAGTACGTGGCGCTCTTAGCTTGATTCGAATTAATCAAGGCAATATCAAGGTGAAGCAAATTTTGGCCGAACTGGGCTGCTCTAGAGGTGCCATCGACAATAAATTTCACGCTGAACTGGGCATATCGTTACACTCGTATTTGCTGGATACCCAACTTAACTTAGCGCTAGAGTTACTCATCGATACCGAGCAAACCTTGGGTGAAATCGCGAAAACAGTAGGCTTTAGTAGCCCGCAGTATTTGTCTTGCGCCATTAAGAAACGCTGGAATATGACACCAGGTAAGCTACGAGAACAAAAAGGGGTGACAAATAGAGATCTGGATCCCCTTATTATTGATGAACAGCCAATTTCGGCCAGCGCTTAAGGCAAGCTATAGTCGCTTTATTCTGGTTATATTCGATGAGCAGTGCCTGTTTTATTGAGTTTAGCGAAGCGAAGTTGCCATCAAACGAAGCTTGCAAAGAAACAACGCGAACCAACAGATCAGGTTATGATCAAAAAAACATCATTAGCCTTATGAAAACTCTGATAGTTAAGCGCGTTTCTTTTTAAATTATTTCAGCGCACCATGGCTTCGAGTGTGACGAAGCGATTAGATTTACGCCGTCAAAACCAAGAAAACATCAAATAAAGTGTGATCTAGGTTGGGACTGCGAAAATTCAACATTAGCGCTAAAAAAAGCGTAATTGCGCTCAACTGCCAGTCTGGCACTTTAATACGGACATGAAGCTTAGCTTTGGTCACCGACCTTCAGCAATAATGAAGGCTCACCAAACAAGCCGCACAATTAGTTTTCATTACAAGGGTCTATACATCTTATGAGTTCTCTACTAACACAGCTAAAACAATACACCACGGTAGTTGCCGATACTGGCGATTTGGACACCATGCGCAAGTTTTCTCCAGAAGACGCGACAACTAACCCCTCGTTAATTGTTAAGGCCTTAGGTTTGCCTGAGTACTCAAGCTTGCTAAAAGAAGTGGCCGAATGGGCAAAAACGCAATCTGACGTACCCGCCGAGCAAATCGAAATGGCCGCCGACAAGTTAGTCGTGACCATTGGTTGTAAAGTACTTGAGTTAGTACCTGGCCGTATTTCTACTGAAGTAGATGCACGTTTGTCTTTTGATACTGAAGCCAGTATTACTAAAGCGCGCCGCTTAATTGAGCTATACCAAGCGGCCGGCATTAGCAAAGAACGCGTATTGATTAAACTAGCCTCTACTTGGCAGGGTATTCGCGCTGCAGAACAATTAGAGAAAGAAGGCATTAACTGTAACCTAACTTTATTGTTCTCTTTCGCTCAAGCACGTGCCTGTGCAGAAGCTGGCGTATTCCTTATCTCTCCTTTTGTGGGTCGTATTTTAGATTGGTACAAAGCTAAAGATAGCAACGCCGATTTCGCTGGCGCGAAGGATCCTGGCGTTATCTCTGTGACTGAAATATACCAATACTACAAAGAACATGGCTATAACACTGTCGTGATGGGCGCGAGCTTCCGTAACATTGGTGAAATCGTTGAATTAGCCGGTTGTGACCGTTTAACAATTGGCCCTGCATTGCTTGAAGAGTTAGACCAAACCAACGCTCCTTTAGAAGCGCGCTTAGTAGACAAAGGCGTTTCTCATAATCGTCCTGCGCCAATGACCGAAGCCGAGTTTTTCTGGGCTCACAACGAAGACGCTATGGCCACCGAGAAATTGGCTGAAGGTATTCGCGCCTTTGCCGTTGACCAAGTGAAACTAGACAAAATGCTTATTGAAGCACTGCAAGCTTAAAGATTATTTATTATTAGGAAATTAAAGATGGCTCACCCTCGTCAACATTTTGCTAACGCTATCCGTGCCTTGAGCATGGACGGCGTTCAACAAGCTAACTCAGGTCACCCAGGCGCCCCTATGGGCATGGCTGACATCGCCGAAGTACTTTGGCGTGATCACTTAGCTCACAACCCAGAAAACCCAAGCTGGAGCAACCGCGACCGTTTTGTTTTGTCTAACGGCCACGGTTCAATGTTGTTGTACTCGCTACTTCACCTAAGCGGTTATGCCCTGCCGATAGAAGAGTTGAAAAACTTCCGTCAGTTGCATTCTAAAACCCCAGGTCACCCAGAATATGGTTATGCTCCTGGTGTTGAAACAACGACCGGTCCACTAGGCCAAGGTATTGCTAATGCGGTAGGCATGGCGCTCGCTGAGAAAATGTTAGCGGCCCAATTTAACCGTGCAGATCATGAGATTGTCGATCACTTCACTTACGCCTTTATGGGCGACGGTTGTTTGATGGAAGGTATTTCTCACGAAGTGGCTTCACTGGCTGGCACCCTAGGCTTAGGTAAACTAATCGCCTTCTGGGATGACAATGGTATTTCTATTGATGGCCACGTTGAAGGTTGGTTCACCGATGATACCCCAGCACGTTTTGAAGCCTACGGCTGGAACGTAATTCGTGACATCGACGGACACAATCCTGAGCAAATTAATGCCGCGATTGTTGCTGCTAAAGGTGACATCACTAAACCTACGCTAATCTGTACTAAAACAGTCATTGGCTTTGGTTCACCGAATAAGTCTGGTTCACACGACTGTCACGGTGCACCACTAGGTAATGACGAAATTAAAGCCGCCCGCGAATTCTTGAACTGGCCATATGCGGCTTTTGAAGTACCTGCTGACGTTTACCAAGCATGGGATAACAAAGCCAAGGGCAACACTCAAGAGCAAGCGTGGAACGACAAATTTGCCGCTTACAAAAAAGCTTACCCAGAACTCGCTGCTGAGTACGCACGCCGTGTTGAAGGCACGCTGCCAGAAAACTGGAAAGCTGAAACTCAAGCCTTATTGCAACGCTTACAAAACGAGCCTGCTAATATTGCTAGCCGTATGGCGTCGAAAAACACGCTTGATGTAATTGGTAAAATTTTACCTGAATTGTTAGGCGGTTCAGCGGATTTAGCCCCTTCTAACCTTACCTTCCACGCGAGCTCTAAGTCAGTAACGGCAGAAGATGCATCAGGTAACTACTTACATTACGGTGTACGTGAATTTGGTATGTCGGCAATGCAAAACGGTATTGCTTTACATGGTGGATTTGTTCCTTACTCAGCGACCTTCTTAATGTTCATGGAATACGCCCGTAATGCGGTTCGTATGGCAGCATTAATGAAGCAACGCTCTATTTTCGTTTACACTCACGATTCTATTGGTTTGGGTGAAGATGGTCCAACGCACCAGCCTGTTGAGCAAGTAGCGAGCCTACGTTTAACACCAAACATGGAAACCTGGCGCCCTTGTGACCAAGTAGAGTCTGCCGCTTCTTGGATTAACGCGGTAGAACGCAATGATGGCCCAAGTGCGTTAATTTTCTCTCGCCAAAACCTTGCCCAGCAAAAACGCAGTGGTGAGCAGTTAGAACTCATTAATCGTGGTGCTTACGTGCTTAAAGATTGTGCGGGTACGCCAGAGCTAATCTTAATGGCCACAGGCTCTGAAGTTGAGCTAGCGGTAAACGCCGCAGTTAAACTGACTGAGCAAGGCAAACAAGTACGGGTAGTATCTATGCCATGTACCGAGCGTTTCGACAAGCAAGATGCCGCTTACCGCGAAGCGGTGCTACCTAAAGCAGTACGAGCACGAGTTGCCGTAGAAGCCCTACAAGCTGGCTTTTGGGGCAAGTATGTTGGTCTAGACGGCGTTACCGTAGGTATGACAACCTTTGGTGAATCAGCTCCTGCCGGCGAACTATTTAAAATGTTCGGCTTTACTGTAGAAAATGTTGT
This sequence comes from Agarivorans sp. TSD2052, assembly GCF_023238625.1. Taxonomy (NCBI): domain Bacteria; kingdom Pseudomonadati; phylum Pseudomonadota; class Gammaproteobacteria; order Alteromonadales; family Alteromonadaceae; genus Agarivorans; species Agarivorans sediminis. The sequence continues at coordinate 4,258,416 of NZ_CP096670.1, forward strand.
CGACCAAAGCTTAAGCTTATTAGATAGCTAAACTAAAAAAGGACACATAGGGCGCTAGCTGAAAACGAATAGCGCCCTATTATTCTCCCAATCACGTAATGTCCCCCGCAGCAAAAACCTCAGTAATAAAGATCCAGTTCAACTATTTCAACTAAACATGCTCGCTAAGCAATTGATATTCATCGGTCTGACTATACTATTGCTAACCACCTTATCCCTTTGGAGTCGATGTTGTGCGCGTAGCTTGCTTGGCAATTTTATTATGTATTGGAGTAAGCGTTCCACCTAGCTATGCTGAACCCCTGCGTTTGGTGTATCCCAATTTTGTGCCTTATACCTTTGCCAGTGAGCAACCATTAGCAGGAGGCAATTTTCTCATCGACAAAATAATGCAAGAGCTAAACGTCCCCTATCAAAGCAAAATGGTGCCTAATTACAAACGCGCATTTAGTGATGTAGAGAATGGTATGGCAGATGGTTTTTTCTTAGCCTCGCAGAACCAACAGCGTGACCAAGTAGCGGTATTTTCTCACCCAATTTTGTTTAATAACTGGAGCTGGTTTTTTCGTTATGACAGCTATTTAGATCCCGACGCTGAGGGCTTCAAATCAAGTGCAAAAGTGTCCTCGATAGAAGGAACAAATACCCTTCGTTGGTTGAATAAGCACTATTATCGAGTGATCGGTAAACAGAAAAACGTCGCTAAACTGGCACAACTACTGTTTGATTTAAAACGTATTGATGCGGCATTTTTGTCGGCCGATGTGTTTAAAACGGCTAATGTGCATACCAATATTATTAGCGGCGAGTATATTGAAGTGGTACAACGCTCGGCGCCCTTTGGTATCTATATTTCTAAGAACTATTTAGCTAAGCATCCCGATTTTATGTTGCGGCTCAATCTGGCTATTAGCAAAGTGCAAAAACACTACCTAGACAACTCCTACACCCTTTCAGGCATAAAACGGCAGCCTTAAGCTAGAAGCTAGCCACACAACGAAGACTCGATTTAAGCCATCATATTAGCCAACAGTATGAATCAGAAAAAACGTAGATACGAGGGAAAGCGATGAATGAGCCAAAGGTTTGGAATTTAGGTGATGCGGTGATTGACTTGCTCCCCGAGGCTAATGGACTACTAAAAATGTGTCCTGGCGGAGCCCCAGCTAACGTTGCCGTGGCCTTAGCGCGCTTAGGCGTAGCCAGTGGTTTTATTGGTCGAGTAGGCAATGACCCAATGGGCCAGCGTGTTAGCGCGACCCTGCGCGCTGAAGGCTTAGACCTGCGTTGCTTAAGCATTGACCAACAGCATCATACGTCTACGGTAATGGTATCTTTAGACCCACACGGAGAGCGTGAGTTTTGCTTTTTAGTCAAGCCGAGTGCCGACCAATTTTTAAGCCTTGACCAACTACCCACTTTTCAATCAGAGCAATGGTTACAATTGAGCTCTATTGCTTTAGCGGCTGAACCTTGCCGCCAAACAGCCACAGTGGCGGCCAAACAATGTAGCACCGCAGGAGGTTGGGTGTTTTTTGATCTCAATTTGCGCCCAATGTTGTGGCCCAGCCCCGAACATATGCGCCTACATATCACGCAATACCTGCCATTGTGCGATCTTATAAAATTATCGGAAGAAGAGGCATTATGGTTAACCGACAGCCAAGATTTGTCTCTTGCCATTGAACACTTACATAATAATTTTCAGATCCCTGTGATTTTATCGCTGGGTGAACAAGGCAGCCAGCTGATCTATAAGGGTCAGCAGCATCAGGTGGCCTCTGAACCGGTGGACAAAGTGGTTGATACTACCGGCGCTGGTGACGCCTTTGTGGGTGGCGTGTTAGCGCAGTTATGCCAGTTTAGTCAGTGGCAAGATAAAACCATTCTACTAGAGGCTTTAGCGCGTGGTAATAAATGTGGAGCCTTGGCGGTGGCAGAGAAAGGCGCAATGTCGGCGCTTCCCTACCTTAAGCGCTAAACTAAGCCAAAACACCTCGATGTTTTGGGTGCTGTTCCGTAAGTTAGGTGGTCACGATTGAATCGCCCCACCCTACAGCAACCAAATTCGCATTACGATATTTCCCATCCACGCAATGAAATCACTACTTTTGCTGAAAAACCCTAAAAAACCTCCATTCAAAACGGGAGTTAGCGCACGAAAAGCAAATAGCTGAAAAAAGACCGCATTTTTCATAATTGAGAGAATTCATCCTAAGGCTAACAATACTTAACAAGCAGGAGATTGGTTCTCCTATGTATTACATTCCTTTAGGAGTAGTTTCATGACTCAATATTTTGAGCAGTTCGAGAAAATCGCATACGAAGGGCCAGAGTCCACTAATCCACTAGCGTTTCGTCATTACGACGCTAAAAAAGTAATCATGGGTAAAACCATGGAAGAGCACCTGCGCTTTGGTGCTTGTTACTGGCATAACTTCTGCTGGGACGGTTTTGATATCTTCGGTGCCGGCACCTTCGATCGCCCTTGGCAAAAACCAGGTAACGCACTTGAAATGGCGAAAATGAAAGCCGATGTTGCTTTTGATTTCTTCTCTAAAGTGGGCACGCCTTACTACTCGTTCCACGACGTTGACGTAGCACCAGCAGGTAACTCTATAAAAGAGTACACCGAAAACATGAAAGTCATGATGGATGTGCTTGCGCAGAAGCAAAGCGAAACCGGCATGAAATTGTTATGGGGCACGGCAAATGCGTTCTCTAACGCACGTTACATGTCTGGCGCAGGTTCAAACCCTAATCCTGAAATCTTCGCTTACGCAGCGAGCCAAATCTTTACTGCGATGAACGCAACTAAGATGCTAGGCGGCGAAAACTACGTATTATGGGGCGGTCGTGAAGGTTACGAAACGCTACTAAATACCGACTTGCGCCAAGAGCGCGAGCAGCTAGGTCGCTTGTTCCAAATGGTGGTTGAGCACAAACATAAAATCGGTTTCACCGGTACTATTTTGATTGAGCCAAAACCCGCTGAGCCTACTAAGCACCAATACGATTACGATACTGCTACCGTTTACGGTTTCTTAAAACAGTTCGGTCTAGAAGACGAAGTGAAAGTAAACATTGAAGTTAACCACGCTACTTTAGCGGGTCATTCTTTCCATCACGAAATTGCTACCGCTATTTCTTTAGGCCTATTTGGCTCTATCGATGCTAACCGTGGTGATGCGCAACTAGGCTGGGATACTGACCAATTCCCTAACAGCGTAGAAGAATGGACACCGGTAATGTATGACATTCTTCGCTCTGGCGGCTTTAAAGACGGTGGTTTGATGTTTGACACTAAACTACGTCGTCAAAGTATCGATCCCGCTGACTTCTTCCACGGCCACATTGGCGGCATGGATACTTGTGCACTTGCACTAGAAAAAGCGGCTAGCTTGCTAGAGAGCCAAGACATCAGCAAGATTGTTACTGACCGCTACGCGGGATGGAACGGTGATTTAGGTAAAGGCATCATGACCGGCGATTACAGCCTAGAGTCTTTAGCCACACAAGCGATTGCTGACAACATTGACCCAGCACACGTTTCTGGTCGCCAAGAAGAATTAGAAAACATCGTTAATAAACATATTTTTAGTAAGTAAAACCTGAGTATTAGTTAGTTCCTTTTGCATTATTGCCGACGCAGCAGCGTCGGCCTTTTTTTATCTTAAATTACTCACTAGACAGTGCAGCACCATTCACTACCCCCACATCTAAACTCAAGGGGTCGACCCCCTCTAAACAGCCTGCATTAACCCGAGTTAGCGCTGGCGCAGTACGCGGATTATGGAAGGTATATATTCCACAGTGTTTACAAAAATAATGTTTAGCCACTTGTGTATTCCATTGGTACAACGTCAATGCTTGCTCACCAGACAATAACTCGAAACTCGTATCATCAGCTGTCACCATTACAATACCTTTACGCTGGCAAAGGCTGCAGTTACAACGCACCGCCGGTTCTAAACTCGTTTTCAAGCTAAACCTCACCGCGCCACAATGACAACTTCCTAGGTAACTTTTAGTCATAATTCTCACCCTCAGAGATAAACCTTTTTTGAGTTTAACGCTGAATGCGATAAATGCTAGCGAGCCTTTTTCATTTGCACTATTATTAGTAACAAATAAGTCAATACAGAGGTGCGCATGGAAACTTCTCTCAGTAGCAAACTCCGTCTTTGTTTACTGTTAATCAGTAGTCGCGAGGCTTTTGCCCAAGCAGTGCAACCACCACAACTGATGCTGGCAGCCGACTACCAGCAAGATTTAGCGCTGCAACACTATTGGGTGTGTGAAAAATATGATGGGGTGCGCGCTTATTGGGATGGAACGCAACTACTCAGTCGTCGCGGCCACATCATTGAATTACCCAAGGCGTGGCTGAGTCAATTACCCAAGGTTGCCGTAGACGGAGAGCTATGGCTCGGTAGAGGACAATTTAGTCACTTAGTGGGCTTAATCAATCAACACAACCCCAGCTTGCCACTGTGGCAAGAAGTCCGCTTTATTGCCTTTGATTTACCGCACTATTTGGGTTCTTATCAGCAACGCTATCGGCACTTACAAACCCTAAGTGCAGCCAATGCCTTTATGCAGGTACCCGTTTATCGCGCTTATCCAGGGCGGCCAAAATTAGAACAGCAGCTGCAACAAATCAGTGCTGAGGGCGGTGAAGGTTTAATGCTAAGAGACCCTGAATCACTGTATTTACCGAGTCGTAGCAACGCACTAATCAAGTATAAAAGCTACCAAGATGCCGAGGCGGAGGTGATCGCCTACAGCCATGGAAAAGGTAAGTACCGAGGTATGTTAGGTGCCTTAGTCGTAGAAGACGCGCAAGGTCGAAAATTTAAAATAGGCAGTGGTTTGAGTGACCAATTACGGGCCGAACCACCCCCTATCGGCAGCGTGATTGAATATCGCTACAATGGCCTAACCGAACACGGCAAACCTCGTTTTGCCCGTTTTGTGCGCATTCACCAAGCCTTATAAGGCGACGTTTATTTTAAGTCTTTGTTTCGTTCTACATCGACCAGGTAGTCACCTTCAAGCCAATTGCGCCCAACTAACAATTTGTAGTGCATTTTACTGCGGTCACGTAAATTTACTTCCACTGTTTTGGCATGGCCTTGCCATTCCACCGCCAAAGCCACCTTGTAGCGGATTTCTAAGCCCTGTGAATTTCGCACCGCAGCAACATTGGTGATAAGCGCCTTACCTTGGTGTTTTTCACCCTGCTCGTTTTCAGTAGTAAACTGCAAGTACTTGCCGATATTTTTACGCATTGTGGGACGCACTATCGACTTTTGCTCAGCCTCGCTGTAATCCGCAGGATTAATATTCTCGCCATCCAATACGGTCATGGCTTCTGCATGCATAGAAGTGCTAGCTGCACCAGTATCAATTCGAGTTAAGAAGTGCAGGTCGGCTTCGACGATGCGAACACGCTCGGCGGCACCTACCGTTAGTTTTTCGGCCATTGCACTGCTTACGCAAGCAAGTACTAGTATTGCTGCAACTAGTAGTTTCTTTAACACGCTATACCTCTCTTATGTGATTGTTCACGCGGATAATAAATAAAACGGTTAGTTACCGCCGTTTGGGTCGCTTACCATAGCATGTTTGCCTATAATTTTGCCGAGAGTTCAAAGATGAGGATACAAATGAAATACCTCGTATTATTTTTGATAATAATTAGCTGTGGTACATCGCAAGCAAAAACGATTGAAATACAAAGCTTCATTTTCCCGCCTTACATTATGCTCAATGCTCAAGGCAGAGCAGAGGGGATCATTATCGATCTCATTGACCAGAGCTTTGCAAAACTTGGCGTGGATGCCGATTATCAGCTAAGCAATTGGGCAAGAGCGTACGCCAAGGTGAAAACCCATCAAAGTCAGGGGCTTATTCCCACTATGCGTACCACCGACAGAGAGCAGTTTTTCTACTATCCTGATACCGCCTTTTTATTCCTAGATCAGCACCTCATTGCCACATCGTCATGGTCTGAGAATAGCTTTTCAGGAGATTTCTCTGAACTCGATGCCTATCGTATAGGTAAGGTGCGCAATGTCCGTATTTCGCCTTCTTTTGATGCAGCACTAGCAGATAAAGTATTTGATGTAGACAAACACAATAGCGTTGAAGGTTTAGTCAAATCATTATTATTGGGCAGGTTAGATATGATAGCCACCGACAGTCGGCAAGCACTTTTGGTTGCCACGCAAGAGGGTAAACCGCACAGCTTGAAGCTGCTCAAGCCTGCTTTAGGCCAAGTCCCCGTGTACTTAGCTTTTAGCAAAGAACAGGTTGACGAAAAGTTTGTTGAGCAATTTGACCAACAGCTTAAGCAATTACTTGAACAAGGGGCTTTGGCACAATTAGAAGCTAAATACTTGCAGTAACCGCTAGCCTAGCGCTCGATCCCAATCTTTCCATACCACTTGATAGCCTGCGTTTGTTACCGCTTCGGCGACCACTTCAGGCCTACGATCATCGCTAATTTCAAACTGTTCTAAGGCTTTCTCACTGGTATCGGCATAACCTCCCGGTTGAGTACTAGAAAAAGCACTCATGCTAGTAATACCCAGCGGGATAGCATGATTGCGAAAATGCTCCGACTCGCGGGTAGATAATGACAATTCAACATCAGGGTTAAACAAACGATAGGCACAAATTAGCTGCACTAATTGTTTGTCGCTCATTACAGATTTAGGTTGAAAGCCCCCCTCACAAGGACGTAAGCGAGGGAAAGAAATAGAAAATTTACTCTTCCAGTATTTTCGTTCTAAGTATTGCAAATGCGCCGCCACATAAAAGCAATCGCTGCGCCATTCATCTAAGCCAATTAGCGCACCAATACCCATTTTTCTGATGCCGGCGTCACCTAAACGCTCTGGCGTAGCTAAACGATAATCGAAATTACGTTTTCGCCCTTTAGGGTGGACCTCTGCATAACGGTGTCTGTTATAGGTTTCTTGGTAAACCATCACTGCGTCCAAACCCAAGCTAATAAGTTCTTCATATTCAGCTTGGTCTAACGGCTGAACTTCCATGGAAACATGTGAGAAACGGGCTTTTATTTTAGGCATGACTAGGCGGAAGTAATCCATGCCAACTTTGCGTTCGGACTCTCCGGTAACCAACAAAATGTGGTCAAAACCGAGTTGTTTAATGGCGTCTAACTCAGCCTCAAGCTCTTCCATATCTAAGGTAAGCCGGCGAATTTTGTTACCCATCGAAAACCCACAATAGTCACAAATATTACTGCACATATTGCTTAGATACAGCGGAATATAGAACTGTTGAGTTTTACCAAAACGCTGCTGGGTTAAACGCATGCTACGTTGCGCCATCTCCTCTATATAGCCTTCTGCGGCAGGCGAAATCAAAGCCTGAAAATCATCTAAATCCAGCTTATCTTTAGCGAGTGCCCGTTCTACATCAACGGTGGTTTTACTGTTAATGGCTAAATGAACAGCAGCATTATCGTATTGGGCTAATTGCTTGGCAAAACTCATAGGCTTCTCTACTTACAAGGTATCTAAAAATGCTGTTAAGGGGCTAGTCGCTTCGGCGTGACGTAGTTCTGCTCCTAAGCCCGCAAGATAGGCAGTGCGGCCCGCTTCGACAGCTTGCGCAAAGGCTTTGGCCATAGCCACTGGGTCTTTAGCCACCGCCATAGCGGTATTTACAAGCACCGCGTCAGCACCTAATTCCATGGCTAAAGCCGCGTCTGACGGCGCACCAATGCCAGCATCAACGACAACAGGCACCTTGGCTTGTTCAATAATAATTTCGAGGAAGTCACGACTACGTAAACCTTTATTTGTGCCAATTGGTGCACCTAAGGGCATTACCGCGGCGCAGCCTACATCTTCCAAACGTTTACATAACACTGGATCTGCATGCACATAAGGCAGCACCACAAAGCCCTGCTGCACCAGCTTTTCGGCGGCTGCTAAGGTTTCAATAGGATCAGGCATCAGATATTTAGGGTCAGGGTGTATTTCTAGCTTAAGCCAGTTAGTGCCCAAGGCTTCGCGGGCCAAATTAGCGGCAAAAATGGCTTCTTCGGCATTGCGCGCACCCGAGGTATTAGGTAACAAATTGACCCCCGCTTTAATCAGCGGAGCCAGAATGTCGTCGTGCTGGTCTTGCGCATCAACCCGCTTCATCGCCATAGTCACCAATTGACTACCACTGGCTTGAATACTGTCGCTCATTAGCTGAGCCGTGGCAAACTTTCCAGTGCCAGTAAATAAGCGACTAGTAAAACTTTTATCTGCAATTTTTAACACAACGTATCCTTTTAACCACCAGCGATTGCGCGGAAGACTCTTACTTTTGCTTGATCCAAGATCTCAGTATTTGCCCATTCACTACGCGTAATAATGTTGCCGTTCAATACCACGGCGACCCCTTCAGAATTTTGTGCTTGCTGAGCTAATAACTGCTCAATATTAAGAGGTGGCTTCAACTCGGTAGCCTGACCGTTAAATTCAATGCATATCATGACTGTTCTCTATTGGTACCGCACACTGGACACTTAGGGTCATGTTTGGTTGTTAGGTGAAACCACTCAAGAGTGTGAGCATCAAAGCTAGAAAAACGTCCCACTTGAGCCGATGCGATTCCAACAATCAATTTGATTGTTTCTAGCGCTTGTAAGCTGCCAATAGTGCCTACCACAGGGCCCAATATGCCGGCGTTACTGCAGTTCAACTGCTGCTCGCTAGCATTGGGAAATAAACAGTGATAACAGCCTTGTGCTGCTTGGCGAAAATCAAACACCATTAGCTGCCCATCAAAAGCCACCGCGGCACCACTCACCAGCGGTACGCTGGCTGCCACACAAGCCTGATTTACCGCATAACGGGTAGTAATGTTATCGCTACAATCAAGCACTACATCTGCCTGCGCCACTTCCATAGCCAATAACATAGTATCCATTTTTCGATTTACTGTGCGTATCTGAATATGAGAATTAAGCGCCTGTAAGTGCTGCTTAGCCGCAGACACTTTCGGCTGCTTTATATCCTCTTCTCGATACAGCACTTGACGTTGTAAATTGGAACTATCAATGTCATCAAAGTCAGCGAGCACTAACTTGCCGACACCTGCGGCCGCTAAATACAAACTAGCTGGCGCACCTAAACCGCCCATACCGATCACCAAAACCTGCGCTTGCTTAAGCTTAACTTGCCCTTCTTCACCCACATCTTTTAATAACAAATGGCGGCTATAACGAAGGCATTCTTGATCGCTTAAGGTCAAATCACTGTTGGCTTGGTTCATATTGCTTCCTAATGCTGGTTGACTGTTTTCTGGCTTGCTATGGCTTCAAGTTCAGCTACCGCAACAGCAGGATCTGCCGCTTCGGTAATCGCTCGTACCACGGCCACACTGCCTACTCCACATTGCCATACTTGCTGAGCTCGGCTTAAATCGATACCACCAATGGCCACCAAAGGATAATCGTGCATCAAGCGAGCATAACGGCTTAGCTTAGCTAAACCCTGTGGCTTAGACGGCATGTCTTTGGTTGTAGTAGGGAAAATGTGCCCTAAAGCAATATAACTTGGTTGTAACTGGCTGGCACGTAGCAATTCAAAATAACCATGAGTACTAATACCTAAACGCAAACCTGCAGCAGCAATTTGTGCTAGATCCGCGACTTCTAAGTCTTCTTGGCCAAGATGAACCCCATAAGCGCCATGTTTTACCGCTAATTGCCAATAGTCGTTAATAAATAACCGGGCTTGGTGTTGATGGCCAAGCTCAATGGCTCGAATAACATCGGCTTCAACTTCGGCATCGGTTTTATCTTTAATGCGCAACTGCAGGGTTTTTACCCCAAGCTCAAGCAAGCGCTCGATCCACTCAAGGCTATCAACCACCGGGTACACTCCCAACTTGGTGGTATCACAGCGCTCAAAAGTTACCGCTTCTGGCCAAGACTCGCTTAAACCAAACCTTTGGCCTAACACTGTTTGAGCTGACTCTACCCGTGGGAAGTTTGCACGCTCAGTGGGCCAGCCAAGATGGGCTAAATTACCACGACCAAGCACTTGTTTTAAGCCCTGATAAACATAGGCTTTAGCTAATACCAGTGCATCTTCCATGGCGAAATCATGCGCTAGGGCAGAGGCTAACGCAGACGCTAGCGTACATCCGGTTCCATGAGTATGCGGCGCGTCAATCATTGCGCTCGACAGTACAATTTCTCGTTGGCCGTCTGTGAAATAATCTACAGCAGCACCGGGTGTTAAGGCTAAATGTCCGCCTTTGGCCCACACCGCTTTGACCCCTTGCTTAAGCAAGCAACTACAGGCTTGCTTAAGCGCCGCGACACTGTCTAGCGTAAAGCCGGTTAAACTCGCTAATTCAGTCGCGTTAGGGGTTAAGACATCGGTTTGGGCCAATAAAGCTGGGAGAGCCTGCATCAAGTCATCTAGGGCTAAATTAGCGCCTGAGCTAGCGACCAACACGGGGTCACATACCACTATTGGAGGTATAGCCCAAGTCGCCTTGTAGGTCGCTAATTTATCAGCGACTACACGCACTAACTCAGCACTGCCCAACATACCAATTTTAATCACCTTGGCAGGATTGGTAAGCGCTAGCGCATCTAATTGCGCCGCTAACAAGTCAGGTGATGAAGGCTGAATAGCCGTCACCCCTTGAATGTTTTGCGCCGTAATTGCCGTCACCGCAGTGGCGCACTCTACGCCAAAGTCGTGAGCGGTAAGCAAATCAGCTTGCAAGCCCGCCCCCGCACAACTATCGCTACCAGCGATAGTCCAGATTTGCGGACGCAAGTCGATTATCGTGTCCAACTTAGACTTCATCGCTGGTCTCAGCACGCAGTGGCGAATGGTAAATCTCGGCCCCTTTGTCTCTAAACTCTGCAGATTTTTCGGCCATGCCTTCGGCAACAAAACCTAAGTCAGCCAAAGGTTCATCAATCATTTTGATTTCTAAATCTTTGGCATAGTCACGCACTTCTTGCGAGATTTTCATTGAACAGAATTTAGGTCCACACATTGAGCAAAAGTGAGCCACCTTGGCAGAATCTTGCGGTAAGGTTTCGTCATGATAAGCGCGCGCTGTATCAGGGTCTAAGGCTAGGTTGAATTGATCTTCCCAACGGAACTCAAATCGCGCCTTACTCATGGCGTTATCGCGGATCTGTGCGCCAGTATGTCCTTTTGCTAAATCAGCTGCGTGCGCCGCTATTTTGTATGCAATCATGCCTTGCTTCACATCGTCTTTATTCGGTAAACCTAAGTGCTCTTTAGGTGTGACATAACACAACATCGCACAACCAAACCAACCGATCATCGCGGCACCAATACCCGATGAGAAGTGGTCGTAGCCAGGTGAAATGTCAGTGATCAATGGGCCAAGCGTGTAGAATGGTGCTTCGTGACACTCTTCTAACTGCTTCTCCATGTTCTCTTTAATCATCTGCATTGGCACATGACCTGGGCCTTCAATGATCACTTGTACATCATATTCCCAAGCCACTTTGGTGAGCTCACCCAAGGTTTCTAGCTCAGCAAATTGGGCTTCATCGTTAGCGTCAGCAATAGAACCCGGACGCATGCCATCACCTAACGACAGTGATACATCGTAAGCGGCACAAATTTCACAAATATCGCGAAAACGTTCATACAAAAAGCTTTCAGTGTGGTGAGCTAAACACCACTTCGCCATAATCGAACCACCACGCGACACAATACCCGTCACCCGTTTAGCGGTCATAGGCACATAACGCAGTAATACACCGGCGTGAATAGTAAAGTAATCAACACCTTGCTCGGCTTGTTCAATCAAGGTATCGCGGAAGACTTCCCAATTAAGGTCTTCAGCTACGCCGTTTACCTTTTCTAAGGCTTGATAAATAGGTACGGTGCCAATCGGCACAGGTGAGTTACGAATCACCCACTCGCGGGTTTCGTGAATATAACGACCGGTAGACAAATCCATCACCGTATCGGCGCCCCAACGGCTGGCCCATACTAGCTTTTCAACTTCTTCTTCAATCGATGAAGTCACTGCCGAATTACCGATATTGGCATTTACTTTCACCAAGAAGTTACGACCAATGATCATTGGCTCTGCTTCGGCGTGGTTAATATTGGCAGGGATAATAGCGCGACCACGGGCCACTTCATCACGCACAAATTCACCGGTAATATGTTCTGGCAGTGAAGCGCCAAAGGAATGACCTTTTTGCTGCTCGGCCAACAAGTCTTCACGAATTTTATCCCGCCCCATGTTTTCACGGATCGCGATGTATTCCATTTCTGGTGTAACAATACCTTGGCGAGCATAGTGCAGTTGGGTAACGGTTTTGCCAAGTTTAGCTTTTCGAGGAGTAGGTAAACTTTCAAAGCGAATATGGTCTAAGCCTTCATCAGCTAAACGCTGCTGCGAAAAGTTAGAGCTAAGCCCGGTTAATTCTTCGGTATCGCCACGCTCTTCAATCCACGCTTTACGCAGTTGTGGCAGGCCTTTATGAACATCTAGTTCAGCATGTTCGTCGGTATAAATGCCCGAGGTATCGTAAACGCGTACAGGTTCGTTAGGCTCTAACTTTGGTTCATCTTTAGTGCCGCCGACTAAACTGTCAGCCAGGTTAATTTGGCGCATCGCCACTTGGATGTCGTCTCGACTTCCCTGAACATAGATTTTTTCTGAATTTGGAAAAGGTTGGCCTTGCAGATTATTAATGTATTGCTCTGCTGCAGCTCTGGTTTCGCGTCTTGACATGACTGGCCTCTAAATAAAAATTTAAGAATGAGGCTTGTCGGATGTAGGAAAAGTAACCTTTTGTTAAGTTGTGCCGCTTAGTTGGTGGCTCAAACATTAACAGAAGCAAACCGTTACTCATCTTGTTCCCTGCGCAGGCATTATCCTGATCAAGTTATACGGATCCCACACAGCGTAGCTTAGCTACTCGTGGTCTCAGCCTTTCGGCACTCCGACAAGAAAGCCGAGTATAGGGCTGAAAAAACCAAACCACAATAGCGATATACAGAAAGGTAATAATGAAATTAATTATTTTTGTTAAGCCAACACTAACAATTGCTTAACCTTTTAGGATGAGTATTTAAAAAGAATGTTAGAAAAAGCTTTGCGGAACATTCAGCACATCGCCAGCTGAAACGCGATCTTCTAAAGTGACTCTTTGTTGTTGGTCGGGGCTGGCACCTTCGGCTTGAATAGTAATTTTACTTTTACCTGCACGCTCACTAAAGCCGCCCGCTAAAGTGATTGCACGGTTGACCGTTAAACCCGGTTGATAAGGGTAAGCCCCCGGGCGGGCGACTTCACCATTGATAAAAAATGGTCGGTATTCGACCATGGTCACTTGTACCATAGGGTCGACCAGATAGTCGCCACTCAGACCGGATTGAATCAGCAACTGTAACTCGGTCAAGGTCATATCTTTGGCTTTTATTTTGCCAAGAAAAGGATAACGAATATAACCATCGTCAGCTAAACGCGTCTCCATGTGAAGTTCTGGCTCACCGTACACAATCACTCGAAAGGTATCACCCGCCGCTAAACGATATTCTTGTATTGCTTCGTTAGCGTCAGCTAAAAGACCAAAGGATAACCCAGCAAGCAGCACAGTAAGTCCGCATTTAAATGGCCTCCATCCTTTGTTCATTTAGCTAAATCCTCATTTATAGGCTGAGTCTCAATTTAAGACTAGTTACCTGCTTATCATAGCTAACGGCCTCAACCGTAGAATCTTTATCCCTCCATAGCTGCCAAAGTGAAATTTCTAGCCAACGACGGAATTGATAGCTTACCCCAATTCGACCTTCATAAGTTTTATCTTGTCGAGTAATGCCAAGATAATCATCATCGTCATAGCCAAATGTCACATAAGTTAACAGTCGTTCTTGCCAATAATGTTGCCAATCTAACTTGATATTAGTGTTATCTATTATATCTCCGCCTTGCTCTGGCGCTTTGGCTTTGCGCCCCCCCTCTAAACTAACGGTAGAGTAAGTTCTCGGTGACCAATCAGCTGCGATACTCCAGCTGAGGTCGGCGAACTTATCACGAGAGCCCTCTTTAAACTTACGCTCTTGCCAACCAATTTTAGCGCGCCCTTTGGTTTTACCTGTCACCGCCCAGTCGCCACCCACATAGGCAAACAAGTCATTGAAGTCTCGGCTATCGGTATTAGGCTCGGTGGTTTTGTAATCACTTTGCAAGGCTTCAAGCTCGGCCAGTAAACGGGTCGCTGAAGACACCCTATAGAAAAAACGTACACTGCCGTCAATTGCTTTGCGGTCACGATACTGAGTGACATCACGAAAATTGACATAGTCTAGTTGACGAGCATTGGCTTCTAATTCAATTTGCGCGCTTGCACTCAGCGCTCCATAGCCATATAAGCCATGAAAATGATTTAAGTTATATTGAACAGGTTCGTCAATCACGCCACCTAAACCCGCCGAAATGCCGTCACCTCGTTGATCATGGGTTCGTTTGAAGTCATAACTCAATTGACCACGGTGACGTGCCGAGAACTCCCAATCACCATTCAACTGCAGATGGTGATCGACAAAGTTATCTTCGGGGCTATCAAAATACTCAGCCCACTCGAGGCGGTAGCCGGCATAATAACGGCTGGTATCACGCTCTGATAACAGCGCTATGGCAGGGGACACAATGGTGCCCCAAGAGGACACTTTGTCGTCATTAGTGTTGGTTAAGTTACTGTCATAGAGGCCAAGTACTTCTATACTAGGCATCACTCCGACTCCATCTGCACTGTACCACTGAGCTGGCTGCATTGCCGCCAAGGCATGACCTGCCATTGCTAGGGCTGGCAGCAAGACGATCCCTATCTTGCGCATTATTTATTCTCCAAATTGACTAACTGCTACCTTAACAAAGCCGAAGGACAACGCCCAAGGCTTTTTGCTGAGGTTTATTAGAATAAATGTGAATAATACGCCTCACTCAGCGATAAGCCTAGCCACTAAAATTGCAAGCCAGCGCTAAATACCAGTGCCAACACAAAGCTCAGTTTTGCGGTGGCTTGCAATTGTTGGTCAAGAATTTGATGTTGGTGGTGACGAAATACTGTGAGCGCCACTTTGATCAGAGCCATGGCGGGCAATAAATATAACCAAGCCAAGCTAGTGGGAGCCTGCAAAACGATATAGATAGCAAACAACAGCAAAGCGCCAAATACCAACGCTAAATGGTAATAACGCGCCAACTGTTCCCCTAAACGCACCGCTAAGGTTAACTTGCCAGCCTGTTGATCGGGCTTAAAGTCTCGTAAGTTATTAATATTTAATACCGCTGTAGCGAGTAAGCCGTTGGCGGCGGCCACTAAACAGACGGTAAAACTCATGCTTTGTGTATGCAGGTAATAGCACCCCATCACACCCAACAAGCCAAAAAACAAAAAGACACTGATATCGCCAAAACCTCGGTAGCCGTAGGGTTTAGCGCCCATTGTATAGGCCATTGCAGCCACAATGGCTAAACCTCCAAGGCCAATAAATCCCAGCCAAGCCTGCCAATGTCCTCCCAAGCTGGTCGCTAACAAACTAAGCCCGCTCACCACTGACAACAAAGCCACCACCAGTATCGCTCTAAGCATTTGCTGCGGGCTCAGCAAGCCAGCTTGAATAGCCCGCTGTGGGCCCACCCGAGAGTCATCATCTACACCTTTCACTGCATCGCCATAATCATTAGCCAAATTAGACAGTATTTGCAGCAATAAGGCGGTCACTAGGGCTAACACCAAAACTGGCCAAGAAAACGCTTGCTGAGAAAGCGCCAGCGCGGAGCCAAGAATAATCGAAGAACTTGCCAAAGGAAGAGTGCGTAAACGCGCCGCATGAAGCCATGATTTCAAAGTAATATTCAACTTAAAGATAAGAACTTAGCGTCTATTATTGCTCAGCATCAAGGCTGAGCCAAATCTGACTGTAATATTGTAAAAAAAACAGCTACATTGAGAACGTCATCAAGCGCAGGAAGTAACTACGGTGAAGCTGTCTGACAGCCAATTTGAACAAGCCATACGCCAATTGAGGCAGGCACCCCAGCACGGGTTTCAACAAGCTTGTATCAAGCTTGCCAAACTCGATCTGTTAGCGTGGTTAAACCAACAGCAACATAGCACCCGCGGTTATTGGAAAAATAAACATCAACAACAAGTTGCCTTTGTAGGGGCCGCTAAATCAATATTAAATCTCGAACAACTGCAGTCGGTATGCGACCAACTCGATCCGGCCAATAACCAACTCCGTTTTTATGGCGGCATTGCCTTTGCAAGGCAAAGCGCTCTTTGGTCGAGCTTTCCGCAGCGACGTTTCATCCTGCCGCGTTTCGAAATTCGTTGTGATGGTGAATATACCCGACTGTTTATTAATGCCAATTTTGAGCATCAGCCAGAACTTGAATATCAGCGTATCGAGAAAGCCTTTCGCGCCTTAAAACCCAGCCAAGCACTGCAACATGCCCCACTGAAAGCCTTAAGCCGTCAAGACCAACCTAGTCGCCAACATTGGCAGCGCTTGGTTGACCAAGTCACCAGTGAAGAGTTTCAACAGCATACCGCCAAGGTAGTGTTATCGCGACAGACCAACATTCAACTCAATGCAGAGCTCAACGCCTTCTCTTTACTCAAGCAATGGCAACAAAAAGAACAAAACTGTTATAGTTTTTTGTTTCAATTTGATGGGGTTAGTAGCTTTTTAGGCTGTAGTCCCGAACGCCTGTATTCGCGTGAGGGAAGTCAATTGGTTAGTGAAGCACTGGCAGGCACGACACCTAGAGGCAACACACCCGAGCAAGACCAACAACTGGGCGAACAATTACTCGAAGACGCCAAAAACCAATTAGAGAACCAATTGGTGGTAGATGATTTAACCCGTCGCTTAAGGGAATTGAGCCTGCATGTTCGTACACTCGATGAATTGCAGTTAGTCAAGTTAGACCGGGTACAACATTTAAAACGGCGGATCCAAGCCAAAATAAGCCCTTCTTTAGACGACCGTTCTTTATTGCAGGCTTTACACCCCACTCCTGCGGTGGGCGGCCTACCGCGTTCATCAGCAGTACAATTTATATTAAAAAATGAAGGTTACGCTCGCGGCTGGTATGCTGGAGCGGTTGGCTGGCTAAGCGGAGCCCAAAGTGAATTTTCAGTGGCAATCCGCAGCGCACTGGTCACGCCTCAGCATTTAAGTACCTTTGCCGGTGCTGGGATTGTTGCTGGCTCACAAGCCGAACAAGAATGGCAAGAACTGAATCATAAAATCGCCACGGTACTGCAGTTAGTAGATGAGGACGCGCTGCTTGAAAAAGAACATTAATATTGCCTGGGCTGAGTGGTTAATAGAAGACTGCGTACGCCACGGTATTGAGCACTTTTGCATTGCACCGGGCTCTCGCTCAACCCCCTTAACGTTAGCGGTGGCCAATCACCCCAAGTGCATTAGCCATTGCCACTTTGACGAGCGAGGCTTAGGCTTTTTTGCTTTAGGTGTGGCCAAAGCAAAGGCACAAACTGTGGCGCTAATCACCACCTCTGGCACCGCGGTGGCTAACTTATATCCAGCGGTCATAGAGGCTAAGCAAAGCGCCGTTCCGCTGCTGGTTCTTAGCGCAGACCGCCCCCATGAATTAATTGCGGTAGGCGCTAACCAAGCGATAGAGCAGTTGGGTATTTTTGCTAACTATCCGGTATATCAAGCGCAACTGGCCGAACCCAGCTTAAGTCTCTCACCACGAAGCATGCTAACAGAGCTTGGCCATGCCTTAGCGGTGCAGCAACAGACTACCGGTCCGGTGCACTTAAATTGCCCCTACCGTGAACCGTTTTACCCTGAACAGGCGCAACAAGATCTTCGCCAGCAAGCGAATGAACTCGCGCCTTGGCTCGCAGGATCGCAGCCTTACTATCAACAACTCAGCGCTGAGCCGCTAGCGCCCCCTGCCAGTGATTGGCATCAACTAAAGATTGAGAGCAAAGTACTGGTCGTGATCGGCCAACAAGCAAGAGAACAAAGCCAAGCCATTATCGCTTGGGCTCAACAGGCTGGCTGGCCAGTAGTAGCCGATTGTCAAAGCCACTGGCAACAAAGTGACACTCGCAAGGGAATTATTAGCCAAGCAGAATTGTTACTCGCCAATCAGCACTTTGCACAGCACGCTGACGCCGAATTGATTATTCAGTTTGGCGGTAAATTAGTCTCTAAACGCCTAAACCAATGGCTAGCGGCATCAAACGCAAGGCATTACTTGATTGATACGCTACCACAGCGAATAAATTCCGCTCACAGAGCACAACAACGTTGGCAGTGCCAAGCCAAGTCATGGTTAGCCGCTCATCCGGTAACAAGTGGCTTATCCAATGCCCACTACTTAGAGTTATGGCAAGCTGCCCAGCAACAACTAGCGCCTGTGATTAATCGCGCTCTAGTCGATTATTCTGAGCTAGCAATATGTCAGCAAATATCTCGATTACAAGCAGATAATACCGCGCTATTTATGGGGAATAGTATGATAGTGCGTATGTTTGAGTTGCTTGGGCAAGACTGTAAAGCCAAACACTACTTTAGCAACCGTGGAGCCTCTGGGATTGATGGCCTACTCGCTACCAGTAGCGGAATTAACCAAGCGCTGCACACATCCACTACCTTGGTGATTGGCGATACCTCTCTTCTACATGATTTAAACTCTTTAGCCTTAGCCAGTCGCTGTCAGTCTAATTTAATCATCGTGCTATTTAATAACCAAGGTGGAGAGATCTTCAAGCTGCTTCCCGCGCTTGCTGAGCCAAATAAGCACCACCAATTGGCCAATGACTATTACCAGCTCCCTCATAACACTCAGTTTGCAGCGGCGGCTAACACCTTTAACTTACCTTATCTTAAAGTCGCTAACATCGAGCAGTTTGTCCAAGCCTTTAAACACTCCCAACAGCAACCAGGTGCCAGTTTAATTGAGGTAAGTTTTACCTCTGGGGATGCCAGCACCCGCTATAAAAATTTAATCATAGAGGTGAGCTCTAAAGATGCACTTTAGTGTTTATGGCCAACACCAACTTCCTTGCTTGGTATTACTGCACGGCTTTTTGGGCAGCGGTAGTGACTGGCGCGCAGTCATCGCAGCGCTAAGCCAGCACTATTACTGTGTCACTATAGATATTCCCGGACATGGAATGAGCGCCCAACAACGCTTAAAACCACGAGCCGCTTTTAAAGACTTTAGTCATCAACTAAGTGCCTGCCTTAAAAGGTTAAAAGTCACGCACTATAGCTTGCTCGGCTACAGCTTAGGCGGCCGCCTAGCCCTGCATCACGCCTTGTTAGCCCCAAAAGGTTTGCAACAGTTGATTATTGAGTCAGCACATACCGGGTTAAGCGATGACCAAGAGCGAAAGCAACGCTTAGACCACGATAAAAAGTGGGCTGAACGCTGGTTAACAGAACCCTTGGAGAAACTGTTAGACGATTGGTACCAACAAGGCATATTTGCCAATTTGTCCAGCGAGCAGCGCCAGCAACTAATAACCAAGCGTAGCCAGCAAGATCGACAAGGCATCGCAGCCACCCAAGTGGCATGTAGTGTCGGTTTACAGGCTGATCTCGCTCAACAACTGGGTCGACTGAAAATGCCACTAGATTTTATTGGCGGTAGCCTAGACAATAAGTACCAAGGCTTAGCTAAACAGCTATCGCAAAACACGCCTAGCCTGCGTTGGCACAGCATTAACAACGCCGGGCACAACTGCCACTTTGAACAACCGACACTGTTTCTTCAGCAACTGTCCCAGTGTCTTAAAAACCATAGAGAATAGAATGACTAAGATTGATAACTCCGCTGTAAATTGGTTGAATGCCGACAATGGATACAGCGATATCCGCTACCACAAGTCACGCTGCGGCATCGCCAAAATTACCATTAATCGCCCTCAAGTACGCAATGCTTTTACCCCCTTAACGGTACAAGAAATGATGCACGCCTTACACGATGCGCGAATTGACCCAGAGATTGGCGTCATCATTTTAACCGGTGAAGGTGAGCTAGCATTCTGTTCGGGTGGCGATCAGTCAGTACGTGGAGATTACGGCGGTTACAAAGACGATCAGGGCACCCATCACCTCAATGTGCTAGATTTCCAACGGCAAATTCGCACTTGTCCGAAACCGGTGGTTGCCATGGTAGCGGGATACGCAGTGGGCGGCGGTCATGTATTGCATATGATGTGTGATTTAACCATTGCCGCCGACAATGCTAAATTTGGCCAAACAGGGCCCAAAGTGGGTTCATTTGATGGCGGCTGGGGTGCCAGCTACATGGCGCGTATCGTCGGCCAGAAGAAAGCCCGTGAAATTTGGTTCTTGTGTCGCATGTACGACGCCCAAGAGGCCTTAGACATGGGCTTAGTAAACACCGTAGTGCCCTACGCCGAACTGGAAAAAGAAACCGTGCAATGGTGCAGAGAAATGCTTCAGAACAGCCCAATGGCACTGCGCTGCTTAAAGGCAGCGCTCAATGCTGACTGCGATGGCCAAGCAGGCTTACAAGAGCTTGCTGGGAATGCCACTATGCTATTCTATATGACAGAAGAAGGTCAGGAAGGGCGTAATGCCTTTAATGAAAAGCGGCCGCCAGAATTTAGTAAATTTAAGCGGAACCCTTAATTAACAAAAGAATCAATTGATCATATTGAGCTTCCGATGATAGATTGAGAGGGGTAAGCATATGGCTTACTCCCATTCTAAAATGTAGAGGATTAAAGGCATGTTATGTCACTGGAAAAGTGCCACGCTAAGCCGTTATAGCCAAGCGTTAACCAAACCCTTGCAGCTTGGGCCTCTACAAATAAGCCATCGACAAGGCTTATACCTAGACATTCAATTTAGCGATGGTCGAATTGGTCGGGGAGAAATTGCCCCCCTGCCTGGCTTTAGTGATGAGAATTTAGCCCAAGCAGAGCAACAAATCATCGACTGTTTGCAAGGACATACCCAACGCAAACTGTATCCCAGTGTGGCCTTTGGTCTAGATTGTGCGATGGCAGGCCTACCACCTGAATCGCCAATTCAAGTGGCTTACCCCCTATTAACGGGTGATTTAACTGACTGCCAGCAAGTACTTAACAAAGGTCATATTACGCTGGCCAAACTCAAAGTGGCTCGGCACTCTCCGAAACACGACATCCAGCTGATTCAACAATTACAACAACAATACCCCTCACTCACCTTGCGCTTAGATGCCAATCAAGGGTGGATTTGGAACCAAGCTGTTTTTGTTTTAGAAAGTATCGATTTAAGCCGAATTGAATACGTTGAAGAGCCACTAAACAACAGTCAACAATGCGCTATGCTAGCTGCCCGCACTCAAGTAGGTATCGCATTAGACGAAACCTTGCAAGATAGCACTTATCGCTACCACTACTTTGAAGGTTTACGCTGTTTAGTCATCAAGCCCAGTTTAGTCGGATCTTGGCATCGCACCATTAATCTGATTGAACAAGCCAGCGCTGATAAGGTTAAGTGCGTATTAAGCTCAGCCTGCGAAACAGAAACAGGGCTGGCTTGGATCCAAACCCTAGCCAAACAATACACTCCTGATGAAGCGCCAGGCTTAGACACTTTTAAAGCCTTTGCTGACACCCCCCGCGAGATAGAACTCATTCAAGAGTTTACACATAGCCGTTAAGCACCACCAGTCACCCGCTAAAGTTCGGTTAATAGAAGGGAGATTGCTGATAACTACCTGGTGGCATTTTTTACTAACAATCAGAAAGTTAAACACAAACACTTGAACTAACACCGGCTACCGCCATGCTTTTTTGTCGCCAAAAAATAAGCCACTCAAGCAAAACTGTGACTCAACTATAGTGCCAATGCGTAATAAGCACGCCCCACAGGAAAACGTTTTCTTGAGGTGTGTCACAAAGTGTTACTTTATGTGAATAAACATCATGCCTGAACAAAAAAGCATCATTGGCGATTATTTTTCATACGCCTAGTCTGGATGCTGAGGAATGGTTATTGGGATGACCTCTTCACCCTACATTTAGCTAAAACAAAATAAAACAAGCTATAAAGCAAGGAGCAAAAATATGAAAAAACTGATCACTCTACTGTGTACAGTGGTATTGGCGATGTCTGCCCCAGTATTTGCGAAAACTGTAAAAATTGGCCTAGCAATAGACGACCTTCGTTTAGAGCGCTGGCAAAAAGACCGCGACTTTTTTGTTGAGAAAGCAGAAGCTCTCGGCGCCAAAGTATTTGTTCAATCATCAAACAGTAATGAAACCGCCCAGATATCGCAGATAGAGAACATGATTTCTCGCGGTGTGGATGTCTTAGTTATCATTCCTTACAATGGTAAAGTACTGTCAAACGTAATTGCTGAAGCCAAGTCAGAAGGCATTCAAGTATTGGCCTATGATCGTTTAATCAACAACGCTGACATCGACTTCTACCTATCTTTTGATAATGAAAAAGTCGGTGAACTACAAGCTGAAGCACTGATTAAGCATAAAGCAGACGGTAACTTCTTCTTAATGGGTGGGTCTCCGGTAGATAACAATGCCAAATTGTTCCGCCAAGGCCAAATGAACGTATTACAACCGCTGATTGATAAAGGCGACATTAAAGTTGTTGGTGATCAATGGGTAGATGGTTGGTTAGCTGAAAATGCCCTTAAGATTATGGAAAATGCGCTCACTGCCAATGACAATAATATCGACGTAGTAGTGGCCTCAAATGACTCGACGGCGGGAGGTGCAATTCAAGCGTTGGACGCTCAAGGTCTTGCAGGTAAAGTGTTCATTTCAGGTCAAGATGCCGATTTAGCCGCAAGTCGCCGAGTTGTTGCAGGCACCCAAACCATGACTATCTACAAACCGATTAAATTATTGGCTACCACCGCGGCAGAACTCGCCGTTCAAATGGCCAATGGTGAAATGCCAGAGTCTAACTCTAGCTTAAACAACGGCACCAAAGATGTTCCTTCATACTTACTCACACCAATCCCAGTAGATAAAAGCAATATTGACGCGACCGTCATCGCTGATGGCTTCCACGCTAAATCGGATGTTTACCAATAAACATTTTTTCACTTAGCAGTTAGAAAGGGTGGGCACTACCCGCCCTTTTTATTAGGAGCAATGATGAGTCAAACTAGCTTATTGGTGATGTCGAACATCGTCAAAAAATTCTCCGGAGTGATTGCCTTAAATGGGGTTAACTTTGATTTAGAGCGCGGCGAAGTCGTATCACTTTGCGGCGAAAATGGCTCGGGTAAATCCACCTTAATGAAGGTGCTTACCGGTGTGCACCCTTATGGCAGTTATGAAGGTCAAATTCAATACAAAGGCGCTCCGCTTACGTCTTCCTCCACCAGAGATAGCGAAGCCAAGGGCATTGCAATCATCCACCAAGAGCTCACTCTAGTCAAAGAGCTGTCGATACTAGAAAACATTTTTCTTGGTGCTGAGATCTGCAGTTATGGTGTGCTGGATCACAGCGCGATGTTTAAACAAACCGAAGCCTTACTGCAACGGGTCAAACTAGACGTGTCACCCGATACGCCGATTCGCGAATTAGGGGTTGGCCAACAACAATTAGTTGAAATAGCCAAAGCCTTATCTAAAAATGCCGAAATATTGGTTTTGGATGAGCCTAGCGCCCCTCTCACGGAATCTGAAACTCGCGTTTTACTGGATATCGTTAAACAGCTACGTAACGAAGGGGTTAGCTGTGTTTATATCTCGCATAAGCTGACCGAAGTAAAAGAGATCTCTGATCGTATTTGCATTATTCGCGATGGCGAACATATTGGTACACAAGACGCTAAACACATGAGTACCGATGACATTATTAGCATGATGGTCGGTCGAGAACTTAAGCAACTGTTTCCACGTGAAGAGCATCCCATTGGCGATGTTATTTTAAAGGTAGGTCCCGTAAATGCGCAATTAAGCAAAACCGCCAACTTAAAGCAAGTTGATAGCGTTAGCTTTAGTCTACGTAAAGGCGAGATTCTGGGAGTCGCTGGTTTAGTTGGCTCTGGCCGAACGGAGTTAATGCAATGCTTATTTGGTTCCTACGAAGGTATTTACCAATGCCCAGTAGAACTAAACGGCAACCCCATAAAAATTCGCCATAATCGCGACGCGCTCGCTCATGGTATCGCCATGGTGCCAGAAGATCGTAAACGGCATGGCATCATACCGATAATGGGGGTAGGTCAAAACATTACCTTGGCAGGTTTAAATATGTTTGCAGGGCTGGCTCAAACCGTAGATGAATCCGCGGAACAAGCTGCCATCGATGAGTCTATTTTACGGCTAAAAGTAAAAACAGCCTCCCCTGAACTTGCCATAAAAAGCCTCAGTGGCGGCAATCAGCAAAAAGCGATTTTAGCCAAATTTCTATTACTGAAACCACGAATTCTGATCCTCGACGAGCCCACCCGAGGAATAGATGTTGGCGCCAAATATGAAATTTATAAGTTGATGTATCAACTGGTTAAACAGGGCATTAGCATCATCATGGTATCTTCAGAACTTCCCGAAGTATTAGGAATTAGTGATCGAGTTCTAGTGATGCATGAAGGGAAATTAAAGGGTCTATTAGACAATCAGAACCTAAGCCAAGAAATGGTGATGGACTGTGCGCTGGCCGAGGAGTAACAACATGTCTAGTCAAGAAACCACCATCAGTAATACTGCCACCAAAGGAAGCCTGATGGACAATATTAAAAAAATGAAGCTACAGGTATTAGTTATGTTTGCGGCAATTGCCGTCATTATGCTGTTTTTCTACTTTGCCACTGACGGTAGCTATCTCACTCCGCGTAATATATCTAACTTACTGCGCCAAACCGCAATTACAGGCATATTGGCGATTGGCATGGTGTTTGTAATCATCTCCGCTGAAATTGATTTATCGGTAGGCTCAATGATGGGTTTATTAGGCGGAGCGGCGGCTATCATGGATGTTTGGTGGCAATTACCACTGCCATTAACCATTGTTCTTACCTTGATAGCGGGCTTTTTATTAGGCCTATGGAACGGTTGGTGGATAGCTTATCGTAAGGTGCCTTCTTTCATTGTCACCTTAGCGGGCTTATTGGCATTTAGAGGCATATTGATTGGGATTACCGGTGGCAGCACCGTAGCGCCCACCACTCCAGAGATGTCGATCATTGGTCAAAGTTACTTACCTGATATGTTTTCCATGATTACAACGGTGGGAGCCTTGGCTGTATTTTTTGCCTGGCAAGGTAAACTCCGTAAGAACCGCACTTCTCATCAGCTAAGTAATACGCCGGTGACTGGCGATATTTTCAAGTTTGGTCTAATTGCTATCTTTGCGCTTGGCACGGTATTACTACTGAATGATTACCGTGGCGTACCCACTCCGGTATTACTACTGGTGGTATTGATGTTTATCGCCGCTTTCATGGCGAAGAAAACCGCTTTTGGTCGGCGCATTTATGCCATCGGCGGTAACTTAGAAGCCAGTCGTTTATCGGGTATCAATGTTGAACGAACAAAGCTAAGTGTATTTGCGATTAACGGCTTGCTAGTGGGTGTTGCCGCCCTTATCTTAGCATCACGCCTAGGAGCGGGTTCCCCCTCTGCAGGTAACATCGCGGAGTTAGATGCTATTGCAGCCTGTGTGATTGGTGGCACCAGTTTAGCAGGTGGCGTAGGCACGGTGTTTGGAGCAGTAATAGGGGCCTTTATCATGGCCAGTTTAGACAATGGCATGAGCATGATGGATGTTCCCACCTACTGGCAGTCAATCATCAAAGGGAGCATCTTGCTACTGGCAGTATGGATGGACGTAGCCAGTAAAAAACGCGCCTAGAAGCTTAAGGGTAAAGCGGTTGAGGCTGCTTTACCCTTAAGGGTTGCCAATAGATACCGATGTCACCGAAATTGCAGATCCCGCTTAGTAAATCCCACCCCACAGCCACTTTTAGACATATCATTTCGCCAATACTGCTTACTCAACCGAGAGTGTGTGCTCTATCACACTACCATTGACTAATGAGCTACAGTATCTATTTTTCTAAGCAGATCACAATTTGTAATACAATACTATAGTAACTTATTTGCATTAACTAAGACTCAGGAAAAGATAGAATGAAAAAAATCCACCTTAGCTTGCTAGCCTTCAGTGTATTAACGGGTTCCGCTTACGCTACAAGCCCTTCAATGCAAGATCTTACCGCCAAGCTTGACCCCAAGGCAGCACCCGCAGAGAATTTTGATCTATCAAATTGGAAAATCACCCTACCTGAGCTCACTAAAGAAGGCTCCCGTAAAGGTAAAGCCTTAGAAATCGACAAGCATCGCTTAGCAGACACCAAAACGCCGTATATCCACCCTGAGTGGTTCTATACCAATGAACAAACCGGTGCTTTAGTATTCGTGTCACCTAATGAAGCCCCTACCACACCTAACAGTAAAAATACCCGCAGCGAATTACGCGCGATGCTGGCTGAGCATTATGGTGAACCGAAGAATAACTTTGTGGTGGCTTCTCACCCAGAGGCAAAAGAATATGGTGCCATTGGCGGTCAATTAAAAGCCACCTTGTCGGTTGACCAAGTCAGTACCAGCGGCAACCCTAAAAAAAATGGGGCTTATGCTGTCGTCATTGGTCAAATTCATGGGTCAAAAAACGAACCTTTAAAGATATCTTATCGAAAGCTGCCTGAGCATGAGTACGGTTCATTAAGTTGGAACTACGAGCTAAATCCGACTAAAGAGCTGCAGAATGCCAAAGATGAAAATGGTAAAAAACTGCGTAAAGACATTCGTCATGATGTTTTTGGTAAACACAATCTACGCCAAGGTGCTGCAGACCCCAAAGATGGCATCAAGCTAGGTGAAGTCTTCGCTTATGAGGTGAATGTTAAAGGCGATATCATGCACCTCACCTTCATCAAAAACCCAGGTACTGCTGAGGAATTAAGTAAAACCTATGATATTGACCTTACCAAGGGCAACTATCAAGGGCACGACGTTGACTTAGGTTATGGGCAGGACTGGATGTATTTTAAAGCTGGCGCTTATAATCAATGTAACACCAAAAAGAGTAGCTCAAACTGTGAATGGCGCGGAATGGAAGCAGGTGATTACACTCAAGCTAGCTTCTATCAATTAGAGCTTAACCAATAATCCAAGCTCGTCGCCTTACTATACGCGATGTAAGCCCCGCGTGGTGAGTCAGCAATGCACTAAAACTTACTAAGCCAGAACCTAGGTTCTGGCTTTTTTTATTAAAATATTAACTAGGCTTAACGATTACCTCAATAAACTCTGCCCAAGAGAAGCTAAGATAGTCAGATGACTATGCATAGCGCTACTCCTCACGGTGACTATCAACTATATTTGCGTGATAATCTATTAATAGCCAGCGCTCAAGGGCCTTGCCCCCCTCTGCCATAATTTTTGTCGTGACTTCATACAACTCGGTAAATCATTACGCCAGCCCTGGGCACACATGGTATTACTGAACAATAGGAACTAGCGGTACCTGAAGTGGAACAAGAGATTTGCCAATTACAGCAATGGTGTATTAAAAAAGGCATGAGCCATGTGGCTCAGGTATTCAGCTTTTCACCGCTGAAGGCATTTCAACTGCAGCGCATGCTCCCTGAAGAACAACGTTACCAGAAAGGAGGTGGCTTCAGCGGCTGAGCCAACAAGGATTTATCAGCGCCACTTCGATTATGTCGCCTGAACCAATCTATAAGGACTTTTCAAAAGCGTAATAGCTGTATTGATTTCGACCTTTTGCTTTAGCTCTATACATTGCAACATCCGCATTGCGTATCAATACCTCAGGATCCTGCCCATCTACTGGGTATAAGCTAATACCGATGCTCGCATGAACCGGCTGAGGTTGAGGCCCTAAGTTAATTTCTTGCGCTAAACGACGTAACACTTTGCTGGCTATTTCAGAGGCATCCTGGCCTTCTTTAATGCCCTCTAAGGCCAACATAAATTCATCGCCGGCAAAACGGGCAACACAGTCTTCAGCCCTTACCGTGTCGTGTAATACTTTGGCCACTTGTTTCAACAGTCTGTCCCCGACATCATGACCAAAACTATCATTAATTTGCTTGAAATTATCTAAGTCGATAAATACCACTGCAAGCGTGGTATTGTGCCGCTGAGCTCGATGTATCATAGATTTTAGCTGCTCGATAAATAAGCCGCGATTAGGCAAATCAGTCAAACTATCGTGGCTTGCCATATAGCGAAGGTGTATCGCGTTATTCTTTAATTCATCTATTTGAGTGTTTATTTGTTGTGACATTGAGATAAAGGTATTAGCTAACAGGCCGATCTCATCGCTACGCTGACTAGGTAAAAGCTTAGTCACAGGTATTTCTCCAGCCCTGTATGCTTGCACTACCGAGACCATATTGCGAATCGGTCGTGATAATACCCTAGCAAATAACAATGAGGTAAGTAGGCCTAGTAAACTCAAGGCTAAACTCACCTTAATCATCGAACCCGCTAAGGAATCAATAATCGCGCCCAAGGTAGGCAAGGGACTGGCTAAACCCATTACCGCTAACCGTTGACTCGCGGGCGGCCCATAGAATAGAGGCGTAAACGACACCGCTCGCTGATAGCGAATATCAGTTGAAGAATCTAATACGTAAGTTAGGGCTTGGTAATTATCGAACATACTTTCCATTCTCGGAAAGTCATGTTGAATCAAATAGCGATGGCCAAAGTGAAAACCAAATTGTTTATCAGGGTTAGGATTAACCAAATAATCTCCCTGTTGATTTGCTAAGTATATTTCTACACCCTCGGGCAAATCGGCTTGCAACTGGCTAAATAAATTTTCTAAACCAACATTGATGACAATTAAGCCGATAGTTTGGCCGTCAATATGCACAGGCGCGGCAACTTTCAGGGTGGGTTGGTGTAGGCCAAGCTCTACCCCCCGCTCGGTATGAATATCAATAGCAGAAAGATAGACATCTCCTGCAGGTAAACGCAGTGTTCGAAATACGTAAGGGTAGTGAGATTTTTCTTCTAATAAACTGTCTTCAATGGCCACTAAACCATCACGAAGCCGGTCAACTCTAACCAGTTCTTTTCCAAAGTCTGCCGCACTAATAAAGCGAATTTGAAAATACGAAGGGTTAAGTCGCAGCTTTTGTTTAAAAATGTCGCTTAGCTGTTGACGGGTATCTTTAGAATATCGAGTTGTTTGCGGGATAGCACTCAAGAACAAGGTATCCTTTACTATTTCATCGATGGTTCGAATAAATCCACGGGTTAATATTTGAGTTGTTGTTGCTAATTCGCGTTCGGCGCTTTCTGCTAATAAACCGCGACTTTCATGATAACTGACGGTGGCAGTAACAATGGAAGCCAAAATACCAAACATAGCAAACCAAAGGCCAAAGCGCAGAGAGATAAACCTGCTCATGGTAGTTCCATCATTTGCAGAGTGTTTCCACTGATGATGTTTTGCCAAAAATGACTACGTTGCGGCTGGTCTTCTACCTGTTCCAACCAAATAATTTTATCCTCAGCCACACTGCGTTGATCTTGAACGATAGTATTTGCTAGGCCTTGTCGTTCGGTCAGCAATTGGCTCACTGATTTTTCAAGCGTGAAATTGATCCATTGGTGAGCCAACTCTCGATTTTGTAAACCACTCGATAACACCCAACAATCAAGCCAAGCTAGCGCCCCCTCTTCAGGGATCACATAACCTATATTAGCACCCGCGTCCTCTAGTTTTTTCAATTGCTGTGCACCATAGTTGGCAAATACTAAGGCCACCGATTCCTGATTAAAATAATCCAAGGCCTCTTCAGGAGAGCGATAAAAAGTGAGCACATTGCGACGTAAGGCAAGCAAATGTTGCGTGCTTTGCTGAAACTGAGCGGCGGTAAGTTGAAAAGGATGATCGAACCCCAAAGCCATAGCCGCCAAGGAATAATTATGGGCGCTGCCATTGTAAGCCAAAATTTTTGCTTGGTACTTAGGGTCCCAAAGAACCTTCCATGATTGCGGGGGTTCGGAGAAAAAATCTTTGTTATAAATCAGGCCCATTTCTGAATAAGTGTAAGGAACGGCGTATACCGCATTACCTCTAGTCGCTCCAGGAATAGCTTTTATGGTTCTAAATCGGGGCAGTTGGTTAGCTAAATTAGGGATATTTTCAAGGTCTAAAGACAGGGCCAAGCCTGCATCAATATAGCGTTGCAACTCAGCAGTATTTACCGCAAATACATCGTAATTCGCACCGTTTTCATGGGCCATACGCAGCCACATGTCATCATCGCTGGTTATGTAACTCACCTTAACACTTACTTGATAACGCTGTTCGAATTCGGCCACTACATCAGCGTCGGCGTAACCAGGCCAAGCCAATACCCGCAAATCAACGGTTTCAGCCCAAACGTGCCAACTAGTGATATAGCCAAGTAGCAACACAGATAAAAATCGTAACATTCCTTGTTTCCTGAAGTTCTAAGTCCTTGTAAATCTATCATCCACACTCTTATATACCGCTATTCAGTATACGTTTATCAAAGCAATTGTGAATTAAAAGTTAAACGTACGTTTAAACTTAACTTCCACAAAAAGGTGGCTATTAGTAATGACCAACGCCTCGCATTACCCCACCCAATATACCAAATACTAGACTGCCAATGATGGATAAAATAATAAAGGCAGGGATCGACGCAATAGCAGCTTTCACCATAAACACTACCATAGACCAAAATGGCAATTTGATATCCACAATAGTAACCGCTTGATTATTATGATCTTCCATTATCATTCCTTAGTACATAACCGACTTATTTAGTTTAGTTCAAATAATCAATCGTAAGTACTCAATCTCCTTTAGATTGCAAAGCTTGGCCAAGTAATTCGAAGTAAGCAAGTGCAGCCTCACCAATAAGACGTAAATGCTCAGGTTCAGGGTAAGCGCCCGCTTTAGCCAATTCTGTTTGTTTGGTGCCACTAACCAAGTAACTATTTTTAATGTCTGTTCGGCTTTGAATCCACGCCTCAAAGGCGCGCGCCATCATTTCTGTGGGCAAACTAAAATAACGACGACGCAATTGTTTATCCAGCGTCACTGAACGACTCACGAAAGCATTGAGGTTTTGTCCATCGGGGCTAAGTAATACCGCCGCAAATAAACGATCTAGTCGAAGATTAAGCAGATGTTGATGTTGTGCGTCGTTGGCTAACCACCGAGTTGAAGCAAACTCATTGCGTTGCGCGGCATCGGTAAATAACTTGTTTGCCATATAATGGTCAAAGGCGTGCCACCACTCATGGGCTAAGGCGCCAGCCCCTGCATGTTTAGCTAAGGCAAGGGTACGACTCGCCGGAGCATAGTGGGCTTGAACATTTTGCTGGCCACCGGTGCCAAAGGCTAAACGTAAGCTGCCTCGCAGCCCCAAAGCATACGGAGGCAAATTCAATAGAAAAGCCAAATCAGCTAAGGCATCAAAAATAAGGCTCGCCGCGCGTGGTTTCTCTGCTGTAGTCACCCAAGCCCCTACGGCTAAACCTTCAAAACCAAAGGTGTGTTTTATATCGGCAAAATCCACCGCATCACCATGACGATAATCAGGGCCGCGCCGATAGTAGTCGCGATATAGGCCTATAGACTCATGATTGTCTGGCATTTTATAGCAAGGTTAACTACGTGTTTACTTTGGGATTAGGCCCAAACTGATTAGCCTCAGATTGGCTGTCTGAACAAAAGAAAAACAACAAGGTCAGTACACCAATGATTGGCAATAGTAAGATAAACAGCCACCAGCCACTGCGGCCGGTGTCGTGCAGCCTTCTTATAGCAACTCCCATTGAGGGCAATAACACGGCCAGCGCATAAATCCCCCCCAACAAACCTAAGCCTAGTTGAGGATTAACCGTTCCGCTGACAGTGTCAATCCAGCTAAATACCACACCAAACACACTGTTAATTAATACAAACATCCAATACTCTTTGCGCCTAGCACGCCCGCTAAACACCATGTATTGTTTTAGTACACCAAAATACCAATTCATCATTTTGCTCCATATAAAATTTGCAATAGCATCATTGGGAGGTTTCACTAAGCCTAGGCTTGATATTATACGTGGATTATTTATTACACGAAGAAAAATAGCAGTGAGGGAATGAAACGAAGGGTAGAATGTAAATATTTAGAGAAACGTCAGTGAGTAAACAACAAAAACATAGAAAAACGTTAAAGCCTAGTCCATCAGGCTCTAAAGAAAAATAGCTTTTTTAGAAGCGGTAACCCAAGCCTAACCAACCAACGGTATCTGAGTCACTTATTCCTGCGTATGAACCACCATTTGGATTCATATGATTAACTTTCACGTAAGGTGTCCAACCACTTTGATGATGATAACTGAAGATAACTTCATGCTCATTGGCTCGACCTGAATAATCTAATTCTGTACCCGCGTAAATACCATCATCATCTAGATTATGATGAGTATAATCGTATGTTAGCTGCCAACCCGTATTGCCAAAAGTATAAGCTGCCCCTAACATAATTTTTCCATTCGTGAAGTCGCTAGAATCCGCCACATTACCAGCTACATCGACTTGCTGCCCCTTGCCTTGCTCCCAACCTAGACCCGCGCTAAGCGAAAAGTCATCGTTCACATTCATTGTTAAGTGAGCTTCAACTAACAAGTAGTTATCATCTGAAAGATCCACTTCATAATCATCGTTTACTGGTGATGAAAATTGACCATACTCGGCCATAAATGTCATATATTTGTTAGCGTCAATTGCGACGTCGACCTCATAGGCCAAGGCAGCCCAACCTTCACTATCGCCCATAATAGCTAAAGTAGCATTCTCATGAATTTCAAGGGCCACACCCATTTCGAATACATCATCAGTACTATATTCGATGTAAGCTGAATCCATACCAGCGAAAACTGCAGTCGATAAAAAAGAAGCTGACACAGTTAGGGCCACTAAAGACTTTTTCATTATATTATTTACCTTATTATTTATTCGCGCTGCAAATAAGACTCACAGCGACATTGGAATTGTTGAAAAACCTTGAGGATGATGAACAAGTGGCAAACGGGAGCGGTGATGAATAAGCATTAGCTACTCTATTCACTTCAACAATAACCCGCATTTGCTTGATTCATCATCAACCAAGAGATTCATTGTTCCATGTAGCTCAAATGTGAGTAAGTAAGGTAAATGAAAAGTATTGTTTCACTAAATGAGATAGTTATCTTCAACAAAGCTAAGTTGATGAAACCACACTGAGCCTATGTAACTTCATAAACAATAGGGAATTAACTAGCGACTATTTAAAGTGCTTGGCTCAATAAAACATTACCGTCTATAAAATCAACATAATGCTGAATACTAGGTAAGCAATCATCCAGATGATGGGTAACATAAACCAAATGGCTCAAGTTATGTTTGGCCACTAACTCAAGTGCATTTAGTACGGTTCTACGATGTAGAAAATCTAAACCCTGGCAAGGTTCGTCTAATAGCAATAGTGTGGGGGCTTTAACTAAGGCTCTAGCAATAATCAATAGGCGCTGCTGCCCATAAGATAAGGACTTAAAATAATGTTTTTCTAGATGACCCATACCAAATAACTGCAGCCATAAACGCGCTTTTTCTATCTCTAATTCACTCGGTTTTTGATAGACACCGATGGAGTCAAACAAGCCCGACAATACAACCTCTAAAGCACTGCAATTAACCCGATATTGGAGATGTAAGCCAGCAGACACCATGCCGATGTGCTGCTTTATATCCCAAATACTCTCCCCTGTGCCACGTTGGTAACCCAACACTTCAATTTGATTGCTGTAACACTGCGGATGGTCACCAAAAATAAGGTTTAGTAATGTGCTTTTTCCACAACCGTTCGGGCCTCTAATTTGCCAATGTTGCCCCGGCGCAATACGCCAATTTAAATCGCTAAAGATCGGCACACCAGCATAGGTGACTTTACCTTGCTGAATAGAAAACAGCACTTGGGGTAAATCTGGCTGATGATGGTGTCGAAGAGCGTCTATAATAACGCTTGATTGTCTGCTTGCTTGTTGTTCGAGGCTTTGTCTCTCTGGGTGAGTCAACCATTGCTCTGTAGTTAATTGTTGACTCAAACCCTGCTCATCTAATACTGCTACATGACTAATAACCGAAGGTAATTCCTCATCTCGCGACGTAATTATGACTAATTGACAACGTTTAGCTAGTTGCTCTAGTAAGATCAGTAATTGCTGTTGATGGGTCAGATCTAAACCAGCGAATGGCTCGTCGAGAATTAATAACTGAGGCTCGTCTAACAGAGCTAAAGCAAGCATTAAACGACGCGTTTCACCGGTAGACAATAAGCGAAAACCTCGAGTCATCAAGCTTGTTAAATCACACTGCTGAACAACATTCGCCATGTGCTGAGTGTTACGAGCCTTACGGGATAATAGCTCGGCGACACTGTGGCCAACATCAACCTGATCGGTAAAGTCACTATCATCTTCTGCTAATTCTTGCGCTAATAAGGCTTGTTGCTGCTCTAACGAGACCAACCCGACTCGTTCAGGGCGACCACTATAGCGGCCTTGTTCGGCATCTAAATCACCGCTTAGCCACGCCCCAAGTAGCGACTTACCACTACCACTATGGCCAAAAATGGCCCAATGTTGGCCATGTGCCAACTCCCAGTGCTTAATGCTAAGTTGTCGCTCACCGGCGACTAAGCGTAAATCGTCAATAATCATTAAGTACCGCCATCCCAAAGTCTTACATATATTAGTCACTATCTTCGCCTAGACTAAAGCATTAATACACCGTAATTGGTAAACCCTTACGCTGAACTAGACTAAATCTAACGACGTTTGAATGATTAATCCTAATTCACAGGTCTGATAGGAAAGATAAATGCAACAGGAAGTGCGACACCGTGACTGAACCCTTAAATAGTAAGCCATCATCTCCTTACGTATCACCAGGAATGCCCGCGCTGGATATGAATGGTAAAACCACTTCTTTCTTTGAATTTTGGCCCACTTGGGCGGTGTATATTCCGGTAGTGCTGCAATGGTTAGTGCTTAGTGTACGCCACCGCTCTCTTACCCTGCCTCTATTAGCCAACCCCAAATTACCGCTGGCGGGTATGGTTGGAGTAGGGAAAAGTGAGTTGTTAATACAAGCCACCGGCAGTTGTGATAAGGCTGTACTACCGTGGCTAAAAGTTAATCGTAGTGGCGCGCCTTTAGCGCGCCAAGTGGAAGATTTACTACAAATAATGCAACAACGCGGGCTACAGTTTCCTTTAGTCGGTAAGCCTGACATTGGCTGCAGAGGCGCAGGAGTAAAACTACTTCACAATCGCCAGCAACTGCAAGATTGCTTAGACAGTTACCCTATGAATTCGGCTATGCTGCTGCAAAAACTGGCCAGCTATGAAGCAGAAGCCGGCGTATTTTTTGTACGCCACCCCGATCAGCCAGCCGGGGAAATTATCTCTCTTGCCTTAAAATACACCCCTTATGTGGTGGGTGATGGGCAATCTAGCCTTAAACAACTAATTCAATCCGACCCGCGCGCCAGTGACTTACAGCACCTCTATTTAAGCCGTCACCAAGACAAGTTGGAGGAGATAATCGAGCAAGGCAAGCCCTACAAATTAGTATTTTCAGCCAGCCATTGTCGCGGGGCCATTTTCAGGGATGCCAATCAATTAATTACCCCTGAACTGAACGCCGCCATCAATAAAATGATGGCTGACTTACCGGAATTTTATTATGGGCGAATGGACATTAAATTTGCCGATATCGAGCACCTTCAACAGGGTAAAGATTTAGAGATTGTGGAAATAAACAGCGCGAGTTCAGAGTCTTTACATATATGGGATAGGAAAACGCCCTTCAGCGAAGCGATGCGTTCTTTACTCTTTCAATATAAAACGCTGTTTGAGCTGGGCGCTGCTAACCGTAAACGAGGTTACCAACCACCCAAGCTTAAAGAGTTACTGGTCCGCTGGAAACACGAGCGCGAGCTAACCGCCTATTATCCCGAAACGGATTAAGGAATCATCCATGCAGAATAAAAATAACCCTTTTAGGCTAAGCATGCGCCCGCAATGGCTAGCACGAATCATTGAAACAGCGCTTGGCCTTGCGAAACTCGCGCAAATCTATGATGACCGTCCTCACTACACTGATGATGGTAAAACCGCCTTAAATTTTTTGCGCTATACCATGCGCAGCTTAGATTTTTCTTTTCTGGCCAACAATCCGGAAGCCCTCAAGGAAATACCAGAACAAGGACCACTGTTGATTGTGGCTAACCACCCTCTCGGCGGACTAGAAGGTGTAGCAATGAGCGAACTATTATTGCAAGTTCGCCCCGACCTGAAAGTGCTTACCAATGAATTACTGGCTAACATTCCCGAGTTTAAGGATTTATTTATCGGCGTAGATGTACTCTCTGAACAGGCAGCCAAAAAGAATGCCCGTGGAATTCGACTGTCTTGTCAGCACCTCTCCAAAGGTGGCGCTTTAATGATTTATCCCGCTGGTATGGTATCGGCGATTAACACTGGAAATCGCCAAATAGAAGACCGCGAATGGAACAATTTGGTCGGTCGTTTGGCCAAACGTTATCAAGCTCAGATATTACCCTGCTTTGTTAGCGGCCGTAACTCCACCTTATTTTATCTTTCGGGCTTAATCCATCGTCGCTTACGCACCGCTTTACTCCCTCGCGAACTGGTCAATAAACGTGGTCGCGAATTCACGATGCAAGTGGGCGAATTAATTAAAGCCAAAGACTATCAAGACCTCAGTGATCAGCAGGCTGTCACTGACTACCTGCGTGTCGCTACTGATTTACTCAGTTTACCTATCAGCCAAACAACTACAACCGTGGCCAAACATCCTCCTTTACACCTTGTGGAGTGTTTACCTAATGGCCGCCAAGACTTACGCAAGCAACTCGACAATCTAGAAGATTGTATGCTGGTCACACACCGTAATTTTAGCGTTTATTGTGCTCCCTACTCGCGCCTTGGACCAATCATGGACGAGATAGCCTTAGCGCGAGAGGTGACTTTTAGGGCTGCTGGTGAAGGCACAGGCAACAACATCGATAGCGACCAGTTTGACCCCAATTACCTACACTTATTTGTATGGGATAACGATAGTCATTGCTTAGTGGGGGGTTATCGCTTGGGGCACGCCAACGAAATCGTTGCTCAACATGGTATTAATGCTCTGTATAGCCGTTCTTTGTATGACTTTGACCACAACTATTTAAAACGCATGGGCGATTGTTTAGAGATGGGCCGTTCATTTGTGGTACCTAAATACCAGCGACACCCGCGCGCCCTCGACTTATTGTGGCAAGGTATTGGCCACTACGTGGCGAAACATCCGCAATATCACACACTATTTGGCTGTGTCAGTATTTCCCAAGAACATTCTGAGCTGGCACAAGCCTTCATCTCAGACTCTATGATTTCAGCCTTTCGTGCCGAGCAACGTTACTTAAACGATGTAAAACCGATGGTGCCTCTTAAGGTGAAAGGCAAAGTATGGACCAGTAAGGTGCTGGCTTCTCTGAGCAATATCGCCATTTTAAACAAACTAGTTGGCCAATGTGAGCCCGGTAAAACCATTCCTATTTTGCTGCGCCATTACTTAGCCTTAAATGGCCGTTTTGTCTGTTTTTCGGTGAATAACAGCTTTAATCAGTCATTAGATGGATTGATTATTGTTGATCTAAGAAAGACACCTGAGAAATATTTGCGTCGTTACCTCGGTCAAACAGGTAGTCAACGATTTTTGAACAAATGGAGAAACAATGAAGCAGCTGCGTGAGGCGACCGTAGAAGCACTACAACAAGTGCAACAATTGGTGGAAGCAAGTGATGAAGCACTCTATAACCAGCCATCATTACACAGTGAATCAGGTATTGGTCGTCATGTTCGCCACATTTTAGATCACTTTCTCGCGCTACAACTCGGTTTGGAGCAAGGCAACATTGATTACAATACTCGCCATCGTGATAGCGACATTGAAAATAATCCAAGCCTTGCACTCCAACTGATTGAACAGCTATCTGCTTGGATATTGCACCCAACATCAGCCATCATCGAACGTGCCGTTACGGTTGAATCTGAAGTGTCTTTAAAGCAGCAATACAGCATGCAATTTGATAGCAGCTTAAGCCGTGAACTTTGCTACTTAATTAATCACACGGTGCACCATGTCGCTTACGCAAAGCTAGTCGCTAAAGAGTTAAGCTTACCAGTAAGCGACAGCGTGGGCATTGCCCCTAGCACTGCAAGTTACCTCCGCCAACAAGGGACTTAGCATGTGCACACTCAGTGTTCTTCGTCTTACAGACCATACTGTAATCACCATGAATCGCGATGAAGCGCGAAGCCGTCACGAGGCTGGCATGAAGCGCCAACACCAGGGTAAGCAGCAGCAGCTTTATCCGGTCGACGGCCAAGCAGGTGGCAGCTGGTTCGGCATCAATAATCATGGGGTGGTACTGGCGCTGCTCAACCGTTATCAAGATCCTCAGCGTAGCGAAGCTCCCACTCGCGGACAGATAATACCCCAGGCATTAGCCTATGGTTCGGCTATCTCAGTAAGCCAGCATCTAGCCGCTCAAGACTATCAGCTTTATAACCCTTTTGATTTGGTGTTTATCGCAGCAACTATCAGCCAGCATTTCAGCTGGAACGGCCAACAATTAACCCTGACGAACTTAGACCAAAGCGCCTTCCAATTCAGCTCGTCAGCGATTAATACTGAGCAAGTATTATCAAGCCGCAAGCAACGTTTTGACCAGTGGTTACAGCATACTCTGTCTGCCAGTGCGACATCTGTATTACAAGAGATTCACCTGCAACAATGCCAGAAAAATCGCCAACACTCGGTGTTAATGGACCGCCACGATGCCCACAGCAAAAGTATTTGCCAAGTGCAGCTAGGAGCCAATACTAGCCAATTTGACTACTACCCAGAACAAAGTTTACAGGCTTGGCGAGAACAGCTACACCAACCACAACAGACGGCTTCGCTAGCATCGCTAAGCAAACAACAGCATCTGTTTCAACTGATTAATCCCGCTTTAATCGATGAGGTATCATCATGAAAAAACTGCTTTTAGTATTACTGTTTGTATCTGGCTATAGTTTTGCCGCCGATCCCATTTACACCCCTTGGTTTAATAACCTTGCCATTAAAGGTTACGACAGTGTGGCTTATTTCACTGATAATAAGCCCATAGAAGGCAGTGAACAATTTGAATATCAATGGCAAGGCGCCACTTGGCGATTTAGTAGTGCTCACAATTTGGCGCTGTTTAAAGCCGATCCTGAACAGTATGCCCCGCAGTATGGTGGCTACTGCGCCTACGCCGTCGCTAAAGGTAAAACGGCGAGTATCGAGCCTGAGCAATTTACCGTCCTAAATGGCAAGCTCTATCTTAATTACAACGCCAGTGTGCAACAAAAATGGCAAGCTGAGCGTGATAGCTACATAGAAAAAGCTGACAAAAACTGGCCTAAAGTACTCAATGATTAAACACTATCAAAAACTGGTTAATCAGCTAAGTCCTTGGCAAATAGCGTTGTTAGCGGCGCTACTTTACGGCGCTTGGGCGGCTTTTGTAAATAGTGAATATGGCAGCAATATCGCATTTAAAGCCGGCATTGTTCAGGGCAGTTATGCTTTTGGCTCTACTTGGTTAATTAGCTTTATCGCTAAATCGGTCTTGCAACACTGGGGGTATAGCCAAGCCGTTCGCTGCTTGGCTATGGCGGTCAGCTGGTTAGTGATGTTGTTTATTCCGGTCACCTTACATACTTGGCAACAGACCCCTGACTTAATTGAAGCGATGTTACCCGGCCTAGCCATTGGTAGTGTGTATTTATGGACTTATTGCTTTCAATTAGAAGCCAAGCCAGCCAGCACTTAACCCATGTCTTACTCGCGTTTGTTAGTTTTACTGTCTGGATGTTGTACCGTTTGAAGGTAGGCATAATCTAGCTTGCCTTGCTCCTCTTTCGCCCTACGCCTTTGTCTCTGATAGAGGCGTAGGCGTTTTACTTTTTCTTCCTGAGGGTTAGTCCAAGCCAGGTATAACAATCCACCGAGAGAGATCATACTCATCGCACTTAACAGGGCGGTGACCGATGACTCGGCGACACTAGTGGTTAATATCATATTCAGAATATGCACAAAGGCGATGACCGTTAATAATAAACGACCATGCAGGCTGCTATAAAGCAGAGAATAAGCGGCCAGTAAACTTAAAAACAATACCACTAGGGCGAGCTCAAAGCGTAACGGAAATATCCATATTCGATGCAGCAAGTTTTGCTCAGCAAAGCCCCCCCCTAAGGCTGTGGCGAGAAAAGCCAAGAAGGCACAACAAACAAAAATATTAATGGCATATTTGAGCGACTTGATATGTGTCATGACTCACCCTCAAACACCGTTCTCACTAAGCTTACTATAAACTATAATGTAAATAGTACTGATAAAAATCCACTCAGATCATGCTTAAAGCAATCGCTCTTGAACAGTCTGCTTGAAGGCAATCGACAAAAAAGCAGCGACAGAGACAATCACCGTGAGCCTCACCATTAGGGTTTAGATAAATGCTAGCAGTAAAGCTTAGCTGTCTACATCAAGTACTGCGCGATTACGCCCTTGATGCTTGGCTTTATACAGGCAGTTGTCCGCCAGCTCTAATAGGCTGGCAGATTCAATTACGTCTTTAGGGTCAACCAATACTCCGCCTAAGCTGATGGTGAGTACTGAGCCTACTAGAGAGCCCTTATGTTCTAACTGTAAATTAGCGACTTGCTTAACGATCCGTTCAGCCATTAGTGGTAACTCATGGGCGTCTACATTACATAACAACAAAGCAAACTCTTCACCGCCGACTCTAGCCACGCAGTCTTCACTGCGCTTAACCACTGATACCAAGGCATGAGCGACCTGTTTTAAGGCTTCGTCACCCTGAGGGTGGCCATAATGATCGTTATAAGCTTTGAAGTAATCAATGTCAGCCATCATCACCGCGATTTTCGAACCGTGCCTCCGAGCACTCGCGATCGCCCGATTAAGCTCCCTTTTAAACGGGCGTCGATTAACCAAGCCGGTTAGTTCATCCGTTTCAGCTAACACTTGTAAGCGTTCATTCACTTGCAATAGCTCATTTTGCAAATGGGCCATGGCTGAGTCATTTTTGTCTTTAATGATGAGTCCACTGATAGCGGCAGCAAATTGACTCAACAAAATGATTTTATAATTCGGCCAAATAGAACAACTATTTAAACTAGTACAGGTTAATAAGCCAAAGGCTTTATTACCATCGCTTAACGGAAAAGTAGCCAAGGATTTTACCCCACGGCTCTTTAGTAATTGATACTCTTTCGGGGCCTGATATTTAAGCTCGCTGAGATCACTGACCAGAGTCGGTGATAGGTCGATTAAACGATGCTTTAATTCGTCTAAGCGACTTAAGTTGATCGGTTTAGTCGCTCTGGCGTGCCCAGCCGCACTCCAGCTCACTTTGCCAATGGCTTGCTGGCGCTCAAACTCAAATATATCGACTCGATCCACTGCAAATAGACGACCAATAACCGCCGTGGTTTGCTGTAGCAGTGCTTTCGCATTGGTCGATTTTAAACTCAGAAAAGATAGCGATAACTCTGATAATTGCTGACTCGCTTCATTTTGCCAATTCAATACCGCGGTACGTTGATCAATGGTTTCTTCAAGCGCTTGACGGTGTTGATGTAATTGCTGCTCGGCTTCTAACCTAGCATCAAGGCCACGCTGTAATCGCTGTTGTAATTGCTGCATTGAACTAGCCACTAAGCCAATTTCATCTTTACGTTGCAGCAATTTACTGGGGAGCTGTACCAGCTGTTGTTGTTCAGTGAAAATTTGGTCGGCTACCTCGGCCAGACGCCGTAAGTCACTCGTGACAATTCTTCCTACCAACAACAAAATAATTAGGCTCATCAAAAAAGTTTTCAAGCCATTAGTTAACAGAATCACCAATAGTTGCTCTGCGATATCTTGCTTAACTAAAGACAAATCTAAGCCTACGCTAAGTTGTCCAAGATGCTGTAGTTGGTAAACTAAGGGGTATACATGAAACTGTTGGCTAATATCAGCCTTGCCCAACTTCATGGTGATACCATCATCGGTTTGTAGATTAACCGTTGCCACATATTGCTGCTTTGAAAAACCCAGCAAAAGGTCATCTAACAAGGCATAATCCACATCCCAAATTGCCTGCTCAATAGCCGGTTTGTTGGCTTGACTATACTTGCTCAAATTAGCTTCGGTTTGCTTCACCGCGGCATAATAGTTAAACGCCAGCTGCGCTGCTACCGATAACAAGGCAAACAGGGTGCTGGTACCAATAATTAATACCACTAAACGTTTACCGATGGGCCCGCGCAACCTAAATGCGTTTTTTTCCATAGAGGTTATCGCACTACCTGATGGTCAGAACCAAGTTGATGACTTTGCAACAAGCTTTCAAAAGGGATATTACTCCAGTCCTTGGATTTTAGCTGCTGATAGAACGGCGTATTCACTTGTAATAATTGGAACATCGGGGCATTAATTTTACTTGGGAGTGAGCGCCCCGCAGCATGATGATAGATCAGCGAAAGCCCCCACCCTGCAGCAATAAAATGTCCGCCACCCAAAGCACTGATATCGCCTTTCTCAAGCAAGCTAAGCGCTTGCTCTGAGGTATTCACTGTCCCAACATAAATGTCTTTTCCTGGTTCGAGTCCAGCCTCTTGAATCGCCGCTAAACTGCCAAATGCCATATGATCGTTAGCCGTCCACAGATATTTGAGCTGAGGATAACGCTTTAACAATACACGCGTTTGTTGATAGCTACGCAACTCTTCCCATTGCCCATAAACGATTTGTTTTACTTGAAGGTTAGCCTGTTGCTGGAAGAACCCCACAGCGCCAGCTTCTCGCTCTATTGATGCAGGGGTCGCTTTATCACCTGAAATCAATACTACTTGCCCAGGCTGGGCTCCTGCTTTGTTATACATTTCTTTGGCAGTTTGTTGGCCTATCCAATAATTATTGGGTACTAAGCAACTCAACAAGTATTTCTGCCAATGCGGGTTTTGGCTACGTAATTGTTGCTGCTGTAAATCAAGATCATTTAGCAGTACCACCACATACACCGGCAAGCCCTCTAACAAAGTGAGCATTCGTGGTAAGGCATTTTTCTCATTTACTAGCATGACATAATCAGGCAAACGCTGTTGGTTGATCATTTCCTCTAAGTGCTTAATCATTGAGTAATGATTACGTTGTGAGTGAAACGTGCGTAGCCGAATGCCTAAACGTTTAGCCGCTGCTTCAGCATAGAGATCCACATCAGACCAAAAGCTCTCATCAGCTTTACCGGGATTTAAAAACACCACTGAAGGCTGTGCCCAAGCTAGCGACCAGCCAAAAAACATCAAGCTCAGTAATATTCTTCTCAAGGTCTATTCACCCATAGGTATAAGTAATTGCTTATATAAAACTATAAACCACCCTACAAATTTAGCCTGTTTAGTTACACCAACAGGCCAATGAACGTCAATTAATCATAAAAAAAGCGCCAATTGGCGCTTATTCGGGAAATAGCATTACAAATTCAAGCGATGATGGCTGGCTGCACGCCGCAAAAAACTGTCTATACCACAGTGTCAAGGTGCTCTAATTAAGCCAGTTTCTCATTTAACTTTGGGTTAACTAGAGATAGCGCCATCAATAGAAATGGCAGTGCCATCAGGGCGGCTAATTGCTCGCTTATGGTTAAGCCGCTCACCCCAAAAGCCCCCACTAAACAGGCTGAACCGGTCATTTGCACAAACCCCAGCAATGCCGATGCGGTCCCAGCTTTATCACCGAAAGGGGATAATGCGCTGCCAGTGCCAACCGCAATGAGAAAGCAGAAGCCAATGCTAGAGACAAATACCGGCGCCATAAAGGCCAGTGGATGCAATATCTCTTGTGCCAAGATTAAGGCCACCGCCGATGCCCCCATTAAGCAAGCCCCTAACCACAAACCAACTGTTTGTCCCAAGCATTTAATCGCTTGAGGGGCTAAAAATGCGGCAATAATATTAATCAAGGCATTGGCGCCAAACCACAAGGCATAATCGCCACTGGACAGTTGCATATCCACCATTAGCCGGCCAGGAGATTGCGAAACATAGGCAATGATCATGGCCATGCCTAACATCACTAATAGTGAATAGAAGCGAAAACTACTCACCTTCAAAACGCTACCGTAGCGGCTCAAAGAGTATAAACGCCCACTAAACTGACTATCTTGAGGTTTGGTTTCTTTTAGCATCACCAGCATGGCCAATAACACCACCACTGCAAAACCAACCATAAACCAAAAGTTAGCCGACCAAGACCACCAGTGGGTCAATACGCCTCCTAGCAGCGGAGCTAAGGCAGGCACGATGCATATCACCCCATTAAGGTAACTAAAGATGCTTTTAGAGCGTTCAGTGCCAAAGTGATCACGCACCCCAGCAAAAGCTGCAACTGACAAACAACTGGCAGCAATACCTTGGCCTAAGCGCGCTAACATCAATACCTCATAGCTAGCAGCCAGCGCCGCTATGGCCGAGGTCACAACATAAATCACCGCCCCCAACAAGGCTACAGGTCGGCGCCCGTATAGGTCAGCCAGCGGCCCAACAAGTAGCTGGCCAATACC
Source organism: Agarivorans sp. TSD2052 (assembly GCF_023238625.1). Taxonomy (NCBI): domain Bacteria; kingdom Pseudomonadati; phylum Pseudomonadota; class Gammaproteobacteria; order Alteromonadales; family Alteromonadaceae; genus Agarivorans; species Agarivorans sediminis. The sequence continues at coordinate 4,303,251 of NZ_CP096670.1, forward strand.
AAACGCAAATAAAAACACCGGAATAGTTTGAGTTATCCATGCGACAGGCACTTGAAAAGACGCCGCCATTTGCGGAATAGCGGGTAAAAAGATATCGATAGCTAGGGGCGAAAACAGCACCATCAACATAAACAAGGGTAAAGGATTAGACAAACGCATTCACAACTCCTAAATCTGGGCGCGTATTGTAAAACCGCTATATTATGAATGGTAATGATGATTTGGATTCAGCCTAAGTCCCAATAGGAATATTATGTCTCAGCAATATGACTTAAATTTACTGCCGGTTTTACTCACCTTGCTCGAAGAGCAAAGTGTCTCTCGTGCTGCTGATAAACTATTCCTAAGCCAATCAGCCGTTAGCAAACAGTTGGCTAAGCTTCGCCTACAACTTAATGACCCGCTATTTGTGAGGCATGCAGGGGGGTTAAGCCCAACACCACGAGTGCGTAACTTAGAGCCTAAACTCCGGCAATGGTTACAAAACGCCAATCAAATCATTGAAGCTGAGGGCTTTGACCCCAATACCAGCCAGCGTAACTTTAACTGCTGTTTAAATGAAACCAGCTTTGCCACCTTGTTACCGCGTTTTTTTGGCAAACTGATGCAACAAGCACCAGGCCTTAAATTAGATACCCATCGTTTAGATAATAAAAGCATTGAAGGCCTAATAAAGGGAACATTCGATTTAGCCATTTTAGCGCGTGACAATGACCAGCGTGCGCCTCGAGAGTATCAAAGTAAACAAGTACCTAGCCAGCTACAGACCATTGAATTGTACAAAGAAGATCACGTTTGTTTAGTCAGGAACAACCACCCAGCCTTACAGCAACCATGGGACTTATCCGCTTATTTAGAGCAAGCCCATGTCAATTGTGAATGCGAGGTTGGCCCGCATTGGTTATTACATAAAGTGTTAGCCGAGCAAGGGCTACATATAGAAAACAGCAGCTTAACCGCAGACTTTTTTGCCGCAGCCCTACTCTGTCAATCAAGCGACTTAGTGTTCACCTGTACCCGCAGTTTTGCCAATGTAGTGAGCGGCACTCATCAGCTGGAGATCCTGCCCTTACCGGTAAAAATGGAGCCCTTTAGTTACTTATTGGCATGGCCTCAGCACCTAGAACAAGACCATGCTCACCGCTGGTTGCGCCAGCTCATTATTGAACATTGCCAGCAAACCACTTAAGTACTTTCATCTTGATTTAGTTTAAGTTTTTTAGCTAAGGGCTCGATAGCAGCGCCTTGTATCAACACCGAATACAGCACCACAAAAAACACCATATGCAACATCTCTAAAGAGCCTTCTACTCCAGCGGCGGCGGGGATCAAAGCAAACACGATAGGTGTTGCCCCCTTCAAACCGATAGAGGAGATAAATAGGCGTTTTTTCCAAGACGCTTGGCGAAACGGCAAATAACACAACTGCACAGCCAATGGCCTAGCGACTAACATCAATAATGCGCTGGGTATCAAGGCTAGCCAAACCACTTCGAGTAGTTGTTGAGGGAAAATTTGCAGCCCCAAAATAATAAACATCACCGATTGAGCTAACCATGAAATGCTATTAAAGAAGTGCTTATTAACTTCTTTACCGCGTTTAAGCCCATTGCCAATCACCACGCCCGCTACGTATGAAGCGATTAGAATATTTCCCCCAGCAAATTCACTGCCATAGGTGGCTAATATGAAGCACGCCAACACAAACACTGGAATCAAACCATACTCTTGCAAACTGATGCGCCGCAGGGCCAGCACACATAATTTGCCCATAACATAACCAATACCAACGCCCGCTAGTACCTGTATGCCTAAGGTTTGGCTTATTTGCATCACCGAAACACCGCTATCGGGAGCTAACGACAAGCCAGTTAGTATGACGACCATAATTAAAGCGACCGGGTCATTGGTAGCCGATTCAAATTCTAAAACGGTGTCGGTGCTTTCTTTTAGTTTTAGTTTTTTAGATTCAAGAATAGAGAATACCGCTGCGGCATCGGTTGACGAAATCACTGCCGCAAATAACAAACAATAGATAAAGTCATAATCAAATAAAACATAGAAGATCACGGCAAAAATCAGTGAAGTGAATACCACGCCAAAAGAAGACAACACTCCGCCCTCTTTATAGGCCACTTTAATGCTACTAATCGGCGTATTAATGCCTCCGACAAAAACAATAATGTTTAAAGCGAAAGAACCCACCAGAGAAGAGACCTGCAAATTGTCATACACAAAATTGAACTCGCCATTACCCACCGTAAGGCCCACGCCCATAAAAATCAGTAACGAAGGGATGCCCAGGGTACGTGAAGGGTGATGTAATAAAATGCCGACGGCAATAAGCCCCGCAAGGCCAAGTAATATCAATTGATAGGGCATAGCAACTCCAAAAGATGTTTAAGCCATAATAGCATAGCTAAGATGTTGAATTTTGGTCCTTAAGCAATTTAAGTTTAAGCGTATTTGTTACTCCCCGGCGTTAACTGTTAGCCCGTTCTTTAGCGCTCTGTTAAAACATCACCTAAATACACACCTACCGGCTTGGCTTACTACACCCGCCAGATCCGTAACACTGATAGGTTTATTCCTCACTCGTTGAGCGACACCACAAGATTTGGGTTTAGGTGCTTTTTCGGCCAATAATAAAGGCTAGAATCGCCACGCAATTTTAGCCACTTATGGTAAATATTCACTGGCTCACCATGTTTTTCTCTTCTGCACAAAAAAAATTGCTGAACCACCGACAATACACGATAAAAGTTAAGCACTTAAGGACAAAGTATGCGATGTTAGACGGATACGCATTCACGGAGGATCAGAATGGCGCAGTTGTCGTTTAAACTAAAATTGTTAATCAGTATCACGCTACTATTTATTTGCTTGTTAAGCAGCATGTTAATCTTTGGAGGTGCTTCGCTAAGTGCCGAGCAAGCCGCCGCAGCTAGCCAGCTAGATGCCCGTCAACTTCAAGACTTATTCGCCCAAACAACCGCAGATGCACATAGTACTATGCTATTGATCGCGGTGATTGGTGGAGCCATAGCGCTTTTCATTATTTCACGCATTGTACAAAGCTTTTTAGACCCATTAGCGGAAGTGACTCGCCGCATTGGTTACCTAGCAGGTAATGATGGAGACTTGACACTCAAGCTCGATATTCAAGGTCATCAAGAGCTGGTCAACATGTCCGGTGAGTTTAATGCCTTTACCGAAAAGCTACGCTTAATGGTTAACGAGCTGCAAAAACAATCTGACCACCTCACTCAAGGCTCACTCACCCTAGCCAAGAATGCAGAATCAGCTGGAGAAGCTAGTCGCTTACAACATAGCGAAACCGACAATGTTGCCACTGCAGTAAACCAAATGTCTTCGACAGCCAGTAATGTTGCTGAGTTAGCCAACGGTACCGCCAGCAATGCGCAACAAGCAGAGCAGCAACTAAGCCAAACTCAACAAGAGTTTCAAAGCTCGGTAGAGCAGATCCGCAATGTATCTGGCAGTATGGAAGGCATTAGTGAGCGCATCACTAAGGTCGCAGGGCGTAGCCAAGATATTAACAGCATCTTAGAAACTATTCGTGGTATTGCCGAGCAAACTAACTTACTGGCTCTCAACGCAGCCATTGAAGCCGCAAGGGCTGGTGAGCAAGGAAGAGGTTTTGCGGTGGTGGCCGATGAAGTGAGAAACTTAGCAGGCAGAACCCAAAGCTCTACCGAAGAAATTAATCAACTGATTCAAGCACTACAAAGTGATGTAAATGCCACCGTTGATTTAATTGCTACGAGCCGCGAGCAAGTTAACAGCACAGCCAAAGACACTGAAGCCAGCTATGAACAGTTGCATACCGTTGTGGCCAGCATCGCGGCCATCAATGACAATGCCGCTCAAGTGGCTACTGCTGCTGAAGAGCAAAGCCATGTCAGCGCTGATATTAATCGCAACATTACCGGTATTGGCGAAGCGGCTGGAGTGCAAAACTCTCTGGCACACGACATCGAAACCCTTAGTGGCGAATTATCACAAGTGGCTAACCTACTTAACCAACAGCTTTCAACATTAAAAGCAGAATAAGTCCCTCGACGTCGCTAAAGGCTAGTTATTAGCCTTTAGCGATAGCACCATCGCTTGCTATACCTATTGATTCTTGGCTTAAGCTAGCCGCTGAATCGCCAGCAATCCCTCCTTTGTGAATCTAAAGCAGTACTTCCTCCTGCCATGCGTGAGCTAGCGTTTTGCTGTTGCGCACACATTTTGTGTAGGGGCTGGTCTATCCTTAAGGTGAACACGTCTAAAGAAGACGTTAATCTCGAGATTGGAGGTGCATTATGACCATGACTCTACAGTTTTTAGGTGCTACCGAAGAGGTGACCGGCTCTTGTCATCTGCTCTCGATAAATGGCAAAAACGTATTATTAGATTGTGGTCTAATTCAAGGCAGTAAAGCCGACGCATTACGCAATCACCAAGCCTTCTCTTTCGATCCTAATAACATCGATGCGGTTATTCTGAGTCATGCGCATATCGACCACTCAGGCAGGATCCCCCAGCTAGTAAAATCAGGTTTTAACGGACCTATCTATACTCATAAAGCCTCTGCAGAGCTTTGTGCAATCATGCTCAAAGATGCCGCGATGCTGCAACAACGTGATACCGAGAGACAAAACAAAAAACGAATTAAAAACAATCTTCCTGAGCTTGAAATACTGTTTAATGAAGACGATGTCGCACAAACGGTTAAACAATTCTATCCCTTGAGTTACGGGCAGAAGGTGGAGGTACTTCCGCAACTCACTATTCAGCTATCTGATGCCGGACATATTCTAGGCTCAGCCATTGTTGAACTCTGGATAAGTGAAATAGGCACTCAGAAAAAGCTGGTGTTTAGCGGTGACTTAGGGCGTGAAGGCATGCCAATATTGAACGACCCAGTGGTTATTAAGCAGGCTGATTTAGTCCTAATGGAAAGCACCTACGGTAACCGTTTACACCGTTCTTGGGACGACACCATTAACGAACTTGAGCAAATATTCTCAGCCGCTATTAGCGGCAGCCGAGGTAATATTCTACTTCCAGCCTTTTCAGTCGGTCGCGCTCAAGAGCTACTGTATTTATTTCATTTATATGCCAAACAGTGGGATTTATCACGCTGGAAGATTTGCTTAGATAGCCCAATGGCAATTGAGGCCACCAAAGTTTATATCAACAATTATCCGGTGATGGACGATGACTTTAAACGCTTTACCCGCCAGCATCCAGGAGAGCACCCGCTACTGTCAAATATAGAGTTTATTCAAAGTACTGAAGAGTCGATGGAACTGAATGACATTAGCCAAGGTTTAATCATTATTGCTGGCAGCGGTATGTGTAATGGCGGTCGGATCCGCTGCCATTTAGAGCACAATCTATGGCGCAGTGAATGTGATGTAATTATTTGCGGCTATCAAGCGCTAAGCACCCCTGGGCGCCTATTAGTCGATGGCGTAGACCACCTCACCATTCACGGTAAACCGGTTAAAGTAGCCGCTAAACTACACACGGTAGGTGGTTTATCAGCACATGCCGACCAAGCAGAGCTAATGCATTGGTATCAACAGTTTGAGGATGCCCCGCCTCTGATTCTAGTACATGGGGAAGCAAGTGCTCAGCAAGGCTTGATCGAGGCAATCCAAGCCTCATCGGCGATTCGACCACACTCGATAATAACGGCAAAACGGGGGGATAAGTTAGATATCAGCGCCTTACCTGAATTAGTTTGGTTGCCCTAAGCCACTACAGCACATACTCATAAATGGCAGCAAAGTGGCAGGCACATCCTGCCACTACAAATACATGCCAAATGGCGTGGGTGTAGGCTTTATGTTTGGCCACATAAAACATCGCACCAACACTAAACAATAAGCCCCCTGCTGCAATTAACCACAAGCCACCTGCCTGTATATGCTGATACATAGGGTAGGCCAATACTAAGGCCAACCACCCCATGGCCAAATAAGTGGTCAGCGACACTTTGGGAAAGCGAGTGCCTGTAAGCAACTTGAAGCCCACTCCGAAGGCTGCGAGGGTCCAAATAACAATCATCGAAACCAGTGATAACCAGCCATCAAAAGCAATCAGTAAAATGGGAGTGTAGGTTCCGGCGATCAGCAAATAAATAGCCGAGTGATCAAACAGTTTTAAACCGGCTTTCCAAGCCTGATTGGGCACCGCATGGTAAAGCGAAGAAGCCAAAAATAACAAAATCAGCGAACCGCCATAAACGCCAACAGCACTAAGCTCCAGCAGCCCTTTAGCTTTACCAACAAGCATCACTAAGCCCAAGATGGCAATCAGCAAACCGAGTAAGTGAGACACTACATTGAGCATTTCTTCTCTAGCAGAGTAACTAGTGGGGACAAGCATGTCGTGACCTACATTTTTAATCTTGGCTACTACCTTAATATTTCAGCGTACACTTGTACACTGAAACATTTTAACAAGCAATATGGAAAATGAGTAGCTACAACTTAAACCCGCAACACAGCAATAAAGACATACCGCATGTAGGAGATGAAGCCAGCCACAAAACGTCAACTATTAACAATAAAGTAAACATCGCGAATTTAACGTGACTTGTTTTTAGTGGCCAACTACGCCCGCAAAAACATTTGCTTATCCTATACTAAGATGGCACTGAAAAATTGGCGCTTCACAGATAGAGGACGATGGATGAAACAACAGTTACCACTGGCCTTAGCCAAATCTTTAGCTATCAGTGAAGACCTTAGTCAGCTGCAGTTTCAACAGCTGCTTAAAAACATCAGCGATGACCCTCAATTAAAACAGTTTGCTCCTGATGGTGTTTGCCAAATCGACCCACGCAACGGCAATTTGGTGATCTACAATTCAGCGAGAGCCAAACGGGTACACACCACCGCTAAACCCGTGGCCACGCATCAAGATAGCCAATGCCCGATTTGTGAAGGGAAAAGCGCCGACATTTTAGATATTGCCGAGCACAGTGAAGGCTTTACCTTCATTAATAAAAATCTCTATCCTATTTTTCATCCCATTGAAAACCTCCCCTATGAAGAGGCTGACTATTTCCAACATCAGGATCCCGAGCATCTAGGTCGCGCTTCTTATGGTTTTCACCTACTGCAATGGACGTCATCCATTCATAACAAAGACTGGCAAAACCTGCCCTTTAATGACGCACTAATTAGCTTTAAGCGCTTAGCTTTTTTAGAAAAAAGCTTACTTAATCAACCCACTGATTTCATGGCTCGCTCTGAAACCCAATTAGCTCAAGAGTCGGTAAGTGGTTACGTATCGATCATCAAAAACTATGGTGCAACCGCAGGTGCTTCTTTGGTGCATGGCCACCAGCAAATTGCTTACAGTAATATTTTGCCGCAGCATTTCTTCAATAATCTGCGTTTTAGGAAGCGGCATAATAAATCGTTCAGTCAGTATATGATTGAAGAAAACCCCACTGAGCTGCTAGTAAAGGATTATGGCGAATGGCAACTAATGGTACCGTATTTTATGAAGCGCCCGTTGGACATGTTGCTAATAGTTAAAGATGCTAACAAGCGTTACCTTCATCAATTAACCGAGCTAGAACAGCAGCAATTGGTGTTAGGATTACAGCAGGCTATTCAAGCTATTTTAACATTAATGCAGCAAATGGACATCAGCCCAGCTTACAACATGATTGTGAATAATGGCCCTGGTTGTGGGCTATATGTTGAGTTTCTACCCAAAACCCAAATGATGGGAGGTTATGAGCAAATAGGCTTGTTTGTTTGCCAAGCTAATGCAGCCGACTCGGCTGAGTTGTTGCGTCAGCACATTTGCCTACCCAAAGATAAGTAACAAAATTTTTCACTGTGTAAATACTAATGCAATGCTCAACAATACAGCCCTAAAATCATGAAAATGTCATATAAATCAAAACAATGACATTTTTTTAAATATTATAATAATCTTTAGTTTAAGCGCATTGTTAGTGTAATATTCTTCCCGCAAAATCTGCATTGGTGGGCGTTTACCGTCCATATTTTGAGTTAAATAGACCAATTGCAGTAGCGAGAAAAAAATGGAAATATCTCATCCAACCACCATCAGAGTGGGTAAAAATGACTATGACTACAATGTTATTTCGGTAACAAAAACCTATGGTGGATCCAAACAATTTAGCGACGGAACCAACATCTATTTGGAAGACAATAATGGCAAAGTTGAAACCATGGGCATTGATTTTAAGCCCGATATTCCGCCATCAACTCGGCTAATTTCAACCCTATGGGGCGAAGACAAAAAAACAAAGAAAACCTTTCGCTTCGGCTACTACATTCATTCAAATGATTTCTTAGGTTATACCACCAATCAGAACAGCCAAAATGCGGCTAAGCGAATTATTCCTCTGCAAGGCATTGCGCAAAAATTGGAAAAATGGCGCTTAGTAATCACTGGCCTTTTAGCCGTAATATTTGCTTGGACCGCTTTTTGGGTAAACCCTGAATTTAGCGTTAGCGGTCTCCTTAATTTTTTACGATCTATCCCTTTTGTGCTTTGGGATACTCCCATACTGATCTCTGAGCTAAGCCAGTACGGTAGCAATTACGGCAATAGCTACGGTAGAGCCTTCTTGGGTTTAATTGCAGGTTTTGCTTTAAGTAAAGCAATTATTAGCTTTTCAGTGGGTCGGCTGCGTAACAAATTGCGTTTAGCATTTGGTAGCTCATTAGAAAAGCAGCTCCCAAGCATTTTTGCTAATGCCGATAAACCTAGCGAATCAACACCAATGTCCAGTAGTACAAACGCTGCAAGCTCAGATGTAAAAACCGACGCAGACGGCTACCAAACTCTTATTTAATCCAAGATATCGTTTAAGGAACTCACATGTCTTTTGAACATGGCTCACTCGACTTAGGGATCCGCAATCCCTTTCGCTTTGAAGGCACCTTGCGTGCCATTCGTGGCGGCATAACAGCACTACTTGGCTTACTCTCGTTACTAAACGTGGCCAGTGCAGTACAAACTCACCCTATTACTGGCTGGACATTCGCTTTAATTGGCTTTGTGTTAATGGCCAATGGCTTATGGACATTAGGCCGCGGCTTAATGCAAGTAATGCGTTTTTACGTGGGTCGCTCGGCGCCTACGTCATTGTCTTTCAATCACGCTAAGTCAGAGCAAGACAGCGCAAATCGTGAACGCCAAGACGTGGCCTACGATCAGCAGCAAATTGAATCCATGCTGGTTGGCAGCAAAAACTACACCTTTAAGGAACCCGTAGGTTTAGTCGCTCGACTACTACACACGCTGTTTCCTAAAATCACCTTTGTGCCTTACCCTATTCAAAACTTAGCACAGCGCGTTGTTGGCGCACTGGTACAAACCCTTGTTGCCCTTTTTGGTTTTGCCATTTTAAGCTTTGTTACTTCGGTAGGTTTAGCGGGTGATAAAGCCACTATTTTAATGCCATTTTTTGCCTTTACCCTGCTGTGCTATGTGGCACTAGTGTGGTTTAGAGCGGGCCGCCCACTTAACCGTCGTTTAGGCCGTGGTATTGAAACAGTAAGTGCCTTTGGTTTTGTGAAAATGGTGGCGGTGTGCGTGAGCGTACCGGTTATCATCAACATAATACTGGGTAAAATATTTTCCTACGAACTAGAAAAATATCAAGAGGTTATTGCTGCTCAACTACGTGGTTTAGAAATAGAAGCTGAATTAAATGAAGGCATGGTTTGGGCCACTCAAATGCTCGACCTTGCCTACAACAGCTACAGCAACGCTACCTGGCTGGGCCTAATTTTTGTATTTGCAATCATTAGCTGTGGCTTAGTACTAGGGTTAACCGCCTTACGCGCCAAACAGGCAAACCCAACCACCGAGATCACTGACAAGCTGCCTCGCACCAGCGAAGTAGGTGCCCGCCCAATGGATATATTCAACGAATTTAACCATCAGGTAATGGAACGCCGCCGCTACAAGAAAGTACCAAACCGAATTTATAAACCGCTAAGTGCCAGACAAAACCCTAACAATGGCGAATTTGATGGCGAGCTGATTCAAGAAACGCAACCGAAAACGGTAGAGAAAACAGACGAACCAGTAAGCAAAAAAATGCGCATCGCGTCTACCAGCCTTGCCCAAGCCTTACTCATGATAGCTACCTTATTGGTATTTTACGCACTCACCCCACTCACCACTTATACCAGCTTTTACGATGGCGTAGTGTTTGACTTACTGGACGACCAAACCGGACCCGCGTTTGTACAAACCAGCATTGAAAGCTTTTTTACCGTACTTAGCTTATTGGTCGCCGCTAGCATTTGCGCCATTTTTGGTCGCCTGCTTAGCAACCTAAGCCATCCGTTTTGGAGCGAAATTCAGTTTGAATCGAGCTTGGTTTACTTTAAGTGTAAAGGTACGGTTAAAGAAGATACCCGCACCTTTGGTAAAGGCTTCAACGACAGCACCAGCCTAGAGACGAGTGTGTTTACCTCAACCATTCAGCCGCGTTTATTTGTAACGCGTGTTATCAGCTCTACCTTTGCAGGTATCGGTAATACCAACTTAATGTTCCCACGCCATATCATGACCATGCATGGCGATGAAAACTTAGCTGATGAACTGCACCATGAGTTAATGCACAGCATTGGCAACCGCGCTGGCACCGCAGCAATGAATGATGAGCAGCGTAAAGTGGTAGAGGAATACAACAGCTCAAACCTAGAAATGAAGGCAAAGTCTGCCCCAGAGCGCCTAGCCAATCGCAGTAGCGAACAAAGTTTAAGTGCACCCGAAGATCATGTAACGTTTTCTCAGCGTAAAGAAAGTGAATACGAACCAGAAGCCACTACCGAGAATTAGTGAGTCCCCACCAAGCTAAAAAAGACTAGCCGCTCTTACCTAGAGCGGCTTTTTTATCGCTAAAGCTTAAAGGTTTTCACTTTACTTTGCAGATCTTCAGCTTGAATTTGCAACTCACGAGACTGCTCCAAACCGTCGTTTACCCCTAAGGTTAACTGGTCACTTACGTCTTTAATCGACACCACATTTTGGGTGATTTCACTGGTCACATGGGTTTGCTCTTGTGCTGCGGTGGCTATTTGAGTTGCCATATCGCTGATCAGCGTCACCGCGTTGGTAATTTCTTCTAAGGCACTGGTGGCCTTATCCGCATCTTCAACCGAGCCACTGGCCAGTTTAGAGCTACTGCCCATTAAGGCTACCGCTCGTTCTGTGGTTTTTTGCAGGGTATCAATCGTGGTCTTAATTTCTACAGTAGAGGTATGGGTACGCTGTGACAATACCCGCACTTCGTCAGCGACTACCGCAAATCCGCGCCCTTGCTCTCCTGCACGTGCCGCTTCAATGGCGGCATTAAGTGCCAACAAGTTAGTTTGTTCAGCAATCCCCTGAATGGTGGCTAATACCGTGTTAATCTCTAGAGCGTGTTGGCTCAACTCAGCAATCACCGACCCCGCCTCTGTTACTTCGTTCGCCAAGGAATTAATCGAAGCCTTAGAGTTCATCACTAGTTCATGGCCACTGTTGGTGCTCACCGTAGAGTCTTGTGCAGCTTGAGCGGTGCGATCAGCATGAGAGGCAATCTCTTGAGTGGCTGAAGCCATCTCGGTTACCGCTGTTGCCACCATCGCAATCTCTTGCTGCTGACCTTCAATTTCAGACACCGACTGATTAGCCCGGTTAATGCCCACCTCTGATTGCTGAGCAAGTTTGCCCGACTGCACTTGAATATGGCTAATCAGCTGTTGCAATGATTCAACAAAGGTATTGAAATTAGCCGCTAAGTCACCCACTTCATCTTGATTGTCAATCTCAATACGCTGAGTTAAATCGCCATTACCTTGAGCAAACTCTGCCAAGGCGTCTGACACTTTACCAAGTGGTCTAAATAAAACATTACACAGTAGGTTAAATAAAATCACACAGACAACCACCACCAGCAGGGTGACAATAACTTGGCCAATCACCGCATCAAACAAAGGCGCGACTAGCGAATCGTAATTAACCACACTCACGGTGACGAGGCCTGTACCCGCAATGTCGCGAGCAAAAATAACAAAGGCTTCGCCGTCGATAACTATCGACATATATTTGGCTGAAGAAGCGGCTTTTTTTACATCATTAAAATTTAAACCCAAACGGCTAATGCTTTGATTTAGCAGGTTAGCATCGGGATGAACAAATACATTGCCTTGCTTATTAGCAATAAACATATAACCATCGCCCGGTAAAATAACCTGCTCTAAGCTATTAAGAATATCGGTGATTTCAACGTCTGCGCCCAAAACGACTTGTTGGCCGTTGAGTGTTAAGGCTTTACCCAAAGAGACAACATTAGCCCCGGTTGCCGCTGCAACCGTGGGATTGTCCATGAACACCTTGTTAGGTGCTGCTAGCGCATTAATATACCAGCCCCACTTGCGAGGGTCGTCGTTACCTGCTGGCAATACCACGCCATTTGGATTTTTCTGAGAGCCGTCTGGATAGGCTAAAAATACATTGTCAAAAGCAGCAGCATCGCGTACTTGGGCTAAATGTTTCACTATCTGTTTTTCATCGGCATCGCTAGACAATGAAGTTAGTGAGCGTTCTTTTGATAACAACCAGTCTGACACGTATTGGTTGTAGGACGCTGACGCGCTTAGCAAACGTTGCTCAACATCATATTTTAAGCGCTCTAAAGACGCCCGAAATGACAAGCCTTCAACCAAAAAGCCACCGAGAATAATCGCTAAGCTAGCAGAGATTGCCAACTTATTTTTTAAAGAAAGGTTTTTAAACATGTAAGGCCTTAACAAGGGGATAAAATGGACGTCACTAAATTATAACTTAGCTTAATGACGGGTGAGTAGATTAAGCTCCCACAACCGTTATTTTTCTTAGGCTTAGGGTAATATGATAACACCGTAAATACAGCATCGACCCCTCCTTTTCCTAACGAATAGCCACCACCAGCTTGACCATAAAATAATCTAAGGCTTGAGTTAATGACCCAAGATACGGCAGAATTGAAAACAGCATTTCATCATACTGCAGTTGCAAACATTGACCACTAACAGCCAAAGCTTACAAACACAATTCGAACGACTTAAACGCAACAAGCTGTTTGAGCTATTTGTGATATCCGTCATTCTCGTTTCAGCCCTGCTAATCGGTGCTAAAACCTATGCACTGCCCCCCGCAGTGGTGACCGCCACCATCGTTTTAGATTACATCATTACCCTGTTCTTTTTAGTCGAAATTAGTATCCGCTTCATCGCCGAACCTAACAAAAAGCGCTTCTTTAATAACTTCTGGAACGTGTTTGATACGCTGATTGTGTTGATTAGCCTGGTGCCCATAGACAATTCTGAACTGGCGGTAATCGGCCGTTTGATAAGAGTATTTAGAGTACTGCGGATGGTGTCAGTCATTCCAGAGCTACGTATTCTATTAACCTCATTGGTTAAATCACTGCCCCAGTTAGGCTACGTGATGTTGCTAATGTTTATTATTTTTTATATCTATGCCGCGATTGGCAGCACCTTATTCGAACAGATAAACCCCACGCTGTGGGGAGACATTGCTATATCTATGCTAACCCTATTTAGAATAATGACCTTTGAAGATTGGACCGACGTGATGTATGAAACCATGGCGGTGTATAGTTTTAGCTGGAGCTATTACCTAAGCTTTATCTTCCTCTCTGCCTTCGCCTTTCTCAACATGGTCATTGGTATCGTAGTAAACGTTATGGAGCAAGAGCACAGCAATGCCGCGCAAGAAAAAAGCTTAGCCGAAGGCACCAATGAGCCGACTTTACGAGAGTTACAACAAGAGTTGGCCGAGATAAAAGCCCTCCTTAAGCAGCGCTGACCACATGCAACACAGCGCTTAACTGCACAGAACCGTTAAGCGTTGCTTCAACACTAAGCCAAGATCCGAGATAACAATCAAAGAAACTTGACCACAGTCAAAAACACAGTAATGATAATCATTCGCAATTGATATTTGGGAATGACAATGACAAAACTACCGCCTCCTGCTAACGCCAATCGAATCCACCTCAGCTTGTCAGTCGCTAAGTTACAACTACTGCTCGCCCAAGGGGCAATTTGCATAAACGATCTGGCAGACGTTCAAGCAGACGCGAAGCCAATCCTATGGCAGCTTTGCCTACAAAACTGTAAATCGGGTGCCTGCGAACGTCGCCCCAACGCGATGAATGATAAGCTTCAGCTCAAACTTAAACACCTCGATTAAGGCCCGTGAGACCAAGCCTAATTGGCTTATTTTTGGCCAACATGAGATAATAAGCGTTCTTAATAAGCAAAAGGAGTAAGCTAATCTCTATTAAAAAATTAGATGGCCCAAATACTACCACCCGAAACACTCTCAAATACATGTTAAAAATCAGCTAGATATCTCAGCCTCCCCCGAAGATATTTGGTCTAATTTAGTTCACGCGCCAGATTGGCCAACGTGGCGCCGCAATACCACCTCAGTACAAATTATCGATGGCAACGGCCAAGCTTTATCTAAAGGCGCTATTTTCTATTGGCAAACCCCGTTAACCACCATAAAAGGCACTGTGGTCGAATTTACCCCCAATAAACGGCTGGCATGGAAGGGGGAAATAGGCACTTCAGATATGTATCATGCATGGGTGCTGCAACCTTCAAATAAAGGCTGTAAAGTTATTACCGAAGCGACTCAGCGCAATGGCATAACGTGGCTAAGTAAATACTTTATGGCAAACAAAATTCAAGCCTATCACCGTAAATGGCTAGAGCAGATAAAGCAGCAGGTTTGCTAACTCTTTCGAAAATCAATACTGCTTATGGCCTGTTGAAGTGAGTGTCAGCAATATCGCTGGCACATTTATTTAAAGGTTTACTCTGTCTAAAGTGCTGTTGACACGATTTATTCCACAAGCTTCATCTAACACCAGCCATTACCACTAGAAACGGCACCGAGATAATCTGTACACTACCCTTTAGTATCGACTCTGCTTAACAACCAGCCATGAGTAAAGTATAAACTAGCCTGCATCTTGGCAATCAGTCAAAGTAAGGAAGCACCTAATGATAAGAGCCATGACCCAAGCAGATTTCACCGCTTTTTGGCCACACTTCAAGGCCGTGATAAAAGCCCAACAAAGTTATGCCTTTGACCCCAATATGAGTGAGCAGCAAGCCTATCAGCTATGGTGCCAGCTGCCGCTTAGCAGCTTTGTATTTGAGCAAGATAATAAAATACTGGGCAGCTATTATATTAAGCCTAATGCAATGGGTCCCAGTAAACATATTTGCAACTGTGGCTATATGGTAAGTGAAGCAGCACGCGGCCAAGGTGTCGCCCGCAAGCTATGCGTGCACTCACAAACAGAAGCGCTAAAACTGGGGTTTAAAGCGATGCAATTTAACTCGGTAGTATCCAGCAATACGGTGGCTATCTCACTGTGGCAGAAATTAGGATTTAGCATCATAGGGACCATTCCTAAAGCTTACAAACATCCCGAACTTAGCTATATCGATTGCCTAATAATGCACAAGCAACTCAGCGACTATTAGTTGAGATCCGCGTAAATTAAGGCCAGTTCTACAGCTAACTGTTCAACCTGCTGCTCGGTAAGCGTTTCAGTTAAATCATAATGAGACTTTAACTTTGTTTGAAGCTGTTTAATATCAATCTGCAAGGCGCGACTTCTGCCTTGTAACGCTTCTATCTGATCCCATTTTAGTCGCGGGTCCAAAGGCTTATCACCTAAAGGACGCACCATCGGTAACTCCACATCAGGTCTAATACCCCTATTTTGCAGGCCTTCACCAGTAATTCTATATACTTTAGCGATAGTATATTGAACGGCACCAAAAACCTCTTCTACGTCGTATAGTCGCGACAGCGAGCGATACTGTTGTATAGTACCTCTGCCAAAGCTTGTGTCCCCTATGATAATTGCTCGACCGTAATCTTGCATTGCCGCTGCAAAAATCTCGGTGCCAGCGGCCGATGCTTGATTAAGCAAAATAGTAACCTTACCAAGAAACGGATTTGCGGCGGGTTTTGCACTCATAGCTTCAACTTCAAGCTGCGAATCCTTTCCATGTGCCACGAGTAAGACTGGCTCGGTAATGCCAAATAAACCTGGTAGTGTTATTACCTCAGTCAACGACCCACCGCCATTGTTGCGTAAATCTATCAACACATTATCAACACCTTTGGCTTGCAACTCAATGAGCGCGGCTTCCAGCTCTTTGGCGAAATCTTTAGGCATGCTTTCAAAATGAATAAGCGCGGTTTTCGGGTGCGATTTTATGATTTTGTAACCGAGCATTTCCCGCTTAAAAGCGATTCGCTGCTCCGTATAAGTAACTAACTCATTACTATTGGCTTTAAGCACCATGACCTTTACAGTGCTACCTTCTGGCCCTTTGACCAAGCTAACAACACTAGCCAGCTCTTCACCTAATAGTGGTATCACCCTGCCATTGTCTTCAATAGCAACAATCACATCATCTACTTTTAGCGCACTGTTGGAATGTCCCCGCTTGTACTTAACTTTCGCTCCTTTCGTGTCACTATCAAACACCAAACCTAGTCCATACGTTCCATTTGAAACCTTCCTATACTGTTCTTTATATTCAGCAGAATGGTAAGATTCGGAGTTAGAGTAAGCTTTCACGTAAGCTTGCGCTAAACGGTCAAATTGATGAATATCGGTGTTCTGCTCAAGTGTGTCTAACTGCAGTTGGTAACGTTTATACACAAACTGGCGAGCGCTTTCTGTATCTAAGCCTAGCCGCGCTAACCACTGCAAATCGTCTTGCAATTGCTGTTGCCAACAAGCGCTTAACTCATGGGCGGCATGCTGACTAACAGGTGCTTGTTCTGGTTCAAATTGCTGAATTTTGTAAACTAGAGATTGCTGCTTTCGCTCATCAGCTAAAGACAAGATAGATAAGCTACTGTCCAACAGGCCTTTAGCCAAACCTAAGGCTAAATCATCCCGATATGTTTGGCGTAAAGCGCTAAGTTCTTCTGCGCTCAGCAAGCACTGTTGACTAAATTCAAGCGCAATTAACTGATCAAAATAGTACTGAGATAATAGGCGCTGAGAGTCAAAAGCTTGTATGTGAGATCGAGAAAGCAGCGCTGTTAACCGCTTCATTCCGGTTTTAAGATTTTGGGTTACTGCCGGAGAATCGCCAAGTATGGGCTTTGCTTGTGGTACAGAATCATCATACTCAGGCTTGGTAGCACCCGCTACTGCCGGTTGCTCACTGTTGCTGGGTGTTACTGCAACGTCAACCTTTGAAGGAGTATTGGTGGCGCAAGCCACCAGAAAAATGGTGACGAATACGGCAGGAAAACCTAAATGCAAAACTACCTCCTTGTAGCAATGAGTCATCTATAAGTATTGAGGCCATGAGATTAACATACTGATATTAATAAAAATTTGATACACAGCCTAAAATCATAGTTTTGCATAATAAGGTTTTATTGAGCTGCAGGCTTACCTGTCGAATGAAGGTAGATTAACGAAACCTTAATCAACAAAAGTCTTTTAAAAAACCAAAAAAGCCGCTCAAGAGAGCGGCCATAGTAGTAACCTGAGTTAAATGTTAAACACTCATCCAGCGTTTTACATCGGCTTCGTCAACTTCGTCTTTACTGCCTTGCAGTACCACATTACCCCGGTCTAACACGGTGTAGTGATCGGCTAAGGCCACCGCAAAGTCAAAGTACTGCTCTACTAATACAATCGCCATTTCGCCGCGATCGCGCAGTAATGCCAATACCTTTTGGATGTCTTTAATAATCGACGGTTGAATCCCTTCGGTGGGTTCATCGAGCATCAGTAGTTTAGGGCGCATGATTAAGGCTCTTGCGATCGCCAGCTGCTGCTGCTGACCACCCGATAAATCACCACCACGCCGGGCTAGCATTTGCTTAAGCACCGGGAACAAACGAAATATTTCATCAGGGATAAATCGCTCTGATTTTGGCAACACAGAAAAACCCGTTTTTAGGTTTTCTAGCACCGTTAACTGACCAAATATTTCACGCCCTTGTGGCACAATAGCAATGCCCTGTTTGGCACGCTGTGCGGCCGACATTTTACTAATATCTTTACCGTTAAACATGATGCTGCCAGCGCTAATGTTTTGCTGGCCAGCTAAGGCCTTGAGCAAGGTAGTTTTACCTACCCCATTGCGCCCTAATACACAGCTTATTTTGCCCGGCTCAGCGCTCAAATTAACATTATATAAGGCTTGGCTAGCACCATAGTGGCTATCCACTTGAGAAAGTTCTAACATTATTATTTCGCCTCCTAGCGCCCTAAGTACACTTCAATAACTTGTTGATTTTGCTGTACTTGCTCAAGGGTGCCTTGGGCTAATACCGAACCTTCGTGTAATACCGTTACTGGACAATCGAGGGCTTTTACAAAATCCATATCGTGTTCAACCACCACCAAAGAGTGCTTTTTTGCTAGCTCTTTAAACAGTTCGGCGGTAAGGGCGGTTTCTTCGTCGGTCATGCCTGCGGCGGGCTCATCAATCAGCAGAAGTTGTGGCTCTTGCATGATCAACATACCAATTTCTAACCACTGTTTTTGACCGTGAGACAAAGCGCCAGCCAACCAGTCTTGCTTGTCGCTTAAGCGGATCAAAGCTAGCGTATCGCCAATTTGCTTATTATCACTGGAAGACAGTTTATGCATCAGCGATTCAAATACACCACGTCGCCCCGCCAAGGCAAGCTCGAGGTTTTCAAACACACTGAGGTTTTCTATCACCGACGGTTTTTGGAATTTTCGACCAATACCAATGTTGGCAATTTCGGCTTCGTCGTGCTGGGTCAAGTCGATGTCGTTATTAAAGAAAACCGAGCCTTCATCGGGGCGCAGCTTACCGGTAATCACATCCATCATGGTGGTTTTACCGGCGCCATTGGGGCCAATGATGGCGCGCATTTGGCCGGGCTCTAAGATTAGCGACAAGCTATTAAGTGCTTTAAAGCCATCAAAGCTCTTAGTAACACCATCAACATATAGAATGGTGTCTTGAGGAATATGTACACTACGCATTTGCTGCTCCTTCACTTGGCTTTGCAGGCGCTTTACCGCCCTCGCTGCTTACCTCTGTGGCTTCAACAGCTTGCTTAGTTTCGCTAGGTTTCATCGCCGCACGTTCACTTATTTTTCGCTTAATGCTGGCATATAACCCCACCACGCCTTTAGGTAACCACAAGGTAGTCACCACAAACAAACCACCTAGGAAGAACAACCATAGTTCGGGGAAAGCACCGGTAAACCAAGACTTACCAAAGTTCACCAATAGCGCACCAAATATTGCACCAAACAAGGTACCTCGGCCGCCTACGGCTACCCAAACAATGCTTTCAATCGAATTAAGCGGGGCAAATTCACCAGGGTTAATAATGCCCACTTGCGGCACATATAAGGCCCCTGCCACCCCCGCCAACATCGCTGATACAACAAACACAAATAGCTTGAAGCGTTCTACTCTATAGCCAATAAAGCGCGTTCTGCTCTCACTATCACGCACCGCAATTAATACTCGACCCAGTTTTGAGTTAACGATCCAGCGACACAATACGTAAGCACCGGCTAAGGCTAAAGCGCTTAAGGCAAACAACACCGCACGGGTGGTATCCGCTTGCAAGTTGTACCCCAGGATATCTTTAAAGTCGGTTAAGCCGTTGTTACCGCCAAAACCCATGTCGTTGCGGAAGAAGGCTAGCATTAAGGCATAAGTGAGGGCTTGGGTAATAATTGACAGATATACCCCTGTTACTCGCGAACGGAACGCTAAATAACCAAAGATGAAAGCCAATATTCCTGGTGCTAAAAACACCATTAACATAGCAAACGGGAACATATCAAAACCAAACCAGTACCAAGGCAGCTCAGACCAATCGAGGAACACCATAAAGTCCGGTAATTCAGGATTGGCGTATACACCTCGGTCGCCAATTTGGCGCATCAGGTACATGCCCATAGCATAACCACCCAATGCAAAGAAGGCCCCGTGACCCAAACTCAAAATACCGCAATACCCCCATACCAAATCAACGGCAATAGCCAACAGGGCATAACATAGGTATTTACCTAACAAGGTGACCCAGTAGCTGCTTAAATGCAGCGGGTTTTCTGGGCTAAGCAATAGGCTCATCATTGGCACTAAAATCGCCGACAATAGTAAAGCTAACAACATCGCGTTGCCCACTTTATCTTTCACTAAAAATCTTACTAATAATGACTTTGGCATGACTTAGTCCTCCACCGTACGGCCTTTCAAGGCAAACAAGCCTCGAGGACGTTTTTGAATAAACAAGATGATGAATACCAACACCATAATTTTGGCTAATACTGCGCCAGCAAAGGGTTCCATCAGCTTGTTTGCCACACCTAAGGTTAAGGCACCAATCACGGTACCAAATAAGTTGCCTACACCACCAAATACCACCACCATGAACGAATCAATAATGTAGTTTTGACCAAGGTTAGGGCCGACGTTAGTTAACTGACTTAAGGCCACACCAGCCACACCGGCAATACCAGAACCCAAACCAAAGGTCATCGCGTCTACCCAGCTTGAGCGAATGCCCATTGAATTGGCCATAGGGCGATTTTGGGTTACCGCGCGCATTTGCAAACCAAAGAAAGTTTTACGCAAAATAGTCCACAACAGGGCAACCACCATAAAGCTGAACACAATGATATATAAGCGGTTATAGGTCAGCGACAACACGCCGTTAATTTCTAACGAGCCACTCATCCATTGCGGCGTAATCACCGCTTGGTTTAAGGGACCAAAAATACTGCGCACCGCTTGCTGCAACATTAAACTTAAACCAAAAGTAGCCAATAGGGTTTCTAGAGGTCGGCCGTAGAGAAAACGAATAACGCCGCGCTCAATCAAAATACCCACTAAACCTGACACCACAAAGGCAGCAGGAACCGCCACTAATAATGACCACTCAATATTGTTAGGCATTAACTGCTGCACCACATAAGTGGTATACGCGCCAAGCATAATCATTTCGCCGTGGGCCATGTTAATCACGCCCATCACCCCAAAGGTAATGGCCAGGCCTACTGCTGCCAGTAGCAATACAGCGCCTAAACTTAGGCCAAAGTACATGTTTTCAGCGATACTGTTTACTTGCAGTAACTGCTGATTAGTCGCGATGGCTTTATCAATTTCTTCTAGTACTTCAGCATCTTGTTCACTGGCTTGCTGTTTAACCAAGACATTGCGTGAAGCCGGGTCGAGCTTACCAGCGAGCAGTTGGGCCGCTTCAACACGCGCAGGCGCATCGGCAAACTGCAAATTGATGATGGCCTGCATCTCTTTTAACTTGGCGATGACGTCTTTATCTTGCTCAGCCACTAAACGTTTTTCAATTAAGGGGCTGTAACTGGCATCAGCGTCATTCATCAAGGAGCGAATCGCAGCAATACGGTCAATTGACGATTCAGCATTTAACCCCACCAGCGCTAAACCATTGCGTAGCTGACGGCGGATTTTGTTATTCACAGACACTTTTTTGATCTTTGACTTCTTCACCAGCCCTAAATCGCTGCTATCAATCACCGACACCAAGGCATATTCACTCCCCGTTTTGGTCGCCACTACCACCTGTTTGTCTGATTTTTGGTAATACAATGTTGCGTCTAGCAAACTTTGAAATATTAATGAGTTACGCGTATCGCCAGTGGCGATGAGCGCTTCAATAGCTTGTTTTTTTTGATTATTATTTTTTGCAGTTAAGGCCTGCACTGCCTGTTCCCAGTCGCTAGCTGCCGCTGGTAGTACCCACAATACGAGTAATACACTGGCAATAAAGCGAGAGAAACGAGATATGTATATGCTCAAAACAATCCCTACTCTTGATTGATTCAAATACAAAAGGCGCTACCGAATCACTCCAGTCGCGCCTTTTTTAATAAAGCGCCTAAGGCGCTTAGCTGTTTACGCGAACTAGCTTAGTAGTTCTGACCTGAACATTGGCCTGTTTTAATATTGAAGTTGCCGCACGCTATCGGTGCTGTCCAATCAGCAACAATCAACGCAGACTCTTCAAGATGGTCTGTCCATGCATCACCAATTACGCCACCAGCTGTTTGCCATACTGTCTCAAATTGACCGTCAGCTTGGATTTCACCAATAAGTACTGGTTTAGTTAGGTGGTGGTTAGTATTCATTACTGCGTAACCGCCAGTTAAGTTAGGCACGGTGATACCGTACATTGCGTCACGTACTGGGTCAGTATCTGTAGTACCGGCTTTCTCAACCGCTTCAGCCCACATTTGGAAACCAATGTATGTTGCTTCCATTGGGTCGTTAGTTACACGCTTGTCGTCACCCGTGTAAGCTTTCCAAGCTTCAATAAAGCTTTCGTTTGCTTCGCTGTCAGCACTCTGGAAGTAGTTCCAAGCCGCTAAGTGACCCACAAGAGGCGCCGTATCAAAACCAGATAGTTCTTCTTCACCTACAGAGAAGGCCACTACTGGAATGTCTTCTGCTGAGATACCTTGGTTAGCTAGCTCTTTGTAGAACGGTACGTTTGCATCACCATTAATGGTTGAAACAACCGCTGTTTTCTTACCTGCGCCACCAAATTTCTTCACATCAGAAACGATGGTTTGCCAATCAGAGTGACCAAATGGCGTGTAGTTAATCATGATGTCTGCGTCAGCGACGCCTTTAGACTTCAAGTAAGCTTCAAGAATTTTGTTAGTCGTACGTGGGTATACGTAATCGGTTCCCGCGAGTACCCAACGCTCAACACCTTCTTCTGCCATTAAGTAATCAACCGCAGGAATAGCTTGTTGGTTAGGAGCAGCGCCCGTATAGAATACGTTTTTAGAGCTTTCTTCACCTTCGTATTGAACAGGGTAGAACAGCATGCCGTTCAGTTCTTCAATAACAGGCAGTACCGACTTACGCGATACCGACGTCCAACAACCGAAGATAACGTCCACTTGTTCTTTATCTAATAATTCACGGGCTTTTTCTGCAAACAAAGGCCAATTTGAAGCAGGATCAACCACTACCGGCTCAAGCTTTTTACCTAGTAGGCCACCTTTTTTGTTTTGCTCTTCAATCATCATTAACACCGTGTCTTTCAGTGTTGTTTCACTGATGGCCATGGTGCCTGATAAAGAGTGTAAAACACCCACTTTAATCGTTTCTGCTGCTTGTGCCGCATTCATTGAAAAGGCTAGGGCTACGCCGCCCGCTACCGTTACCAACTTCTTCCATTTGCTATGTTGTGTCATTGCTATATATCCTATTATTTTATAGTCCTTTAGAGCATGCGGTACCTCATGCAGTGCTGAATACACTAGAGCACTGACTGTGCCAAAGAAGACAAAAACAATAAAATCAACAACTTAATAAACAAAGGTCAAAATTAACAAATCATTAACGCACAGTTTTCGAGCGAACCACTCTAAAAAATGCACCAAAATGATCAACTAGCAAGCAACCCCCAAATTGACGCACCTTTTTGAAACAAACGCACCAAATTGATCCAATTCGAAACCAAAGAAAAGCACCAATGTGGTACAAAGTCGCGCCTATAGTCAGGCTGAAAAACTGGTTTGTTTCTTGCTGTATATAGCTAAGCAAAAAGAATCGAAACAATCAGTTAGCCAAGGGACCAATGTGAGCCAGCTTATTCAAACCAAGCACAGCAAGACATCAGCACCGATTAAACAAGGTTGGTTAGCTCAGCTTGATCTCGGCTTTGCGCCTATTGCTAACAAAACACGGTTAACGCTCAACAAGAGCATTGGCCCGTTAAGGGTACAGCGACCGTTTCATCCGGAATTAACCGCACCAGACTGCTGCCACGTTTATTTGTTACACCCACCGGGTGGTTTAGTGGCGGGCGACAAACTGCTCATGAATGTAGAGTGCTTTGAAGGCAGTAAAGTGGTACTGACCACCCCGGCCTCTGGCAAGTTATACCGCTCTAACTTGGCCCGCCAACAGCAATCTCAGCAGCAGCGTTTCCATGTGCAAAATAACAGCAGCCTGGAATGGCTTCCTCCCGAAACGATTGTGTTTAATGGTGCGCAAGGGCGTTTAGACAGCCACTTTATGCTGCAGGGTAATGCGCAATTGATTGCCTGGGAAATTACCTGTCTAGGCCGTAAAGCCAGTGAGGAAGACTTTGATAACGGCGAGTTACTGCAATCAATCAAAGTGTATCGAGAACAGCGCCCACTATTAATTGAAAATACCCGTATACATAACGCCATTACCGCTAACAACCCAGCGGCGCTGGCAGGTAAACACGTTTACGCCTGCATGTTAGCCACGGTTGACCAACTCAGCGAAGCTGAGCAAAAACAATTATTGGAAGATCTTCGTCAACAACTAAGTTGCCCAGAGATTGGGGCAACCTTGGTAAGAGGCTTAATCATTTTACGCTATTTGGGTGATAAGGCTGAAATCGTACGCCAACAGTTTGAAGAAGCATGGGCGGTCATTCGCCCACGCACCTTAGGACATGTCGCAGTGCGTCCACGCATTTGGAATACCTAATTTAAAACACTACGAGGCAAACATGGAATTAACCCCTAGAGAGAAAGATAAGTTATTGCTGTTTACCGCATTTTTGGTCGCCGAGCGACGCAAAAACAAAGGGCTAAAACTCAACTACCCAGAAACGGTAGCCTACCTCTCGGCCAGTATTGTTGAAGGCGCGCGCGAAGGTCGCCGAGTTGCCGAGTTAATGAGCTGGGGACGCACCCTGTTAACCCGCGACGACGTTATGGATGGCATTGCCGAAATGGTGCACGAAGTACAGGTGGAAGCCACTTTCCCCGACGGCACCAAATTAGTCACCGTGCATAACCCGATCCCTTAGGCCACCAATAAAGGAACAACAAATGATACCTGGAGAACTGATCATTGAAGACGGTTGGATAGAGCTAAATCAAGGTTTAGCTACCGTAACCGTTGACGTTGCCAATAGTGGTGACCGCCCCGTGCAAGTAGGTTCGCACTACCATTTTGCCGAAACTAACCCGGCCTTACATTTTGACCGTAAAGCGGCACTGGGCTTTCGCCTAAATATTGCCGCTGGCACCGCGGTGCGCTTTGAGCCTGGCCAGAGCCGTAAGGTAGAGCTAGTGGCACTTAGCGGTAAACGCGAAGTGTACGGCTTTAGAGGGGAAGTAATGGGTAGCTTAGACAGCGAGGAACAAGCATGAGCAAGATGGATAAACGCGCCTATGCCGAAATGTTCGGCCCCACCGTAGGTGATAAAGTACGCCTAGGCGATACCGAGCTAATCATTCAAGTAGAAAAAGATTACGCTCAATACGGCAGCGAAGTGAAGTTTGGTGGCGGTAAGGTGATTCGTGATGGGATGGGACAAAGCCAAGCCGGCTGCGCCATGGTACCTGACACGGTGATTACCAACGCCTTAATCTTAGATCATTGGGGCATTGTGAAAGCCGATATTGCCTTAAAAGAAGGTCGTATTCAGGCGATTGGTAAAGCCGGTAACCCCGATATTCAAGATAATATCGACATTGAAATTGGTGCCGGTACCGAAGTCATCGCCGGCGAAGGCCAAATTGTTACCGCTGGCGGCGTAGACTCACACATCCACTTCATTTGCCCACAGCAAATCGAAGAAGCTTTAATGTCAGGCACCACCACCATGTTAGGTGGCGGTACAGGCCCAGCAACGGGTACCAACGCGACCACTTGTACCCCAGGGCCTTTCCACCTAGGCAAAATGTTACAAGCCGCCGATAGTTTCCCAATGAACTTAGGGTTTTTAGGCAAGGGCAACGCCAGCCTACCGCGCCCACTAGAAGAGCAACTGATCGCCGGTGCCATGGGCTTAAAACTGCATGAAGACTGGGGCACCACGCCAATGTCTATCGACAACTGTTTAACCGTGGCAGAAAATTACGACGTACAGGTAGCCATTCATACCGATACTTTAAACGAATCTGGTTTTGTAGAAGATACCATTGCAGCCTTTAAAGGTAGGGTCATTCATACCTATCACACCGAAGGCGCCGGTGGTGGTCATGCTCCCGATATTATTACTGCTTGTGGCTTAGACAATGTATTACCGTCTTCTACCAACCCTACTCGCCCCTACACCATCAATACCGTAGACGAGCACTTAGACATGCTGATGGTATGTCACCACCTTGATCCGGCTATTCCTGAAGACGTCGCCTTTGCCGACTCTCGAATTCGTAAAGAAACCATTGCCGCCGAAGACATTTTACATGACTTAGGCGCTTTCTCGATGATTGCCTCTGATTCACAAGCAATGGGCCGGGTTGGTGAAGTCATTACACGTACTTGGCAAACCGCCCACAAAATGAAAGTTCAGCGAGGTTTATTACCAGAAGATAAAGACATTGGCTGTGATAACTTTCGTGCTAAACGCTACGTAGCCAAATACACCATAAACCCGGCGATTACTCATGGTATCGCCCATGAGGTTGGCTCTATCGAAGTGGGTAAATTAGCCGACTTGGTGTTATGGAAGCCGGCCTTTTTTGGCGCTAAACCTTCGCTCATTATCAAAGGCGGTGCCATTGCCGCAGCGCCAATGGGCGACCCTAACGCATCGATCCCAACCCCTCAACCCGTGCATTATCGCCCAATGTTTGGCGCCTATGGTAAAGCCATGAGTGAAACTCGAGTGACCTTCGTCTGCCAAGCCGCAATAGACGCCAAAGTGAAAGAAACCTTGGGTTTAACCAGCCGTTTAGTGGCCTGTAAAAATACCCGTAGTATCAAAAAACAAGACATGGTGCATAACCATTATCAACCCCATATGGAAGTAGATTCACAAACCTACGAAGTACGCGCCGATGGTCAGCTACTGGAGTGTGAACCCGCCACTGAATTACCGCTGGCTCAGCGTTACTTTTTATTTTAAGGAGAGAATGAATGTTAAAGGTGTATCAAACCCTCCATCACTACCATGGCCCGGTGCATCATCAGGTGGTATTGAGTTACGAACTGCGTAAAAAAGCGCGAATTAAGGCACAAACCGAAGACAAGCAAGACATTGGCTTTTTTTTAGAGCGTGGCCAAGTGCTGCAAAACGGCCAGTTTCTTGAAGCCGAAAATGGCGAAGTGGTGGAAATTAAAAGTGCCGATGAGTTAGTGACTACCGCCTATAGCGATGACCCTTTGATGTTCGCAAAGGTTTGCTATCACTTAGGTAACCGCCATACGCCGCTACAAATTGGTGAAGGTTGGGTGCGCTTTCAGCCAGACCATGTATT
Organism: Agarivorans sp. TSD2052; assembly: GCF_023238625.1. Lineage (NCBI taxonomy): Bacteria > Pseudomonadati > Pseudomonadota > Gammaproteobacteria > Alteromonadales > Alteromonadaceae > Agarivorans > Agarivorans sediminis. Next base: position 4,330,567 of record NZ_CP096670.1, read on the forward strand.
GCAAGATTTAGTCGAGCTTTACGGTTTGCGTGTTGAACAACACCAAGGACCTTTTGACCCAGAGACGGGCGCTTACCATAGCCATTTGCCGGCGCATAGTCACTAATGAGTAGCTTGGCTCAACTGCAGCTGATGCGATTGGTTAGCCCAAGCTTGCCAGTAGGTGGTTTTGCCTACTCGCAAGGTTTGGAGTATGCCATTGAGAACGGCTGGGTAAATAATCCAAATCAGCTAAATAGCTGGATTAGTGGCTGCTTAGATGCAGGTTTAGCCTGCTTAGATATTCCGATGTTAGCGGCACTCTATCGGGCATTGGCTGAGCAAGACTACGCCAAATTTGAGTGCTTGAATTTGGAACTAATTGCTAGCCGAGAAACTCTCGAATTAGAACTTGAAGATGTGCAAATGGGTAATGCCTTACGCACCTTATTAAACCAACTGGACGCTAACATTACCAAGCCACTGAGCGACGAAGCCATGAGTTGGACCAGCATGTTTGCTTTAGCTGGAGTGCATTGGCAAGTAGAACTCAATCAACTGGCTGATGGTTATTTATGGACATGGTTAGAAAACCAATTAGCGGTAGCCGGTAAAACCCTCCCCCTAGGGCAAACCGCTTGCCAGAAATTGCTGAGCGAATTACTCCCTAAACTTCCTACTGCGCGTGAATCAGGGCTCGCTCTACCTTTTGAACAGATTAGCGGGTCACTGCCAGCCTTGAGCTTGGCCAGTACCTTACATGAAACCCAATATTGTCGACTGTTCCGCTCTTAAGCGCAGCAGCAATTATGAGGAATAAAAACCATGAGCATTAAACAAACCTTACGTGTAGGAGTCGGTGGCCCAGTAGGTTCTGGCAAAACAGCGCTACTAACCGCCTTATGTCGAGAGCTAAAAGATCGCTTCAACCTAGCCGTAGTGACCAATGACATTTACACCAAAGAAGATGCACAATTTTTATTACGCAATGACGCGTTAGCCGAAGATCGTATTTTAGGCGTTGAGACAGGCGGGTGTCCGCATACCGCGATCCGCGAAGATGCCTCGATGAATCTAGCCGCGATTGCTGAGCTAAACCGTCGTCACAAAGGATTAGATCTAGTTCTGGTTGAAAGTGGCGGTGACAACCTGAGTGCTACGTTTAGCCCCGAGTTAAGCGATTTAACCCTCTATGTGATTGACGTAAGTGCTGGCGATAAAATCCCGCGAAAAGGCGGGCCCGGTATTACTAAGTCAGACTTATTAATCATCAACAAAACCGATTTAGCCCCTTATGTGGGTGCGTCTCTTGAGGTGATGGATCGTGATGCTAAAAAAATGCGCGGTGAGCGCCCATTTGTATTCAGCAACCTTAAAACCAATCAGGGTTTACAAGACATCATCAGCTTCATTATTGAGCAAGGCATGTTAGAAGAAACTAGCCCAGCCACTGCTAACTAATCTATTTTATAAGGATATTGACCCATGAAAAAACTACTTACCTTAACCGCAGGCCTACTATTTAGCTTACCTGGTTTTGCCCACGAAGGCGCACACCACGGCCTATCTGCTGGGCTATTACACCCGCTAACAGGTATAGACCATTTGTTGGCTTTAAGCTTAATTGGCCTACTGGCGAGTCAAACGGGCAAGCTCAAACTAAGCCTAAGCCAAAGCTTGTTTGCTTTAGTATTGGCAGCGCTAGTCGCTAGCTTTGGGCTTGTACCACCAATGTTAGAAACAGGTTTAGCGGTATCATTATTAGTGATGGCGGTATTAGTCGCTAAGTTGTTACCGCGCTCTGCAGGCATCGCCGGCTTAGTGGTATGTTTGGTGGCGGCTTTACACGGTGCAGCCCATGGTAACGAAGTACCCGCCGGTGCTGATTTAACACTATTCTTCGCAGGTTTTATTGCTAGCTCTGTCACCTTAATTTGTGGTGGTTACCTACTAGGTAAAGCTGCCCTACGCTCCCAGCATGGTCTAACAATAACGCGTGCTATTGCAGGCCTAACAGCCGCCTTTGGCCTAAGTGCGCTACTTGCCTAAGGGACCATTTAAAACGCCGCTAGCCCTGTTTTGCTAGCGGCGACATCATCAAGTTTTTGCGGCATAATACCGCTATGAGTATCAATTCTTTGTCAATACAGCCACTGCAGCAGCAATGCCAAATTAGGCCTGAGCATATTGCGTTGAGCATTGGTGAGCAACACTTTAGCTACCAACAGCTAAACACCATGGTTAACGCCACCGCAGCGCAACTGCGTAAGCAAGGTGTGGGCGAAGGTTCAAGAGTATGTTGTTTTGGCGAAGACCCGCTGCGCATGTTACTGCTACAGTTGTGTAGTTTGCAGCTAGCTTATGTGTATTGTCCGCTTAATCACCACCACCCACTCCAGCAGCTACAAAGCCTCAGCCAATCGGTAGATAGCCAGTTTTATTGGAGCGATCTAGCGCTGCCTTTAGCACCAGCAGTGCAGATTGAGTTCAATCCCTTTCAAGATATGGATATTGAGCCGGTCACCAGACTTGATGCCGAACGGCCGCTTAGCATGGTATTTACTTCCGGCAGCAGCGGCCCACCTAAAGCGGTAGTGCATTGTTGGCGAAATCACTATTACAGCGCCCTAGGCTCGCAAACCGTCATCCCGCTAACTGAACAAGACCAGTGGCTGTTGTCACTGCCGCTCTATCATATTGGCGGCCAAGCCATTGTATGGCGTTGTTTACTGGCTGGCGCTCGCATTGTGGTGGCGCAAAACAAAGGCCGTGTTTTCCCTGATTTAGTCGCCAGCGACACCACCCATGTCTCTTTGGTCCCTACGCAGCTCTATCGCTTACTTACCCAAGCCAAATTCTGGGCCAGCGCGCTGAGTCTTAAACACATTCTGATTGGTGGCGCCGCCTGTAACGATAGCTTATTGGAAGATGCCATTAGCCGTGGCTTTCAGGTGTACAGCTCCTATGGGAGCAGCGAGTTAAGCTCGCAGGTGGCTACGCGCAACCACCGCCTAGAACACCCCACCTATCAGTTGTTACCTCACCGCCACGCCAAAATTCATCAAGGTGAAATTTATTTGCGCGGCGAGACCTTATTTTTAGGCTATTGGAAAAATGGCGAAATACTTCGCCCCAGTGACCCCAAAGGCTGGTTTAACAGTGGCGATACTGGGCGTATTGAAGGCAACCGGCTATATACACTGGGTCGCAGCAACAACATGTTTATTTGTGCTGGTGAAAACATTCAGCCTGAAGAAATAGAGCTGGCATTACTGCAACACCCACAGATCAATCAAGCGATTGTGGTTCCTCAGCAAAATAGTGAGTATGGCCAACGGCCAGTGGCTTTTATTAGCAGTGAAGCTCCGCTAGGCAAGCTGCCACTGAATCAATTTTTACGTCAGCAGCTTGCGGCTATCAAGTTACCGATAGCCTATTTTGAGTTACCCGAGCAAAACTCACTCAAACCTTCGCGTGGTGAGTTAAGCGACTTAGCGAATTACAGGTCTAGCTGTTGCGACCAATGTTGAAACTCTGAAATATTAATCCAAGATTGTTGATAGGCATGTTGCAAGGCTGATTGTTGCTGCTCTTTAAGGTTTTGATGGGAATCAGGAACAAAACAGCATGCTCCTTTAAAGAATTGTTCTCTTTCAGCTAAGTAACGGCTTAGCAATCCGGTTTTTGCGAAGTTAATGTCACTTCTCATAAGCACTCCTTACGACTAATAATAGTTAGCGCCCAGCGGTAAGCATTAGTTCTACTTCCACTACCTCTAGATTTAGCACGCTCTGTGAGTAGCGACAAGCTTTAATCGAATGATTTGAATAAACTATCTAAGGTGTCACGAATATTTTCCGTCTATCACTCGTTATTACACAGGCCTTGTTTACCCTCGTGCCGATGAGCACTAAAATGCTCCTTAGATTAATTAAGAGGTGAATATGAAACGAAGTGTTTTACTACTCAGTGCATTGTTAGCGTTGGCGGCCAATCCAAGTTATGCAAATCCTGAATTGGGAGTAATGGTTGGCAGCGATAACGGGATCAGTGCTCAGTTTGATGATATTCGCGTCAATCTTGGGTTTAACGATTTATCGCTCAGCGCCGATAAGATGTTTGATTTTAAAGAGCAGCCCTATTTCTATTACGGGTTTGGCGGTAAGCTCAGTGACAGTAAGCACAAAAAGTTAGGGGCTAGAGCTGTATTTGGCGCAAATAGAGCTGTGGAACAATTCCGTTTTTTCGCCGAAGTACAGCCGATTATCTATGTGGTAGACAACATAGATGTGAAGCTTGAATTTAGTGCCGGAGTTCGTTATATGTTCTAAATTAGGCTAATTTCCTGCCATTCTCTGCTAGCCTTAAAGCAACTGCGGCAGAGAATGGGATAATGGCGATGCCCTCACCAGATATTCAGTTGCTCAACCAATTTGTGAAAGCTTACGAGCAACAACATCAATATCCAGAAACCAACACGCCCGGGCAACGAGAGCAGCTATTCATCCGCTTAGAAAAAAGTTTGCATTGTCGCCTATTCGAAGCCAACTACACACGTTTAAACCCGCAAGGACAGTTGTTATACCGACGGGCTAAGCAGTTACAGTTGCAACTGAACAACCTATTTCAAAGCCAAGACACCGCGACTCGACCTCAACAAATAATTATTGGTATGGATGAGTTTGTACCGAGTCAAAGCCTGCTGCATTGCTATCCAAGGTTTATCTCTGAGTTGGCATTACAACAGCTCAAACTAGTGCAGCTCAGCGAACAACAGTTACAAGCTCAATTATGTCAGGGCGAGATAGATATTGCCTTGCGTGTCGCGCAACAACAAAAACCGCCCAAAACTCACTCAAGGCGATATTGCAGTTTAAACTTAGCGTTAGCTTGTGCTGCACGCCATAGCCTAAGCAGGCATCAACAACTTAGTGCTGAACAATTACAGCGCCATCGGCAGCTCTGTCTGAGCCATTTGCCCACAGAGTTGCAACTCAATAGGGTTAATTGCTGGCACTTAGAGCACCGAGAAATTCTGCATGATTTATTAGTGTTAGGCATGGGCTGGGCGATTGCCCCGCGTCATTGGCTGGAGCCTAGTTTTCGCAACGGGAGTTTAATCGAGCTACATTTAAGCAACTATTTTTCTCCAGCAAGATTAGAAATAGAAATTTTGTGGCAAAGCGGTCAGCACAACAGCTTAGTAGCTCAGTGCCTGAACTTACTTGGACTAAGTGCCTATGATGGATGATCCTAAATATTTACCCGCACTCAAGGCTTTTGTTTGTGTTGCCAGGCATGGTGATTTAGCCCATTGCTCTACGCAGCTAAAACTTAGCCCCGATGAAATACTCGAGCAATTGGACCAGTTACAACTAACGCTTGCTTGTTCGCTCTTTACCCAACAATCTCCACCGTTTCATTTAAGCCAAGCGGGTTTAGCCATGGTGGAACAAGCCGAATTGATCGTTCACCGCTACCAGGAGTTGCAACGCCACTGTCAGCATCTACAACAAGGCCAAAGTTTACAACTCAGTATCAGCTATCAAAGCTGGTTCCCCAGCCCATGGCTAACGTTGCTCGCTAGCCAGCTTCATCGATACGACCATTTATTAGAGCTCAATTTTACCGCTGGCCAGCAACAAATGATGCACTTTAGTTTCTCTGCGAATAATCAGCGTCCAGAAATCGAAGTATTAGATTGGCAGGCAGCAAAACTGGTGAAGGTGGCTCACCCCAAACTGGTCAATCATAGCCAGCTATTTGATAGTCACCTAAAACTGTTTGATATTCGTGAGCCACAACACAACAACCTATTTAGCGGTGAAACGCTATTACTCGATGCGCTTAGTGAAGGCCTAGGTTGGGCAATACTTCCGCAAATAAGTGTAGAATCACGCTTGGCTGAGGGAACCCTTAAGGCTTGGCTTGAACCGCAAGGTGAGCTTGCCACCTACTTGCACTTATCCAAGCATTGCCCCGAAGACCTCTGCGCTTGGATAAAGCAACAACAAGCCGAGTATCTAAGCTAGTTAGGCATTTGCAACACTAGTGGTTTAGCTGACAGCAAGGTTATAATGAGTGTCAGATAATTGCAGACCAAGCACAGTACTATGAGTAGACCCCGTTGCCAGCGCTGCTTACGCCCCGTGAGCCACTGCCTATGCCCACATATCCCAAACTGTGAACACCGCCATTCGGTACTTATTCTGCAACACCCCAGTGAACAAAAAAATGCTAAAGGCACCGCTTATCTAGCGAGTTTAGCGCTCAACAAAGCACAGTTAGTGATTGGTGAAACGCCCGCTGACTTCAATGAGATCTGCCAAGCGGTAACAGCAAACCCACAGCAGTACTGGCTAATTTTTCCAAGCGAAACCAGCCAAGCCATAGAACAACAGAGGCCCTTAACCGAGGCAAATAATCGTCCCGCATGCCCGCTCCCCATTACATTGATTTTCTTGGATGGCACCTGGCGTAAAGCGCTAAAGCTTTGGCACCTAAACCCTTGGTTAACACAAATAGCCCAATTTCACTTTGCCAATGCACCGGCAGGACAATATCGCATTCGAAAAACCCGTATCGATCAAGGCTTGTCTACCATTGAAGCAATAGCCTACACGTTACAACAAATTGAAGACTTCAACCCCACGCCACTGCGGAACGTGCTAGAGACACTGGTTGAGCAACAAATAGCGGCAATGCCCAAGCAAATAAAAAACCGTTATTAAACCTTGGCTATTCTCTGCCTCTTTTTAACTAAGCCAAATTAGCCTGCAAACTGGTTAAATGTACAAACAGCGTCTACTGTTGAAGCTATATGTTGGCCGTAAAGTAGGAGCGCTTTAGCATGTCTCAACACAACACCGTGCCAGAGCAACAAAGCAAATCGAGCGAGTGGAAGACCTTTCTCTTCATTACCATCATTCTGTTCCCCGTTTTGGCGGTGATACTGGTAGGTGGTTATGGTTTTACGGTATGGATGCTGCAACTGTTAATGGGCCCCCCGGGACACGGATAACCTACCTTTATCTGTTCGCTTTATTTAGCGTTTTAGCAACCTTAATAACCCACAGCGATGTGAGATAACACAATGAAAAAACTGCTGAAAACATTCTGGTCCGTGATAAGTAAACCCAGCGTACACTTAAGCTTTGGTTTGTTAACTATTGGCGGTTTTATTGCCGGTATCATCTTCTGGGGTGGTTTTAATACCGCACTAGAAGTGACTAATACTGAAAAGTTTTGCATCGGCTGTCATGAAATGGCTGACAACGTGTATGTAGAATTACAAGACACGGTGCATTGGAAAAATACCTCTGGCGTACGCGCTACTTGCCCAGATTGTCACGTACCGCACAATTGGACAGACAAAATTGCGCGAAAGATGCAGGCGTCTAAAGAAGTTTTCGGTACCGTGTTTGGAACCATTAATACTCGCGAGAAATTTCTAGCAAAACGGGGGGAGCTTGCTCAACACGAATGGGATCGTTTTACCGCTAATAATTCTCTCGAGTGTAAAAACTGTCACAACTACAACAGCATGGACTTCGATTCGATGTCAGAGCGTGCTCAAACGCAAATGAAAATGGCTGCAGAGCGTGACCAAAGCTGTATTGACTGCCATAAAGGTATTGCCCACCAACTACCAGAAAATATGAATTCTGGCGAAGGCACCTTAGCCAAACTCGAAGAAATGGCAACTTCAGGCTACCAAGAAGGTCAGGCCTACTTTAGCGTGCGGCAATTGCCCTTATTCACAAATCCAGATCTCAGTGAAGAAGCCGGCCAACTGAACGCCGCCACTGAAGTGAAAATTATCGAAGTAAAAGGCGATGCGATTAAAGTTGAAATTGACGGCTGGCGCAAAACTAAAGGGTTTGGCCGGGTTCTATTTGAAGACTTTGCGATGAACATCAACGATGGCTACTTAACCAAAGAAGTCGCGCAAAACGACAGCATGTTAACCAAAGGTGAAACCAAAGAAGACGATCTCACTGGCCTACCTTGGCAGAAAGTGTCAATTGAACTGTGGATGCGCAATGGCTCGCTGACCGATTCGCGAGACACCTTATGGCAGTTTGCTAAATCCACTTACGATACCAGCTGTAGTGTTTGTCATACTCAGCCTGCAGAAAACCACTTCGACACCAATACCTGGCCAGGTATGTTCAACGGTATGTTGTCGTTTGTAAATTTAGACGGTGATACTCAGGCGCTAGTATTAAAATACTTGCAAAAACACTCTTCAGACTTTTCTGACGCTGGCCACTAATTCAAGGAGATTAACATGGCAATTACTCGTCGCGGTTTTCTCAAAGGCATTTTAGCCACCAGCGCTAGTACTTTGATAGGTCCCAGTTTATTGGCGGTATCAAATGATGCGGCTGCCGCCGAAACAGCAGGTATGTGGAAGGTATCGGGTTCTCACTGGGGAGCGTTTAGAGCACGTGTTTATGGCGGTAAGGTGCAAGAGGTCAAAGCCTTTGAAGCTGATAAGTATCCCACCGATATGCTGAAAGGCATTAGGGGTATTATCTATAGTCCTTCGCGCATTCGTTACCCGATGGTGCGTTACGATTGGTACTTAAATCGCCATAAAAGCGATACCAGTCAACGGGGCGACAATCGCTTCATTCGGGTCACTTGGGACGAAGCGCTAGACTTGTTCTATCAAGAATTAGAGCGGGTGCAAAAAGACTATGGCCCTTGGGCTTTGCATGCAGGTCAAACCGGCTGGCGACAAACCGGTCAAGTACATTCATGTGGAAATCACATGGAACGCGCAGTTGCCATGCATGGTTTTTCGGTTAAAAAAGTAGGGGATTACTCAACGGGTGCAGGGCAAACTATTATGCCTTATGTGCTAGGTACTACCGAGGTGTATGCACAAGGAACCTCTTGGCCGCTTATTTTAGAGAACAGTAAAACCATTGTATTGTGGGCGAATGACCTAGTGAAAAACCTACAAGTGGGTTGGGCCTGTGAAACCCATGAGTCATTTGAATACCTAGAACAACTAAAAGATAAGGTGGCCAACAAACAAATTAGAGTGATTAGTGTCGACCCTGTACGCACTAAAACACAGGACTACTTAGGCTGCGAACAACGTTATGTGAATCCGCAGGCCGATGTCCCCTTTATGCTGGGAATAGCCCATACGCTTTATCAAGAAGAGCTTTACGACAAGGAGTTTATCAATACCTACGCACTTGGTTTTGAAGACTTTATTCCTTACGTCACCGGACAAAGTAAAGATAAGATCGAGAAAACCCCAGAATGGGCCGAAGCTATTTGTGGCGTACCAGCCGAAGACATTCGCCAGTTTGCTCGCTTGTTGGCCAGCGATAGAACCCAAATCATGTTTGGCTGGTGTATCCAGCGCCAACAGCATGGTGAACAACCTTACTGGATGGGCGCGGTTATAGCGGCGATGTTAGGCCAGATAGGCTTGCCCGGTGGCGGGGTGTCTTATGGTCACCATTACAGTTCTATTGGAGTACCATCTACTGGCGCCGCAGGGCCGGGAGCTTACCCACGCAACCCCGACAAACCGGATGAGCGTATCCACAAAAACCAAGACTTTAATGGCTACAGCAGCACCATCCCGGTTGCCCGTTGGGTAGATGCGATTTTAGAACCCGGCAAAGTGATTAATGCCAACGGGGCTAAAATCACCCTTCCAGATTTGAAAATGATGGTGTTTTCAGGGTGTAACCCTTGGCATCACCACCAAGATCGCAACCGTATGAAAAAAGCCTTCCAGAAATTAGAAACCGTTGTAAGCGTCGACTTCACATGGACCGCGACTTGCCGCTTCTCAGATATTGTTCTGCCCGCCTGTACTCAGTGGGAACGTAACGATATTGATTTATATGGCTCGTATAGCAACCGCGGTATTATTGCCATGCACAAGTTAGTCGATCCACTGTATCAGTCTAAAACTGACTTTGAGATTTTCACCCTACTCAGCCAACGCTTTGGCAAAGCTAAAGAATATACTCAAGGCAAGACCGAAATGGAGTGGGTAAAACAACTCTACGATGAATGTGCCGCCGCCAATAAAGGTAAGTTTGAAATGCCAGACTTTATTACCTTTTGGAAAGAGGGCTGGGTAGATTTTGGTAAGGGCCCAAACTGGACTCGCCAAGCGGATTTTCGGGCTGATCCTGAAATTAATGCTTTGGGTACTCCCTCTGGCTTTATTGAAATATTTAGTCGTAAGATTGATCGCTATGGTTATGACGACTGCCAAGGACACCCTATGTGGTTTGAAAAAGCCGAGCGCTCACATGGTGGCCCAGGTTCTGAAAAATTTCCTATCTGGCTGCAATCTTGTCACCCCGACCAACGGCTACACTCTCAAATGTGTGACTCTGAAGAATATCGTGCCAGCTATGCCGTACAAGGCCGTGAGCCGATATACATTAATCCAGAAGATGCCAAGAAACGCGGTATTAAAGACGGCGACTTAGTGAAAGTATTCAATCAGCGAGGTCAGTTACTGGCAGGAGCCGTAGTCTCAGAAAAATTCGCTAAAGGGGTAGCGCGCATTCACGAAGGGGCTTGGTATGGGCCTGAAGATGAAAAAATAGGCGCGTTAGATACCTATGGCGACCCAAATACCCTGACCATGGATATTGGTAGCTCTCAGCTAGCCCAAGCCACCAGCGCCAATACTTGTTTAGTTGAATTTGAAAAATTTGTCGGTAAGGCCCCCGCGGTATCGTCATTTGGTGGCCCTAAGGAGATGGCATAAATGTTAGAGCAAGTAAGCTCAAGCGAAGAAAGCGAAGTACGGGCCAGCCTCTATTGGTGGTTCGCGAGTACTTTTACTAAAGAGCTAGATAAGCAACAGCTTAATCACTATATCTCTGGAGAAGGAGCCGCCCTGCTTAAAAACCTGGCCGAGGTTCCCGAATTAAGCAGCGCGGTACAACGTATCAATAATGGCTTAGCCCACAGCCTAGCCATGCGCCACCCAGAGTTGGAATTGGCCGCAGACTTCTGCCAACTGTTTCTCACTGATGCCAACACGGGCGCGCCTCCGTACGCCTCTATTTACTCAGGGTCTAAAATGATGTTCCAACAGCCTCATGAAGACATGCAGGCACTGCTGAAACAACAGGGCATGCAAGTAGACCCAGCATTTAATGAACCTGCAGATCACCTAGCCATTCAGTTAGATTATTTGGGTAATTTGATTATCCGTGATGGTCAAAAAGCCACCAGCGCTCAAGGCCAATTTATCAAGCAGCAATTGCTCTCTTGGTTACCACAATGGGTAGATTCGCTGCAAAACGCGACTGGCGGGGAGTTCTATAAGGGGTTTGCCGCGCTTTTGTTAGCTTACTTATACCTAGATATTCAATTTCTTTAAGCCGCCATAACGCTGTACCTAAGCCTCACCTCTGTTGAGAGGTGATCGCTGCGGCTTATTATTTAGCTATTGTGCAACCACACATCAATAACTTACCCAACAAAACAACATCAGGTTAACATTTAAATAACATTTAACTGGTAATCTTTATTGCGTCATCTATGCTTATATTAAGTCGGTTGTCGCTTTTAGATGCCCGGGCGGTAGCACCTCGTTTGGTAGGCGTTATGCCCCTCCTATCTATTGGCGGTGCCGGCTCGCCTCTTTCTGATTCCCTCTAAAATTAAACATTTCTTCAACATCTACACCTTTTAGCCATGACTAGCACGCTAGAATATGGAAAAATGCTGCTTTCCTTAGCTGATTTAAAGATGCAATTAACATGGATGATAAAAAACGCCCGCTTTATATCCCTTATGCTGGTCCCGCACTATTAGAGACGCCCCTACTCAATAAGGGCAGCGCTTTTAACCAAGAAGAACGGATTTTCTTTAATTTAGAAGGCTTATTACCCGAAACCATTGAAAGCATCGATGAGCAAAGTGAACGCGCTTATAAGCAATACCAGAGCTTCACTAACGACTTAGACCGCCATATCTATCTGCGCAATATTCAAGATACTAACGAAACGCTGTTTTATCGATTGGTTGAAGACCATATTAGTGAAATGATGCCGATCATTTACACCCCAACGGTGGGGGCTGCTTGTGAGCAGTTTTCCAATATTTATCGTCGATCACGCGGCTTATTTATCTCCTACCCTAATCGCCACCGGATCGACGAATTACTTAATAACGCCACTCGTCACAATGTAAAAATTATCGTGGTGACTGATGGCGAACGCATTTTGGGACTGGGTGACCAGGGTATCGGTGGAATGGGGATCCCCATTGGCAAATTATCACTGTATACCTCTTGCGGTGGGATTAGCCCTGCTTACACCTTGCCCATTGTGTTAGATGTAGGCACCGATAACCAACAACTTCTTAACGACCCCATGTATATGGGTTGGCGACATCAGCGAATCAGCGGTGAGGAATACGACGCATTTGTCGAACAGTTCATGCAAGCAGTAAAAGTTCGCTGGCCGGAAGCTTTAATCCAATTTGAAGACTTTGCACAAAAAAATGCGATGCCGCTGCTGCAACGCTATAAAGACCAGTTTTGTTGTTTCAATGATGATATCCAAGGTACTGCTGCAGTCACTGTAGGCTCTTTATTGGCAGCCTGTAAGGCTGCCAATACTCGTTTAGCCGAACAACGCGTCACTTTTGTCGGCTCTGGTTCAGCAGGTTGCGGGATCGCCGAGGCCATTATTGCCGCGATGGTTGAAGAAGGAATTACCGAAACTCAAGCTCGAAGCCAAATTTTCATGGTAGACCGCTGGGGGCTACTACAAAATAACATGCCAAACTTGTTAGGCTTCCAAAAAGCTTTGGCTCAATCAGCTCACTTACAACAGCAATGGTCAGTGGAAAGCGATAGCCTGTCTTTACTGGATGTCGTTGAACATGCCAAACCAACAGTATTAATTGGTGTATCTGGAGCGGCCGGGGTATTTAGCCAACAAGTCATTGAAACCATGCATCAACACTGCGCTAAACCCATCGTTCTGCCGCTGTCTAACCCTACTAGTCGAGTAGAAGCTTTACCTGAAGACATATTGCGTTGGACCCAAGGGGCAGCCCTAGTGGCAACTGGCAGCCCTTTCCCTCCGGTAAAACTGGGTGAGCAAACCATCGCGATTGCTCAATGTAACAATAGCTATATTTTCCCAGGTATTGGTTTAGGCGTACTAGCCTGCCAAGCCACCAGAGTCAGTGACGCGATGTTAATCGCCAGCAGCCGCGCGTTAGCTGAGTGCTCTCCACTAGCAAACGATGGTGAAGGGGCGCTCTTGCCACCGCTAGAGGAAATTCAATTGGTCAGTAAACATATCGCTTATGCGGTAGCTAAAACTGCCATGCAACAAGGCTTAGCGGTTAACACTTCAGATGAGGTATTAATGCAAGCTATTGAAGCTAGCTTTTGGAAACCTGAATACCGTCACTATAAACGTACGTCTTTTTAAGAGATGAACAAAAAAGAGGCCTACACGGCCTCTTTTTGTATTCCACATGCCCCTTTACATGCCGAAGCCATAAAACTCAGGGAACACCAAAATAGACGCTAAGACCATTATTTGCAGGATAATGAACGGTACTACCCCTTTATAAATATCGGTAGTTTTCACCTCTGGCGGGGCAACCCCTTTGAGATAGAATAAACTAAAGCCAAAGGGCGGGGTAAGGAAGGACGTTTGTAAATTCATGGCGATTAAAATAGCAAACCACGTTAAATCAATCCCCATTAACTCGGCTACCGGGTAAAGCATCGGTACCACAATAAACGAGATTTCCACAAAATCGATAAAGAAACCCAAGATCAAAATCACGATCATGGTAAGGATTAAAAAGCCCCACTTCTCACCCGGTAAGCTGGTCATCACTTCTTCAATGACTTCTTCGCCACCCGTGTATGAGAACACCATAGAGAACGCCGTTGCACCAATGAAAATAGCAAAGACCATTGAGGTGACTTTAACGGTTTCAATCGATGCCTCGTAAACGATCTTCCAAGAGAACTGGCGATAAATAATAGAGAGTAAAATGGCACCAATACCACCAATCGCAGACGATTCAGTAGGTGTAGCAATACCGTAAAATATTGAGCCCAGTACCGCAATCATTAAAGCCAGCGGCGGAGCTATCGCCTTAAAAGCATTCCAGCAAGGCTGAACACCGTGACCTGCAGCTTCATCTTTAGGTAATGCAGGTGCCATTTCAGGTTTAAAAAATGAAACAGCCAATACATACAGAATGAAAGCCCCTACCAGCATCGCGCCGGGTAGTAAGGCCGCTTTAAATAAATCCCCCACTGGCACACCCATTACATCACCCAAAATAATTAAGATGATGGAGGGTGGAATAATTTGCCCAAGAGTCCCAGAGGCACAAATAACCCCGGCCGCTAGGCGTTTGTCATACTTGTATTTAAGCATCACCGGCAGTGAAATAACGCCCATGGCTACCACTGATGCCCCTACAACGCCAGTGGATGCAGCTAACAAGGCGCCTACTAGAATAGTAGAAACAGCCAAGCCGCCTCGAACACGACCAAACAACTGCCCCATCGCTTCAAGCAACTGCTCAGCAAGGCGAGTTTTCTGTAATACTATTCCCATGAAGATAAAAAGTGGTACCGCCATCAGTACCGAGTTTTGCATAATGCTCATAATTCGATATGGCATAAAAGCAAATAACTCAAAACCCTCGGCAAAGATCCCAAATACCAGTGCGACGCCGCCAAATATAAATGCAACTGGAAAACCAGTAAGCAGCATTAATAAGGCCACAAAAAACATGACAATCCCGATCATGACAACTTCCTTTTAAACTACGAACTAGGGCTTATTTCGTAGCTGAATAATATTTTTGAGTAACATTCCGAGGCCGCTTATCGCTAAGCATATCGCTGAAATCGGAATCATCGATTTAATAATCCATCGGTAAGGTAAACCACCAGGGTCACCACTGGTTTCTCCTAAACGGTAAGATTCCAACGCAAAGTCATAGCCATACCAAGCTATCAACCCGCAAAAAGGAAATAGGAAAAACACTACGCCTAAGCTATCAATCCACGCGCGTTTGCGACGGGACAGGCGGTCATAAATAATATCAACCCTAACGTGGCCTTCGGCCTGTAAGGTTGAGGCAATGCCCAATAAAAACATCGCTGCAAACAAATGCCACTCTAACTCTTGCATACCTATCGAGCTTGAGCGGAAAAAGTAACGCATAACGACATCGTAAAATATATTAACCAACATCAGCAGCATCAATACTGCGGTTAGGGCGGCAATGCCCTTAGAAAATCTGTCCACTGCCAGTTGCCAACGCAACATTTCTAGCCTCCTAAGCAATTCTATTGCTTTATCGGTTTAATCAATGAGCCATCAGCAACAGCTGATGGCTCATTCTAATACTACAAACCTTCGGTACTGTTTAGGTAACCTTGCTCAGAAATCGCTGTATACGCGCGAACTTGCTGCATGTATTGTTGCTGAGATTCAATAATTTTGGCTGCCATTGGGTCGCTAGCCGCTTTCTCTTTCAATAGTTCATCGTTAGCCGTTTTAAGTGCTTTGATAACTTCTGCAGGGAAAGTTTTAACTTGAATGTCAGGGTATTCTTGCAACATGGTTTGCCAATTTTTGGCACTTTCTGCATACGAGTGAATAAACATGTCGTAGGCAGCCTTGCGCATTGCTACCGCCAATATGGCTTGTAAATCGGCAGGCAGTTTCTCAAGTTTTTTCTTGTTCGCAATAAACATCAACTCAGTAGCAGGCTCATGCCAGCCCATGTAGTAATATGGCGCAATTTTGTGGAAGCCCATGCGTAGATCTAATGAAGGCCCCACCCACTCAAGTGCATCAATGGTATTACGCTCTAGTGCTGTGTATAACTCACCGGGTGGAATGTTAACTGGGGTGGCGCCTAAACGAGCCAATACTTCACCAGCAAAACCCGGAATACGCATTTTAAGGTTTTCTAAATCACCAACAGAGTTAATTTCTTTGCGGAACCATCCGCCCATTTGCACACCGGTATTACCACCAGGAAATGGTACTAAGTTATGCTCGGCATATACTTGGTCCATTAACTCTTGGCCGCCACCGTATTGCAACCAAGCGTGTTGCTCAGGGGCATTCATACCAAATGGCATCGTAGTGAAGTAAAGCGTATTGGGCACTTTACCTTTGTAGTAGTAAGAAGCACTATGCCCTAAGTCATACTGACCACTTTTTACTAAATCAAATACACCGAAGGGTGCTTTGTGTTTATTTGAAGAGTCGACGCGAATTTTTAAACGACCATTCGACATCTCGTCGGCCATTTTCACCATGTTTTTAACCGCATCACCAAACACAGGGAAGTTAGGCCCCCAAGTTTCAGCAAGTTTCAATTTGTATACTTTTTCAGCCGATACAGCGGCCGAACTAAACGCAATAATCGCAGAAGCCAGCAGGGTTTTACTGCAGAGGGACTTAAGCATGTTGTTCTCCCTTTCGTTTTAATTTTCCATTGTTGGTCAAATGTTTAAAATGTAAACCAACTGCTTTATGGTCACCCCTAATGTTAGCGACTTGTTACAAAAAAGCCTATCCGCTAAAGCACGGTTTTTTTCTACGTAAGATCACGTATCTCATAGACTTTGGTATAAACGAGACACAGATCACTATCACTCAAAATTACCCCGTATTAACATGTAGTTAACAAACTCTGTTGGGCTGTCATGAGATGTGGTCTCTAAAATTTAAAATAATCTTGCTGTCGGTAGTACCGCTACTTTGCGTAACAGCGTTAATCGCAACCTTAGTTTTTAAACAATCATCTATTCTCACCGAGCAACAGCTAACCCTGATTAAAGAAAACATCATGCGTAGTAAAACGCTTGAGTTACAAAATCACATAGACCAAGCCTTTGCCAGCATTCGAGATATCTACGAGCCCGCGAGCGCCGAAGATGAACAAGCCAAACAGCAAGTACGTGAGCTACTTAATCGTTTACGTTTTGCCGACGATGGCTACTTTTTTGCGTATACCTTGAAAGGCGTTAATTTAGTCCACCCCATTCAACCAGAGCTAGTTGGGCAAAACTTGTGGGATTTTAAAGATTCTGAAGGCACTTACTTAATTCAAGACCTGATTGCTCAAGCTAAAGCAGGAGGAGGTTTTAGTAATTACCTATGGGAAAAACCCAGCACTGGCAATCGAGTAAAAAAACTCGGCTATGTGGTCATGTTAGATAAATGGCAGTGGATGTTTGGCACCGGGGTATACCTAGACGATGTAGATCTTGAGTTAGCAAAGCTAGAAGCACAAACTGAACAAAATATTAATCGCAACTTTATTTGGCTGTTTGTGATAACCACTGTTTCAGGCGTGGTTATCGCGTTTTTAGGGGCATCACTGAATATATCCGAGCATAAGTTGGCCGACAAGAAACTGAAGGCACTTACCCAACGCATTATCGATTCACAAGAACAAGAACGACAGCGAGTATCTCGCGAGTTACACGATGGTATTAATCAATTATTAGTTTCAATTAAATACCGCTTAGAAAGTGCTACTGAATGTAACAATACCCCCGCCAGTGTTAGCGCTAGCCTTAATCAGGGACTCAACACCATTAACGAAGCAATTGGCGAAATCAGACGTATATCAAAGGACTTGCGCCCTAGTGTATTAGATGACCTAGGGCTAGCCGCAGCCTTAGCAAGCTTTTGCCAAGAATTTGAAATGCGCACCCATATTGATGTTTTTTTAGAGTGCGACATTGAAGGTTTGAATATTCCTTCGACTGTAGAAACCACCCTTTACCGAATCACTCAGGAAGCATTACAAAATGTAGAAAAACATGCGAATGCTGATACTGTAGACATTGTATTAAGTCATCAGGGAAAGCTGCTTACGATGCAAATTAGAGACAATGGTTGTGGTTTTGAAAAAGGTAAAAAAGTGCGTAGGCATTCAATTAAAGAACTGACCAGGCGCCCAGAGTTAGCCAGCAGCGGACTTGGACTGAAGAACATATTCGAGCGAATCGCCCACATTGATGGTCATGTAGAGGTCGATAGTCAACTTGGTGAGGGAACCTTCATTACCATTAAAGTGCCACTGATAGAAACACCAACACAGGCCCCTTCTTCACAAGAGCAAACAGCATGACTTCTATTTTATTGGTTGATGATCATCCGCTGGTACAAGATGGTTTAAAAATGCGCCTAGAAGCCCATCCTGGCTTTGTAGTGGTAGGCACTGCAGCCGATGGTGAACAAGCACTCAATTTAGCAATCGCGCTCAACCCTGATATCGTATTGACAGATATAAATATGCCGAAGCTAAATGGGATTCAGCTTTTGGAATCTTTAGCGACGCAAAGCCCTTCCAGTAAAGTTGTCATGCTCAGTATGCATGACAACAAAGAGTACGTGCAAAACGCTATGCGTAACGGCGCGAAAGGCTACTTGTTAAAAGATATTGCTTCAAGTGAATTAATCAGCGCGTTAGAAGCGATAGCGAACGGTGGCCACTACATTAGTGCCGGAGTGTCTAAACTTTTGTTTGATAATGAAGCCCAGCAAACAAACGCTCATTTGACCAAACGTGAACAGCAAGTACTGCGTTTATTGGCCACAGGCAGTGGTAACAAAAAAATAGCCGATAGCTTATCTATCAGTATTAGAACCGTTGAAACTCACACTTTAAAGATCCGCCGCAAGCTAGACCTTGATAGTAGCGTAGCGATGATTAAGTATGCTATAGAGCATTATGGTAGCGAAGTGTAAAGATGTCTATTCGATGAAAAAAGGATTGAAATTGAATCAAGCGATAACACATAGGGCCACCGATAAGGTTAAGGCTGTAGCTCAAGTTCGCTATGTTAATGGAACAGTGCCCGCTCATCTATCCAGCCAAAACAGTTACGATTTTGCCAACACGCTAGCACATGCTTTGGATCTGTTAGAACAAGACCCAATTACGGCAGACAAACCTTCAACGTAGCATTATGTCCAGCTGATCGACTAACTCTGACCAATCAGCATCTTGCGCTACCGACTCAGCTAAAAACTCAGCTTGATTCGCATTCCAAAAACTTGCTTGATGCAACAAAACATCCGCGGGAATAGGCGCATGTTCGGCAACAAATTGAGCTATTCCATTAATAGATGGATCTAAGCCCAATTGCTGAAATAAATCACTAAGGCTATGAATGCCAGATTCCATAATAATTCTCATTGAAGCTTTCGTTGACTACTTAAAGCATAGTCAAGGCCTCAGGATTAGCTGAGTAATTGCTGGGAATAAGCAAATAATGCTGGCGCACCGCCAGTATGCCAAAACAGTATTTTTTGTTGGGGGGAATAGCAACCTTGGCGAACTCGCGCAATTAAACCCACCATAGCTTTAGCGGTATAGACTGGGTCTAATAAAATCCCTTCGGTTTGCGCTAACAACATGATGGCTTCACGTTCTGCATCTCCAAGTATCCCGTAGCCTTCCCCTAAATAGGCATCATCTAAGCATACCTCGTCAGCCGCGAACGCTTCCTTGAGACCAAAGCGCAAGGCCGAAGCTGAAGCCAAATTAGCGATCCGTTGATTAAAAGATTGCTCGGCATGATTAGCTTTATCAATATTAATACCGCGCAGTTTAATCGTTGACTGCAAATAGCGCTTAGCCAACATTAAGCCGGCGTGGCTAGCCCCTGAACTGGAGGCGAAGATAATTTCATCCACGTCGGACTGTTGTTGTAATAATTCTTCTAAAGCCGCGGCAAAACCCAAACAACCTACAGCGTCAGATCCTCCATAAGGCACAACGTAAGGGTTTAATCCTTCGGATCGTAATTGCTGCTCAAGCACATCAATGCCTTCGCCTTTGCGCTGCTCACCGGCCCACCTAATCTGCGCACCAAACAATTTGTCGAGCAATACATTTCCCTGAGCTTCAGATGGCGCATTGCCACCTAACAGCAAAAAACAAGGTAAGTTAAGCTTGGCTGCGGCAGCAGCAGTTTGACGGCAATGATTGGATTGAGCAGCGCCAGCGGTAATAATACAGTTGGCCTGTTGCCTTAAGGCATCACCTAGCAAAAACTCTAGCTTCCTCACTTTATTTCCACCTAGAGCTAAACCGCTTAGATCATCCCGTTTTATATAGATTTGAGGCCCAGCTAATTGACTAGATAGAGCCGGAAGAAGGTGTAGAGGGGTAGGGAAAAAACCCAAGGACTGCTTAGCAATCGATTGCCAATTCATTGTTCTCGCCTCTTTAAACATCACCCTTAGTTAATCTGAAAGGCCGCTAACAAGCCATTTACTAACTTCCCGGCTTTAGCGGCGTAAAGCTGATTTTCCCATTTTCATATTGGGTTTGCGTCGGCCCATACTCTCTATTGGTGAATAGCTTTTGACCCACAATATCCAACCTAACATTAGGATGAAGCTCCTTTCTAACGGTTAATTTTGCATTAGCAAAAAACTGTTCTTCCATTTGCTGGTTGTAATCTAGAGCGAAATCGATTTGCACCAGCTCTTGTCGAGTATGGTGTAAGGTTGCCGCTAGTTTTTCGGCAGTGCCTTCTTCGCGGTCTTGTTGTTTAGTACTACTGAGTTTCATTTGCGCATCAAGCACCTTACTCAATTTTTCATGCAAGTTATGCTTAATGCCATTCAATGAGCGCCGCTCTTCTTGAATATCATCAAAATCGCCAGATATGGTTAATTGAGTAGCAGTGCCGGCTGTTGCACCTAATACAACAGCGCTTATCTCTCCGCCAGCATTAATAGAGCCACCGACCAAGGTGCCACGTAAACCACTCGCGTCACTAACCGTTACTTTGCCATCAGTTTCAATTTTACTATGCAGCAATTGACTGGTAATAGTGACGTCTTTTCCCGCAGTAATTTTAGAATACTGGACAAAAGTGGCGTGCAGCTCCCCTGCAGCACTCACCGAGCAAGAGTAATTGTCATCACCTTCCATCAGTCGGTGGCCAATCACACCTTTGCCGATGACAATATCGCCACCAGCGCTAATATCAGCAGACTCAACAAAGCCATTAACATGAATGTCGCCGGTTGCCTTGACCTTCATGCCATCGCCAATGTTGCCTTTAATCAATACACTACCGGCAAAATCAACATGGCCATTGGTGACGTCTACATTCTTAATCGACAATACGTCGTCAACCTTCATGCCATTTTCAATTTCTAAAGGTAAACCGGTGCGAGCGGCCAGCAGCAAATTGGCATCGTCTGCAGAGATAGTGGTTCCTTCACCTACCGTAAACGGTATCTCATGCCCTTGCTTAAAAGGGAGCGGCTCTCCCAGTACATCCTTTCCTTCATGACCAAAAGTATGAGGATGACGGCGCATCAATTCTGTATCAGGTTCTACCGTTTCCAAATTACCGAGGTCGCGCATATCCACCCGACCATCGTCAGTTTCTTTGGGTTTTAACAAACGCTCTTTTGGGGTGGCAACAAAACGTTCAAAACGGCTATCTTCACCATCTATCGGTTTACGCCCCAAGGCAACAACCTTCTTGATTTTTTCACCGGGTTGAATATCTTTAGCCAGACTCAGCAAGGATAATGCACGTTTTTTCTGCAGACCAAAAATAACACCAGCTTCTTTCATCGCATTAACTAGATCGCCTTGAGAAATCGCTTTTCCCCCATAGGCACCAGTAATCGTGGCCCTTGCCACCATTTTATCTTCTGAGACATCTAACGTGATTTCTGCATTGCGGATATTGGCCAGTTTTACAAAAGTTTGGCCCCATTGTTCAATGAGCTCAGGAGACTCTCTTAATTCTGCAAATTTAGCCACTGCGTCAGCGATAGCTTCGTCATCAAAAAAGTAATGACTATAATCAGAGCGAAGAATGAGTGCCCTGATGTCGGATTCGCTAACATGGGCCTCTTGCGGTGTGATTTCAATTAATGCGGCCAGTTTATCTTGCGATAAACGTAAACATTTCAACTCCAGCATTAACTCTCCTTCACTTCAAATAGGTCAGACTGCGGCAGGTCAACATAGGCAGTAGTACTATTGTAGTATGCCTTTGCTAAGCCCTTATAACCAATATAACTCACTCTTAAGATTTCAACTAATTGAACTAGATCGGTATTTTAGCTGCATGGCACACTATTATTTTACCTTCTGAAGATTTTAATTTGCCGTAAATAAAATCACTGGGAAATGACTTGAGTTAGTTACACTCATTTATAGTCAACTTTTTTTTTTGATATTAGGACATCCCCACATGGTTAGTTTAAATACCTCCGCCCACATTACGAGTCAAATAAAAAAGGTCGCGGTGTTACATATCATCATTGGCATTGCAGCTATGTTGTTAGCTTATTATGTCGGTACTTTCAGTGCGGTTATTTTAGGTTTATCCATTTTGTTCTACGCAATATTAGGGCTTTGGTTTAACCGAACACTGCAACAACTTGGCGGCCCTCGCACCGACCCTAGTAGTTACTGGCTATTTTTAGTCGTCGGGTTGATGCTCAGTTTATTTCCTGGCATTACTCTCGGATTAGCGGCTTTATGCCTTGGCGGCGGCTTAATAATAAATGGTGCTGTCGGGTTTAAAGCGCTCAAATCCACCATGGGTAATAAACTTTGGTTAAAATTACGCTATTTGCTCAGTATTGGCTTAGGTATCGCAGTCATTCTGGCCGGAGCGAATGGTTTTTCTTGGCTAATTGGCATGTTGTTTGGACTACATTTATTCCTCTATGGCGTCAATTTATGGATTAACAGCCAGCAATAACGATGTCTCAGTCCATCAGCCGGTAAGTTATCTACCGGCATGAATAGCTTTAACCGCTTAATCACAATGATCTAAGCGGCTTTGTTCTAAGCTCACTTTACCTTCAAAAGTAAGCTTTGCGATAGGCTGCTTAGGTCTTCAGTTGTTATCGGTTCAATATCTAAGCTCAAGCCAGATATATTCTGATTTACTTGTATTAGGTTAATATCATTGCGCACCGGATAGGCACCACATAATTCACCTTCATCACAAACCACAAAATCGTTATCGTTATCGCTACTAACGTATAATCGATAATCTGCTTCAGCTACCTCGGCAAAAGCAAACTGAAACACGCCATCATTCATCAATAACTGCTGGCTATAAATGGTATTTCCAGTGTTAGGGTCTATCAGCAGCGCGTACACTAAACCACTATCACCAGCTTCTTCAGTGACCACTGTCATCGAGATTGCCACTTTGTGCTCGCTACCATCTGAACCCGTTAAAGTAATGCTGGTGCTGTAATTGCCATCACTTAGTCCTGCTCGGTCAACGACAACACTATAAGTACCTAAGCCATTACCATCGGTTGCACTCGCGTCAAGCTCGAGCCAGTCTGCCTCTTGAGCTATATCAACAATGCTGATCGGCGCAGCCCCCACTAACTGCATACTAAAACTCGCTTCACTTTCTAAGGCGCTTAAACTAATTTGACTGGCGCTCAAGCTAAGGTAGCTGCGGTCAGGATCGTTAACGCCTATTTGACTTTGTACCGCTTTCTCGGCATTGATCAGGCCGTAACCATATAGTGAATCTTTGCCTGCTGCGCCCAGATCGTCACTCAAAAAGCCATTGGTTAATAAGCGAAAAAACTCGCTGCTATCTAAATCTGGATTCAATTGCTTCATCAAAGCAAGCACACCGGCAACATGTGGTGCCGCCATACTGGTCCCATTTAAATATTGGTAGCTAGCACTAACACTAGAACCGTTTTCATTAACATAAGTGCTATATACGCCATCGCCATAACCGTCACCGTCTAAATCGACACTACTATTTCCACCTGGAGCCGCAATATCAATATAAGAGCCGTAATTTGAATAGCTGGTAATTTGTTTTTGAGCATCAACCGCACTCACCCCAATCACATTGTCGAAAGCCGCGGGATAAGAGGCGCTAGAAGTACTTTCGTTACCCGCAGCAGCCACCACAATCAAGCCTTGGGCTACCGCATCTTGCACTGCTTGGTTAAATGTTGAGTCATAGCCGGAGCCTCCAAGGCTCATATTAATAATACTCGCGGTTTTATCTGGCAATAAGCCCGAGGCGTTCTCTAAGCCCGCTGCGTATAAAATGGCTTGAGAAATGTCATAGGTTGTTCCTCCGCCATATCCCAATACGCGTAAGTTCATAATTTTTGCATTTGGTGCTACCCCTGCAACACCGAGATTATTGTTAGTCTGAGCCGCGATGGTGCCGGCAACATGGGTACCATGCCAAGAGGACGTGCCGTTTGGACCACTCTGGTCGCCAGGGTCTTCTGGGTTAGTATCGATGCCATCGCCATCCAGAGAAATGCTGTCATAGGATATAAAATCGATACCGTCACCGGTAAGTTGTGCATTCAAATCAGGGTGACTTTGAAACATTCCGGTATCAAGAACCGCAACCACCACATCATTTAATGTTTGCCCCTGCATGGCTTGCCAGCCAGCCTCAAGGTTTATTTGTTGGTAATGCCACTGACGCTCAACTAAGGCATCATTGGATAAAGCCGTTGCTTGATAAAGGAAGTTGGGCGATACACTGTCGATACCCATTTGATAAGCCAACAGCTTAATTGTCTGCAGAGTACGTTTCTTGGCTGCATACTCATTGGACTGAACGCCGCCCTTTAAGGCAGACCTCGCACTACCGGCGACAGCCGCGAGCGGCTGTTCGTTGCGATACAGGCTCATCTTTGCACTGCCACTCACGCGCGATAAACCGTACTGATTGGCATCCATCGTTCTGGCTTGTGCAGCGCTATGGTTGACCACCATTTCGTCAATGACAAAATCTTGCTGCGTGCTGAAATGCTGACTATGAGTGGTGATTAACTGGTTTTGTCCAATCAAACGCAAGGTATAATTACCACGAGATAAGGTTTGGCCTCCCCCCGTATAAGCGTCAACTACAATGTAATAGCTGTCTGTGGTTTCTACATCAATCAGTTCGGTTTTATTTATACCAATAGAGCTGGCCACTTCACTCTCATCACTGACCTTATACAAGCTGAGATCAAAGTCGCTATTAGTTTTACCACTCTCCCAATCTGCAATTTCTAAGAACAAACGCTGACCGGCCTGTAAATCCACCTTATAAATATCAATATAATCACTCGCAGTGGCAAAGCGGTCACCGCTCACTTGGGTTGCATGGCTGGTTAAATAACCACTGACTACAGCAATAGGCGGTAATTCCTGGGCACTAGTAACCTGATTGTTTGAAGCATAAGGGCCATTAACATCATTCACATCGCTATCAATGACCGTATTGGTTAATACGATGGCACTGCCACTCACTGAGTATACGGGGCGGTTATCCACCACCGAACTATCTCCTCCGCCACCACAGCCAAAAAGTATGAGTGACACAACTACAGCAATCCCAGTCTTCATAGAGTCCCTTACATCGAATAAACAACATGTTTAATAATATGCGACATCTACAGAATATAACATTTAGCTCTGAGTTTAATCACCACGGCGTTAACTTTAAGCACAAAACAAGATATTGGGAAGTCGCAAACAAAAGGGCCGAAGGCGTCTTAACCAATAACGCCACTTTTTTTACAGCGTCGACAATAAATATAGCCGCTTAGCTATTTTCCTGCTGGTTAAGCAAAGGTTCCTCTTTAGCTACAGAAGTATTGTCTAAAAATGCCTTGGGAATGGTTCCTTTAGTCGGTGTCGACTTACCCTCTTGACTCGTGCCGATATTGCCTAAAGCGTTGTTGCTAGCATTCGCGACTTGTTGACTGCCATTTGCAACAATGTCTGCACTGGCCAATGCCGCCTGCTCAGCTAACTCTTCAGCACTTGGTAGTACTGCTGTTGCGCTAGGATCGCCAGATAAACCCGCCACCAGAGCGGCGGCAATGCCTTGCCCCAAATCCGTAAACTGCGCCTCAATATCAGCCTTGAGCACACTTTGTAATAAATCAGCCCCTGCCAATCCCGCGGCTACCGGGTTACCAGACGCCAAACTTACGCCTATATCCATAGCTGCAGGGGCTACATCCAAAATATCGGAGCCACCACTCAAGTCGGTTACTTGGTCACCAACGGTGCCAGCCACAGAGGATGGTTCGGGGGCATCAGACAATAGGGCACTTTGAAGCTTTTCACCAAAGCCAGCACTAGGGGTCACTTGCGGTTCATTCACTTTAAGTAAATTTGGTTTATAAGCCACATCGTTTGTTTGTAATTGAGCAGACCCATAAGAAGTGGTCATTGAGTATTCCTTATAAATGATTAATTAGCGTTATCTGTTAGCGCAAAGGGGTCATCGCTAACAGCGACTAAGACATCCCTAATTTGAATATTGGCCATATCTGAAAATCGTTCTGTTCTTAATACTGAGCGATCAGATTGAACCGATACCACGGTAAGTTGCGTATCATCAGCATTAAAAATTGGGCCTCGCAAGCCGCCATCAAGATGCATTAGATATTGTTGGCGAACTAATTCAAACTTGTCACCTTTTCTCACACCGTTTGTCTGACCAATATTAATCACTACTTGGTCGTTATAAAGGCCGACCACCTTAGCGAGGCTTTGACGACAGTAGAGTGCGTCCTCTACATCGACAACTGACTGATCAATATAGGAATCAATAAGTTTTCCATAATCCGACGACCAAAAAGTTTCTCCGGTTACGTCTAATTTCATGGTGACATCAAAGGGCCACTCTCGATTAGAACCGTAGCTTTTACGCAAAATAGTTTCGCCATTGATGCCATCGATAACATATAACCTAAGCTGAAAGTTACGTTGCTTGACCGTGCTATTTATACCCAATAAATTGGAGGTCGTTTCGTTGTAACTAGACATATCGATTATTTTACCGAACAAGATGTACTGCACGTCGTATTGCGAGGATAAGCTGCGCGCTACCTTTAGCATTTGTGGCTCAATATCATTAGAATAACGACCGTCAAAAGCAATTTGTCGAGTCATTAAGTGGCGGGCGTCGATACGTTTACTTTTGTTCTTAAAGCGATAAAATAAGCGTTGCGACACCTCTTCAGGAGTTCTATAAATGCCACCCAATTGGGCGTGCTCTCGTTTTTGCAGCTGAAAAGGGCCGACAAACAGCGTTTTGGCATAGCTGTCTTTTTCACAGCTATTTAATGGAAATATGTCTGCCGCTACCTTAACTGTAATTTGGTCCTCGTTTATCGTCTCCACCAACAGCTTCATGTCATACACTTCACCGTTTGTGCGAACCGTTAGCTCATCGGTTTCTAACACTCCCGACTTGACGACTTGTAGCGATTTGACACTGGCACCACCGCGATACATGAGTGTAAGCAACGCATCCTTGATGGCTTGCTGTCGAGCTACATCTACTTGGCCATCTCGAATTTTGGCTTGCCCTTCACCTTCAAACCAAACCGCATAACTCGGACAAACCGCCCCTAACAGCAATACTAACGTTAAGCCTGCGCGTATTAACAATGACATAGCATTCGCCCTATAGCGGCCATAAGCTTCCGCCTAGAAATGAAGATAACCAGCCTTGAGTTTGCACGTCTGCGTGGTCCCCAGTGCCACTAAACTCTATTCGGGCATCAGCTACTTGGTATGAACCAATCGAGTTGTTTTCACTAACATCTAGCGGGCGAACAATCCCAGTAAAGCGCATATATTCTTTACCATTGTTGATTACTAGCCACTTTTCTCCCCTCACCACCAAATTGCCGTTATTCAGGATATCTACTACCGACACGGTAATTCTGCCAGATAAACGATGTCGTTGGTTGGCATCTGACGAACCATCAAAATCTTGCGTTTGACTCAGTTCTAACTCTACCGTTTTACCATTTATCGTCATATTGCCACCAGGCACAGTAATTGGATCCAGTTTGTAACTGTTGTCTTTAGCCAAGGTTGAACTTGCTGATTTGGTCGCTGTGGCTTCTTCGTCCAACATGATTGTGATGGTATCGCCCAATGCAAAGGGCGGGGTGTAACTATATAAGCTAGTTGACGTATTACTATTAAACATTGAACCAGTAACAATCACCGGATCTGCTGCTGGGCTGGGTTCAATAGGCGCATAATAGGGGTCATCAGGGATTGGCGAACGCCGATCAGTGCTCACTGTAACTTGACGCTGTGAACGATCTTCTCGTTCTTGCACTCCGTCAGCAGCTTTTTCAACCGTATCACTTATTGTCGAGCACGCAGACAATAATAAAATACTACACACCCCGGCAATTCTGGTAAACATAGCTCTATTCCTAATCACGTTAGTTCCGTTTATTACATTTGTATTATTTAGCTTGATGCTTAGAACTTTTTATAATAGTTAGGTTTCTAAGTCAGACTTCATCTATAAATTGCAAGGCAAATGCCATTAATGCCAATAAAAACCCCTCTTTTCGAGACTCTAATTGTCAAAAATGACTACCAGCGACAACAACCCGTCACCACTCGAGATATTTCGCTACAAAAAATCTATACTGCAAATTAAATGCCACTAAATAGATAAAATGCGGTGCTTCATACCGTTTTTACTTAAATCACTAAATTTTGACCACGAGAAGCCGATAGGAATTATTTAATGTTAATCAATAAACTTTGTATGATAAACGGTATTGTTTAGGCAAAGATTGCCGCAAGATGGAAAAAACTAGCCTATCACTCTACAAAAAGCGGAAAAGATCCGCCTACGCGCGATTAATGCCTATCAACAGCAACCATTAGTAATACAAATATGGTTGAATCCTCCCGCATTTCACAGCGAAACGGAGTCCCCTTCGCAGTAATATTTAGCGGCATACAGCTAAGGCTCTTCATCTCATTGGCGCTTCTCCATGTCGCAATAAGCACTCGCTCTATTCAAAGAAGGTCATTTAATTGGCACTGTAAGCAACATTTAGAGCAAGGCAGAATAGTGATCATGTAAATCAGCTATCACCTTGGTAGGCTGTGACTACATCTCAGGCATAAAAAAAGCCTATCCCTTAGGGTAGGCCTTCTCTAAATAGGTGCCTGGCGGTTTATCTGACGACTGTCACATGCCTAACCATAGCTATCGGCTCAGCGTAGTAGCCTGTGACTAAAAGCCTATGACTAAATATCAGGCATAAAAAAGCCTATCCCTTAGGATAGGCGTTCTCTAAATAGACTCTGGCAGTGGAACAGGTGCGCAGCATAGCGGCTTTCTCTTCAGCCTGAAAAAGCATGCTTACCCATGGCTATCTATGGCTATCGACTCAGCATGGTAGCCTGTGACTACATTTCGGGCATAAAAAAGCCTATCCCTTAGGATAGGCGTTCTCTAAATAGACTCTGGCAGTGGAACAGGTGCGCAGCATAGCGGCTTTCTCTTCAGCCTGAAAAAGCATGCTTACCCATGGCTATCCATGGCCATCAGCTCAGCATGGTAGCCGGTGACTAAAAGCCTGCGACTAAATCTCAGGCATAAAAAAAGCCTATCCGTTAGGATAGGCTTTCTCTAAATAGGCGCCTGGCAGTGACCTACTTTCACATGGGGAGACCCCACACTATCATCGGCGCAGTTGCGTTTCACTTCTGAGTTCGGCATGGGTTCAGGTGGGTCCACAACGCTATTGCCACCAGGCAAAAACTTGTTGTCTTTAACATTCGAAAAAGCTGAAAACATCCCACGAGTATAACAAGTACTCTTGGTCATAAAAAATAAGATGTCTATAAGCAACACCACTTGGGTGTTGTATGGTTAAGCCTCACGGGTAATTAGTACAAGTTAGCTCAATGCCTCACAGCACTTACACACCTTGCCTATCAACGTTGTAGTCTCCAACGGCCCTTCAGAGGACTTAAAGTCCTAGTGAGAATTAATCTCAAGGCCTGCTTCCCGCTTAGATGCTTTCAGCGGTTATCAGTTCCGAACGTAGCTACTGGGCAATGCTATTGGCATAACAACCCAAACACCAGCGGTTCGTCCACTCCGGTCCTCTCGTACTAGGAGCAGCTCCTTTCAATTCTCAAACGCCCACGGCAGATAGGGACCGAACTGTCTCACGACGTTCTAAACCCAGCTCGCGTACCACTTTAAATGGCGAACAGCCATACCCTTGGGACCGACTTCAGCCCCAGGATGTGATGAGCCGACATCGAGGTGCCAAACACCGCCGTCGATATGAACTCTTGGGCGGTATCAGCCTGTTATCCCCGGAGTACCTTTTATCCGTTGAGCGATGGCCCTTCCATACAGAACCACCGGATCACTATGACCTACTTTCGTACCTGCTCGACGTGTCTGTCTCGCAGTTAAGCTGGCTTATGCCATTGCACTAACCGTACGATGTCCGACCGTACTTAGCCAACCTTCGTGCTCCTCCGTTACTCTTTGGGAGGAGACCGCCCCAGTCAAACTACCCACCAGACACTGTCCGCAATCCCGATAAGGGACCAACGTTAGAACATCAACACTACAAGGGTGGTATTTCAAGGTCGGCTCCACATCATCTAGCGACAACGCTTCAAAGCCTCCCACCTATCCTACACATGTAGGGTCAATGTTCAGTGTCAAGCTGTAGTAAAGGTTCACGGGGTCTTTCCGTCTAGCCGCGGGTACACCGCATCTTCACGGCAATTTCAATTTCACTGAGTCTCGGGTGGAGACAGCTTGGCCATCATTACGCCATTCGTGCAGGTCGGAACTTACCCGACAAGGAATTTCGCTACCTTAGGACCGTTATAGTTACGGCCGCCGTTTACCGGGGCTTCGATCAATAGCTTCGCTTGCGCTAACCACATCAATTAACCTTCCGGCACCGGGCAGGCGTCACACCGTATACGTCATCTTTCGATTTAGCACAGTGCTGTGTTTTTAATAAACAGTTGCAGCCAACTGGTATCTGCGACTCCCAACAGCTTAGAGAGCAAGTCTCATCACCGTCGGGAGCGTACCTTCTCCCGAAGTTACGGTACCATTTTGCCTAGTTCCTTCACCCGAGTTCTCTCAAGCGCCTTGGTATTCTCTACCCAACCACCTGTGTCGGTTTGGGGTACGGTTTCGTATAATCTGAAGCTTAGAGACTTTTCCTGGAAGCAGGGCATCAACCACTTCATGTCCGTAGACACTCGTCATCAATTCTCAGCCTTAGACACCCGGATTTTCCTAAGTGTCCAGCCTACAACCTTAAACATGGATAACCATCACCATGCTGGCCTAGCCTTCTCCGTCCTCCCATCGCAATTATACGAAGTACAGGAATATTAACCTGTTTCCCATCGACTACACTTTTCAGTCTCGCCTTAGGGGCCGACTCACCCTGCTCTGATTAACATTGAACAGGAAACCTTGGTCTTTCGGCGAGGGGGCTTTTCACCCCCTTTATCGTTACTCATGTCAACATTCGCACTTCTGATACCTCCAGCAAACCTTACGATTCACCTTCAACGGCTTACAGAACGCTCCTCTACCGCACTTACCAAAGTAAGTACCCGTAGCTTCGGTGCATAGCTTAGCCCCGTTACATCTTCCGCGCAGGCCGACTCGACCAGTGAGCTATTACGCTTTCTTTAAATGATGGCTGCTTCTAAGCCAACATCCTGGCTGTCTAAGCCTTCCCACATCGTTTCCCACTTAGCTATGACTTTGGGACCTTAGCTGACGGTCTGGGTTGTTTCCCTTTCCACGACGGACGTTAGCACCCGCCGTGTGTCTCCCGGATAGTACTTAGTGGTATTCGGAGTTTGCAAAGGGTTGGTAAGTCGGGATGACCCCCTAGCCTTAACAGTGCTCTACCCCCACTAGTATTCATCCGAGGCGCTACCTAAATAGCTTTCGAGGAGAACCAGCTATCTCCCGGTTTGATTGGCCTTTCACCCCCAGCCACAAGTCATCCGCTAATTTTTCAACATTAGTCGGTTCGGTCCTCCAATTGGTGTTACCCAATCTTCAACCTGCCCATGGCTAGATCACCGGGTTTCGGGTCTAA